>CALRWH020000112.1:0-7451 GCA_943371805.1 Pseudomonas synxantha | reverse complement strand
GAGCGGCATCGTGTACTTGATCTCGACGCGGTCTTCGCCGAGATAGTCCATGCCGATGAGGGTGCCGCGGCGGCTCTGGCAGAGCTCCATGATCGTGCCGACGTAGTCTTTCGGCGCCAAGATGGCCGCGCGCACCATGGGCTCGCTCACGGCCGCGATCTTTGCGCCCGTCGGAAACTCGCTGGGGTTCGTGACCGTGAACTGCTTCTTGTCGTCGGTCGTGACCTCGTAGGTCACGCTCGGCGCCGTCGAGATGAGGTCGAGGCCAAACTCGCGCTCGAGACGCTCGGTCACGATCTCGAGGTGCAGCAGACCCAAGAAGCCGCAGCGGAACCCGAAGCCGAGCGCCACCGAGGTTTCGGGCTCGTAGTTGAGACTCGCGTCAGACAGCTTGAGCTTGTCGAGCGCCTCGCGCAGCACCGGGTAGTCGCTGCCGTCGATCGGGTAGAGCCCCGAAAAGACCATCGGCTTGGGGTCGGTGTAGCCGGCGAGAGCTGTCGTCGCGGGCTTCTGCGCGTTCGTGACCGTGTCGCCGACCTTCGACTGGCGCACGTCTTTCACTCCCGTGATGAGGTACCCCACCTCGCCCACACCCAAGCCCTTGCTGGGGGTCGGCTCGGGCGCGCTCACGCCGATTTCGAGCAGCTCGTGCGTGGCCCTGGTTGACATCATCTGGATGCGCTCGCGCGGGCTGAGCCGGCCATCCACCATGCGCACATAGGTCACAACGCCGCGATACGAGTCGTAGACCGAATCGAAAATCATTGCGCGGGCCGGAGCATCGGGGTCGCCCACGGGCGCGGGAATCTGCCGCACGACCTCATCGAGCAAGCCCTCGACGCCCATACCCGTCTTGCCGCTCACGCGTAGCACGTCGTCGGGATTGCCGCCGATGAGCCCCGCGAGCTCTTTCGCATACTTCTCGGGGTCGGCCGCCGGCAGGTCGATCTTGTTGAGCACGGGGATGATCGTCAGATCGTTTTCGAGCGCCAAGTAGAGGTTCGCGAGCGTCTGGGCCTCAATGCCCTGAGCCGCGTCGACGAGCAAGATGGCACCTTCACACGCGGCGAGCGAGCGGCTCACCTCGTAGGTGAAGTCGACGTGGCCGGGCGTGTCAATCATGTTGAGCGCATAGGTGACGGGCTTGCCGCCCTCTTCGGGTGCGAGCGCCCACGGCATGCGTACGGCCTGGCTCTTGATGGTGATGCCGCGCTCACGCTCGATGTCCATGCGGTCGAGGTATTGCGCGCGCATGTCGCGGTCGCTCACGACTCCCGTGATGCCGAGCATGCGGTCGGCAAGGGTCGACTTGCCGTGGTCGATGTGCGCGATGATGCAGAAGTTGCGAATCAGCGTCGGGTCGGTCGCGGCGGGGGCGAGCGGCGTGAGGGCGCGAGGAGACATTTGGTGACATTCTCCCATGAGGCCGGGCCGACCGTAGACCGTCGAGTGGCCGACACCACAGAGCACCTGGTAACGTAAGCGGTTGGCTTGCGTGTCAGAAAGCCCTCTCTCTTTCGACACGGAATGCGGCTGGGATTTTCGCCGCGATGTTCGCATCGCACCGGCACCCCACCCCGGCCGCTCACACACACCGTTCCTGAAGAAGAAAGCACACACGTGGCAAACATCAAGTCGCAGATCAAGCGCATCAAGACCAACCTCAAGGCTCAAGAGCGCAACAAGGCGATCAAGAGCGAGCTCAAGACGGCTATCCGTCGCACCAACGAGGCTGTTGCCTCGGGCGACAAGGCCACCGCCGAGGCCGCCCTCAAGACGGCGACCAAGAAGCTCGACAAGGCCGTGAGCAAGGGCGTCATTCACGAGAACCAGGCGGCGAACCGCAAGTCGTCGATCGCCAAGAAGGTTGCGGCGCTCTAGCCCCACCCCGATTCGCACAACGCCCTCGCCGGTTCGCCGGCGGGGGCGTTGTTCGTTGAGCACGGCGCCCGGACGGGAGCGTCACGCGCTCGGTCTCGAGCGTGACGCGCTCGGCCGCGCCAGAAACTAGTCGGGAACGCCTCGGGTCGCGACGACACGCACGAGCGACTCGACCGCGTAGATCGGGTCGCGCGCCGCGCCCTTGACGGCGGCATCGGTTTCGGCGGCCGCGAGAATCGCACGGCCGAGGCCCTCTTCGGTCCAGCCCTGCAAGTCGCGCCGCGCGCGGTCGACCTGCCACGGGGCGAGGCCCAACTGTGCGGCCGTCTGCGCACCCGAGCCGCGCGTGCCGCCCACTTTTGCCATGGTGCGCAACTTCATCGCAAAGGCCGCGACCATCGGCACGGGGTCAGCCCCTGTCGCGAGCGCGTGCCGCAAGAGCCCGAGCGCCTCACCGTGCCGCCCCGCGATAGCGGCATCGGCAACGGCGAACGAGTTGGTCTCGACGCGACCGCCGTAGTACTTCGCCACGGTCTGCTCGGTGATGTCGCCCTCGGTATCGGCGAGTAGCTGCTGGCAGGCGCCGGCAAGCTCGGCGAGGTCGTCGGTGAAGGCGCTCACGAGCGTGCGCAGCGCGGCGGGCGCGATGGCCCGACCCGCGTGACGGAACTCGGCTGCCGCGAAGTCAGCACGATCGCTGTCGCGCTTGAGCTCGCTGCACAGCACCTCGATGCCGCCGCCCGTGCCCTGGCGAATGGCGTCGAGCAGTTTCTTGCCCCGCACTCCCCCACCGTGGCGAATCACGACGACGACGTCGTCGGCCGGGGCCGCAATGTATTCGAGGGCTTCTTCGAGGAAAGCGTCGTTCATGGTGGCGGCACCGTCGACGCGAATGAGTCGGGGTTCGCCGAAGAGCGACGGACTCGCGAGCGTGATGAGCTCTCCGGGCGCGTACGCGTCGGCGCGCAGGTCGTGCACCTCGAGGCTCGCGTCGCGCTCGCGCAGGGCATCCCGCAGCAAGCGATTTGCGCGCTCGGCCAAGAAGTCTTCGGGGCCCGTGACGAGAATGACCGGGGCCGATCGAATCTGGTGCCATGCCACCTGCGGGATGCTCGCCGCAACCCGCGCAGACCCCGCGGGCTTCTTCGGCGCAGCCATGGGGCTCCTCGTGGTTGGCGAACTCGGCAGGCTCAGCCTACCCAGCCCGGCCGACGCTGCCCCGCTCGACCCAGACCCGCAGTGCAAGCTCGCCGCCGGTCGCTCGCCTGCTCGCCGCGATGAGCGCGAGCCCGTGCAGGTCGCTGCGCACGACCGTCGAGCCAGCGGCATCCAGCACCGCGAGCGCCGTGGGCGCCGGGTGCCCGTAGGTGTTGTCGGCCCCCACGCCAATGAGCGCGAGCGGTGCCTCGAGCTCGGTGTAGAGCTGCTCAAACTGGTCGGGTGACCCGTGGTGGCTGACCTTGATGATGTCGACGGCGGCGAGGTCGTGGGTGGCGGCGAGCATGCGTTGGGCATCCGCCCCCAGATCACCGAGGGCGAGCATGCTCGGGCACTCGGCGCACTCGGGCATGCCGCGCACGTCGACAACGATGCTCGCGTCATTACCGGGCTCGACCCCACGATGGGCGGGCGGCCACAACACGCGCCAGCGATAATCGCCGAGCATCCCGTGCGCGCCCTCGGTAACCGGCTCAATCACGGCGCCGCCCGCGGCCAGCTGGTCGACGACGCGCTCATCACTTTCGCGACCCGTGGGTCCGACGAGCACACGATCAACGCGGCCGACGAGGGCAGGGGTGCCGCCCGCGTGGTCGAGGTCAAAGTGCGTGAGCACGAGCAGGTCGATACGGCCGATGCCGAGCGTGTCAAGGCACGCATCGAGAAGCTCGGGAACGGCGCCGGTATCGATGAGCGCGACCGCCTCGCCGCTGCGCACGAGCACGGCGTCGCCTTGCCCAATGTCGCACTGCGCGACGCGCCAATCGCCCGGCCGCCCGAGTGCCTGCAGCGCAGCGGTGCCCGCCGTCGCGCCCATGACCACGACCATCGTCGTTGCCGCCGCGATCGCCATGCGGCGGCGCAGTTGTGGCGAGCCGAGCGGAGCCGGAACGCCGCACGCCAGGAGCACGGCTGCCGTGAGCCCCGCGAGCAGCACCGCGCCGCCGGCGCCCTCGGGCCACGGCACGACGGCTCCGGGGAGGTCAGCGCAGACGCGTGCGATGCCCGCGATCCAGGCCGCAGGAAGCCACGCGATGCCCGCCACGAGCACGGCGAGCGGTGGGGCGATTGGCGCAAGCAAACACGCGATCATGCCCACGATCGTCGCGACAGGCGCGGCGGGTGCCGCGAGCATGTTGGCGATCACACCCACAAGAGGCACTTCGGGCGCGAGCAGAATCAGCACGGGCTGGCACGCGAGTTGCGCCGCGAGCGGCACGGCGATGGCAAGAGCGAGCGGGGCGGGCAGCACCCGCTCGAGCACGGCCGCTAGGGGCCCGGCGAGCACGAGCAGCGCCGCGGTCGCGAGAACGGAGAGCACGAAGCCGTACTCGCGCGCGATCCACGGGTCGAGCACGACAATGCCGAGCACAGCAAGCCCGAGCACCGGGAGGCCACGCGCCGGTCGACCGCTCACGAGCGCGAGCAGCACGACGCTCGCCATGACCGCGGCACGCACCACGCTCGGCTCGGGGGTCACGAGCACGACGAATCCGCCCAACGCGACGAGCGCCGCGACGACGCGCACGGGGCGCGGCCATCGCGCGAGCGCTCCGAGCCCGAGCACAAGCCCCACGACAATCGCGCAATTCGCCCCCGACACCGCAGTGAGGTGGCTGAGCGCACTGCTCTTCATGTCGGCGTCGAGGTCGTCACTCACCGCGGTTGTGTCGCCGATCGCGAGACCCGGCAAGAGGTCAGCACCGTCGCCCGCAAACGGCGCCATGAGCGCGAGAAACCCCGCGCGGAGGCTGTCGGCCCCCGAGACGAGTGCCGGGGCCGCGGCCACCGGCTCGAGGGCGGAGACGGGCCGCACCAGGGCAACGCGGTCGTCGCCGGCATCGAGAGCGACGAGTCGCACGCGCCCCTCGAACCGAGCGCCTAGCGACTGTCGCTCGGTGATCTCGAGGCCGAGAACGCGCACGGGAACCCGCACCGCCACAAGCCCGGCCTCGGTGCGCGCCGCGACGACGAGCGCGTCGGCACTCACCCCGCCCCAGCCGCCGCCGAGGCCGCTGTGCGCGGGCGGCGGCACGACCGACTGCTCGAGTTCAAGCACGACCGCCACCGTCGTGCCGTTCTCGAGCGCCTCGGCCAGCGCGGGCGGTGTGCGCGCGGGTTCCGCGAGAGCAACCGCGGCTGCCATTACGGCGATCGCGAGCACGCTCGGGATGCTCGCGACGAGCACCCCGCGCACCCGAGCCGCGCGGCGTGAGCGCGCAAGCACCGCGGCTCCGGGCTGCCCCGGGCCCGCGCTCGGCATCCGTGACCACCAGAGCCACGCGAGCCCGCCGAGCGCCCCGGCCACGGCCGTGAGCATCACGGCCAGGGCGACATCCGGCACCCCGACGAGCACGACCGCGGTGAGCCACCCGGCGAGGGCGGGGAGCGCGAGGCGAGCATCCACGACCCGCTCTCGCGCGACCGCCAGCTGCTCGTCGGCGCCACCCACCCCGCTCACACCGTGGCCTGGTCGCGCATGCCGTCGAGAGTCTTCTCGCCGATGCCGCTCACGGCGGTGAGCTCGTCGACACTGCGAAACGGACCGTTCTCATCACGCCAGGCGATGATGCGGGCGGCAAGGGCGGGTCCGACGCCGGGCAGTGTCTCGAGCGCCGCGGCATCGGCCGTGTTGATGTTGACGCGACCATCGGCGGCGACCCCGGTACCAGTTCCCGGCACCGAGACCGGAACTTCTCCGACACGGGGCACGCGCAATTGCTCGCCGTCGGCCACGACGCGCGCGAGGTTGACCCCCGTGAGGTCGGCGTCGGCTGCGGGGCCTCCCGCGCTCGCGATGGCGTCGACGACGCGGCTGCCGAGCGCGAGCTCGACAATGCCCGGCTCAGCCACGGCGCCGATAACGTGCAGCACGACGACATCCACCGACAATGCGTCGGTCGGCTCATCGGTGGACTCGACGGCCGAAACCACCTCAACGGTCTGACCGCCCGGCGTCATGACGGCACCGACGACTGCCGCGCCCACGCCCAGCAGGGCGAGCACGACGACACCACCGAGGGCCGCGCGCACGCGCAGAGAGCGACGGGGAGGGCCGACGGCATCAGTCACGCGCGCAGGCTAGGCCTACGGGTCACCGCCGCACGCCCCGGAGGGCGCGCGGCGAGAGTTAGGGCTTGACGGTCGCGATGTTGACGATGCGCGGAGCGCGCGCGATCACTTGCGCAATCTCGCGGTCGCCCACGGCCCGCTTGACGGCATCGGATGCCCGGGCCAAGGCCTCGAGCTCGTCGTTGCCGATTGTGGGGCTCACCTCGAACTTGTCGCGCATCTTTCCGTCGACCTGCACGATCGCCGTCACCGATTCCTCGATGAGCAGCATCGGGTCGGCCTTGCGCCAGCCCGCGAAGGCGACGAGCCCGTCGCGGCCTGCAGCCTCGTCGCGGCGCCCCAGTCGATCCCACATGTCTTCGGCCGTGTAGGGCGCGAAGAGCGAGAGCGCAATCGCCACGACCTCGACGGCTTCGCGCACGGCAGCGTCGCCCGCGCCGGGGCCCGTGTCGACGGCCTTGCGAATGGCATTGACGAGTTCCATGGTGCGCGCCACGGCGACGTTGAACTTGAAGGCCTCGATGAGCCCGGGGACATCGGCCAAGAACCGGTGCGTCACCCGACGCAGAGCCTGGTCGCCTGTAGCTGGGTCGGCATCCACCGGCGACATCACGTCGCCCGAGAGTCGCCAGGCCCGCGCCAAGAACTTTTGCGAGCCCGTCACCGAAACGTCACGCCAGTCGATGTCGTCTTCGGGCGGGCCCGCGAACGCCATCGTCAAGCGCACGGCGTCGACGCCATAGCTGTCGAGCTCTTCGGTGAAGTAGACGAGGTTGCCCTTCGACTTCGACATCTTGGCGCCGTCGAGAATGACCATGCCCTGGTTGAGCAGGGCGCTGAAGGGCTCGGTGAAGCTCACGTAGCCGAGGTCGAACAGCACCTTGGTGATGAAGCGCGCGTAGAGCAAGTGCAGAATCGCGTGCTCGACGCCACCGACGTACTGGTCGACCGGAGCCCACTTCTCGGCCAGCGCCGGGTCGAAGGCCTGCGAGCTGTCGCTCGGGTTCAAGAAGCGCAAGAAGTACCACGACGAGTCGACGAAGGTGTCCATCGTGTCGGTGTCACGGCGAGCGGGCTGGCCTTCGGGCGTGGTCGTCTCGACGAACGAGGCAACGCCACCGAGCGGCGAGGTGCCCTTGGGCTTCATGTCGATGCCCGCGGCGTCGGGCAGCAACACCGGCAGGGCATCCAGCGGCACCGGCACTTCGGTGCCGTCGTCGGTGTACATGATCGGAATCGGCGTGCCCCAATAGCGCTGGCGGCTAATCAGCCAGTCGCGA
>CALRWH020000111.1:0-7654 GCA_943371805.1 Pseudomonas synxantha | reverse complement strand
CGGGTTCGAGATCGTGGTCGGCGTCCGTGTCGTCCAGCAGGGCGCGCGCGGTGTGCTCGTCGGTCACGAGCACCGAGCAGAGGCCGTGCGTCACGATGGCGCGAGCAACCGCGTGCTTCGGCTCACCGCCGATCACGAGGATGCTCGTGGCCGCGTTGCGCAGCTCTTCGAGGCCGAGGCCGAGGGTGCGGGCATCCAATTCGGGGTCGGCGATCGTGCCGTCTGCCGTGATGTACCGACCAATAACGTCGCCGACGGCGCCCCGTTCGACGAGCCGCGCGATGTCGGCGGCCGTGAGATAGCCGCTGTCGACGTGCACCGAGCTCGTGTCGGCCACGCCTGCACTGTAGAGATAGGCGCTCGCGCCGCGTGCCATGCCGAGGACGCCGCCGACCGTGCGGTCGCCCTCGATGGCCTTCTTGGTCTCGAGCCGCTCGAGAATGGCGGGGCTCGGCAGCAGCGTTGCTTGCCCGCCCGCCTTTTGGGCAATCATGACGGCCGTCGCGGCCGCCGTGCCGGGGCGCTTACTGAGGCTCACGCCGCCGTTGATCTGCACGACATTGACGGCCGTCGACCAGCCCGACGGCAGCGCTTCGGCGACCTGGTGCAGCGTGCGACCCCAGCTCACGCCGAGTAGGCGAGGCACCGGGCGGTGGCTCACGAGGTAGTCAGCGGCAGCTTCACTCACGCGCGCCTGCAGTTCGACGTCGTCGGCAGGCGCCGGAACCACAACAGCGTCTTTCAGCCCGAACCGCGCACTCAGATCGCGTTCGAGGGCGAGACGTCGAGCGCGCGGGTGCACGATCTCAATGCGGATGATGCCGCGCTCGCGCGCCTGAGCAAGCAGTCGGCCCACCTTCCAGCGCGTCACGCGAAGAATGGCACCGATCTCGTCTTGCGTCTTGTTCTCTTCGTAGTAGAGCTCGGCGGCGCGCACGGCGAGCAGCTCGTTGGCTGCGGCGCTCTCAGCGGGGACCATGCGAACGCTTCCTTCCTGGGGCGCGCGTGCGTCCGACGCCGTGCGCTCGACCCCCAGGCTAGGCGTCGCACCAACCTGGCACCAACATTTGTTGGCGTGCATGCTCATATGAGCAGATCATCGCCACGAAGTGCTCACGCGCGTGGGTACGCTGGAGACCGCCGCTCTGCGGCCGCCACCATTCCCTCGGAAGGACCCTGCGTGACCGACTACGCCCTCGCCGTCGACCTTGGCGGCACCAAGGTCGAAGCTGCTCTCGTCGATACCGCGGGCGTCGTGCTCGCTGGCTCGCGCCACCGTCAGCCCACCGGGCCCACGTCGACGAGCGACCAGCTCGCGGCGGCCGTGACGAGTGCGGTGACGGATGCTCTCGCCGCCCTCCCCGCCGGTGCCACTCTGCTCGGCGCGGGCATCGGCAGCGCCGGCCCGATCGCGGGCACCACGGGAGACGTGTCACCGCTCAACTTGCCTGCGTGGCGCAACTATCCGCTCGGCGACCTCGTGACGCAACACGTGCCCGGCCTGCCCGTCACCCTGCGCATGGACGGCATCTGCATCGCGGTGGCCGAAGTCTGGATGGGTGCGGCGCAAGGCGAAACCAACGTCATGGGCATGATCGTGTCGACGGGTGTCGGGGGCGGGCTTATTCTCGGCGGCCGCGTGATCGCGGGGCCGACGGGTAACGCCGGACACATCGGTCACGTTGCCATTGCCGGCTTCGTCGACGTGTGCGCGTGCGGCGCCTCGGGATGCCTCGAGGCCATCGCGTCGGGCCCTCGCACGGTCGCGTGGGCCCGCGAGCACGGCTTCTCGGGAGAGACGGGCGAAGACCTCTCAGCCGCGTCAGCCGCGGGCGATTCCGTCGCCCGCGCGGCCATCGAGCGCTCGGCGACGGCCGTGGGCCGCGCGATCGCGAGTGCGAGCGCTCTTGTCGACATCGACGTCGTCGCCATCGGCGGAGGCTTCAGCCATGTGAGCGACGACTACATCGAGCTCGTGGGCGCCGCTGTGGCACACCACAGTGACTTTGGCTTCGTGACGAAGACGCGCGTCGTGGCCTCGGGGCTCAGCGGCGACGGACCGCTCGTCGGCGCCGCGGCACTCGTGCACCGCGCCGACCTAATCGGCTAGCGCTCGAGCTCGTCGTCCACCATGCCGCGCCGCGCAAGCAGCGGAACGGCAACGAGGTTGCCGAACGAGACCACGATGAGCACGATGATGGCTGCGCTCCAGCTGCCGGTGCTGTCGCGCAAGGCTCCGAGCACGAGGGGCGCGAACGCGGCGATGGCGTAGCCGACCGTCTGCACGGCGCCGCTCACCGTGCTCGCCATCGAGGGGGTAGTGCTGCGCAGCGCAAACAATGCGAGGCACATGGGGAAGGTGATGTAGCCGAGCCCGAGGCAGATCATCCACAACAGCGTGGCCGTTTGGGGCGACAGGAGCAGACCGGTGTAGGCCGTCGCGAAGAGCGCGGTTGACGCGACGAGCAACGGAGTGGGCGTGCGCAGTCGCGCGGTCAGCACGGGCACCACAGCGGCGAGCGGAAGACCCAGAAAGCCGAGGAGGGCAAGCAGCGCTCCGGCCTCCGCTTCGCCAACACCAGCGATTTCGCGCAGCATGGGCGGCAACAACGCGTAGCCCGCGTAGGCCAAGATGCTCGACACCGTAAACGGGATGCCGATTCCCCACAGGGTCGGTGATCGCAGCAGGGCCGCTCGACCGGGGCGAGCCACGAGCACGGCCACCTCATCGGCCGCACGGCGGGCGCGGTGTGCGCGCACTTCGCGCACCGCCAGCGCGATCCACGGCAGGGCGGCCACGGCAACGAAGGCCGCCCAGAGGGCGAGCGACACCCGCCAGTCGGCGAGCTCGGCGATCGGCACGGCGACGAGCGGGGGCACGGCCGCGCCGATCGACATGATCATGGCGTAGGCCGCCGTCATCGAGCCGATTCGGTTGGGCGTGAACTTCTTGACCGCGGCAGGCAGCAGCACGTTGCCGAATCCCGCACCGAGCAACAACACGAGAGTGCCGAGCAGCAGCATCGTGAAGTCGACGGCCGAGGCACGAACGAGGTGACCCACGATCATCGCGAGCATCGCGAGCAGCAAGGTGGGCTCCAGCTGCAGCCGGCGGGCGAGGCGCGGCGCGAGCACGCCTGCGAGGGCGAACGCGATGGGCGGTGCCGTGCCGAGAGCCCCGAGCGCGAGCGCGCTCAGGGGAATATCGGCATCGATTCGGCCCGCGAGCGGCGAGAGCGCCGCCACCGGAAGGCGCATCGTTGCGGCGATGAGCACGATGGCGACGATCCCGAGCAATAGCTCAGATCGACGGCCGGAGGGGGCGGCGGTCACCTCGTCATCCTAGGCTGGGCTGCGTGAGTGACTGGGCCCGCTTCTTGCCGCTGAGCAACCGCGACCGCGGCGACGAAAGCGGCGCGGTCGGCGCGTGGGCGTGGCCCGCGGCAGAACTACTGCAGGCGGTAGCCGGTGTACTAGATGCCCAGCCTTCGCTCCTCACCGCCGCAACGCTACGACCCGAGGTCACGGTCGGCGCCGACGTGCGCGACCTGCTCACCCGCCTCGGCTCACCCTGGTACGTGCGCTGGGCGCGAGCCTGGGGTGCCCTGCCGACACCGAGTGCGACGATCGCGGCCATCGACGACCTCGCGCTGCCGAGCGCTCTGCGGGGGCGCGCGCAGGCGCTGGCGGAACCCAGAGCTCGTGTGAGCATCCGTGATCTCGGACTCATCGTGACGGTGGCGCTCGACCTCGTGGCAACGCGCCAGGCGGTCATCGCCGTCGACCCGCTCGTGTGCGGAGCGGTGGCTCTCGATCTGGCCCTGCGGTCGCGATTGCCCCAGCGCAGCGTCGTCACGGCGCGCACCCTGGTCGCCACCGATGGCGATTGGCGCGTCGGGCGCGGGCCCGAACTTCTGTCGACGGGTGCCGCGATTGTGCTGTTTCTCGCGGGCCGCGCGGGTGTGCCGCCAGAAGTGCCGTCGGAGGCTGAGGGCTCCTCCGATCTAGGCTGAGACGCGACCGAGTACTCGACTCGGCACAACCCCGAAGAGGAATCTTTCATGGCACAGAACGACGGCTTCGACCTCAGCGACATCGGCGACGTGGTCGGCGACCTCATCAGCGGAAAGGGTTTCGACCTCGCCGCTCTGCAGCCCATCTGGGAGCAGGTGCAGCCGACGCTCAAGGGCCTCGACACCGACCAGATTCTCGACGCCATCGGCTCGTGGGCGAAAGACCTCGACCTGCCGCTGCTCGAGAACCTTCCCGACGACGTCATTGACAACCTCAAAGACGGCGCGAAGGTTCCGCTGAAGTCGCTCTTGCAGGGATAAAGCCGCGCTAGCTGCCGAGGTCGCCGAGCACGTTCTCGGCGGCCCGGCGGCCCGAGAGCAGAGCGCCGTGAACCGTCGACGGATGCTCGCGCGAGGTCGCCTCGCCCGCCAGGTGCAGCCGCCCGCCCACGCCTGCCGCGAGGTCATCGCGCATCTCGGGGTCGGAGCCCACCGCAGCGAATGAGTAGGAGCCGCGCGCAAACTCGTCCGCACCCCAGCGCGTAACGAGCACCTCCACCGGTTCGGGAGCACTCGGGTACGCGCTGCGCAGCGTCGCGAGGGCGCTCGCCACCACTTGCTCGTCACTCATCGCATCGACGCTGCGGCCCAGGTCGCCCGCCGCGAAGCCGAGCAACACGGGCACGTCGTCGGCTCGCCCGACCGTGACCCAATCAACCCAGGGGTCAAAGCCATCGGGCGGCACGATGCCGATCCAGTCGACCGAGTCGTCCCAGAAGACCTCGTCGAAGAGCATGAAGACCTTGTTGAGCACGCCCATGCCGAGGCCGGCGATCGCGGCCTGCTGAGCCTCAGGAAGGGGCGGGTCAACCGCGATGGCCCCTGACTGCAAAACACCGAGCGGCACCGTGACGATCACGGCGTCGGCCTCGAACGACTCGCTCGCGGTCTGCACGAGCACGCCGTCGTCGCCCCAACTCACGGCGGTCACGACGGCTCCGAGCCGCACGTCGAGCTCGTCCGCGAGCACCTCGGGCACCTGGGCATAGCCGCCCTCGATCATCGCGTCACCGCCGCCGTAGCTGCCGGCTTCGTCGAACCACCACGCCGAAAGCTCGCTGAGCGGGCCCGCATACTCGTTCTCGATTGCACTCGCAGCGAGGTAGCGGATGAGCCGGGCTTCACTGGCGGAAGCGCCACTCGCGGCCGCATCGACCACACGCTGCAGAGGCTGGTCGACCTCGGTTTCGTATCCTGCTTCGACGGCGGCGTCGAGCCGGGCCCCGGCGCGCGCGAGCGCGGCGTCATCGAGCACCCCGTCAGCGGCCGCGGCATCGAACCCGATCGCCGACTCAACATCAGTCTCAATGAGCCCCAGGCCGGCATCGTTCACGAGCTCGGTGACGGGGTTGCCGTCAAGCCCGTGAATCCACGACGCTCCGAGGTCGAGCGCGAAGCCCTCCCGCACGATCGTCGTCGTGCGCCCGCCGATACGATCGCGCGCTTCGAGCACGATGACCTCAGCGCCCGAGCGGTACAGATCCCGAGCCGCCGCGAGCCCCGCGACGCCCGCCCCCACCACGATGACCGTGAGCCCGACGCCTCGAGTGCTCGACGCCGCTCCGAACGGAGCGCAGGCAGCGAGCGCGGCGGCGGCGGTCGACCCGACCACCACGGCACCGAATTGACGTCGTGACAGGTCGTTCATCATGGCGCGGGCAACTCCAGAATCTCGCGGATGCGCAGCTCGTCGCGGCCCATCTGCTCGGCGAGGGCATCCGCCGATTCGAACTTATGCATGGGGCGAATGTAGGCAACAAACTCGAGCTCAATCGTTGAGCCATACATGTCGACGGTCACGTCAATCGCGTGCGCCTCAACCGTCTTTTCGGGCACATCGCCGAACGTCGGGTTGTTGCCGATCGACACGGCGGCTCCGTAGCGCGCTCCGCTGAGGTGCAACCAGCACGCGTAAACACCGTCGGCCGGAATGAAGCCCTCGGCGTCGCGCGCGAGATTGGCGGTCGGATACCCGAGGTCTCGCCCCCGCTGATGGCCGGGCACGACAAGCGACCGAATGCGGTGGTGCCGGGCGAGGGCCTCGCTCGCCTCGTCGAGGCGGCCCTCGTCAAGCAGACGACGGATGCTCGTCGACGACACCCGCGTTCCATCCACCTCGCACACGTCGTCAACGAGCGCCACGGCAAAGCCCGCGCGCTCCCCCGCGGCCCGCAAGCTCTCGACCGTACCCGCTCCGTGCGAGCCATAGCGAAAGTCAGCGCCCACGAGCACGAGCTCGGTGGATAGCCCGTGCACGAGCACTTCGTCGACAAACTCGTCGGCTGTGAGTGCCGCGAGCTCGGGCGTGAACGGCAACACGACCACGAGGTCGACGCCGGCTGCAACGAGCGCTTCGGTCTTTTGCGCCGTGCTCAGCAACGGCTCGGGGGCGCTCTCGGGGTGCAGCACCGCGGCAGGGTGGCGATCGAACGTGACGACCACGGTGCGGCGGCCGTGCGCCTCGGCGGTGAGGTGCTCGAGCACGGCGCGGTGTCCGCGGTGCACGCCGTCGAACTTGCCGATCGTGACGGCGCTCGGCTGGGCATCCCGCGGCAGATTGTCGAGGCCGTGCACGACGACGCCGGTCATGCGACGGCCTCGCGGGCACCGCGCCGCGCTCGCGCTACGCGGCGTAGCCACAGCAATCCGAGCACGGGAAGAATGAGGGGGATGAAGGCGTAGCCTCGGCCGAATTGGCTCCACACGGTGTCATCAGGAAACAGCGCGGGATCGATGATGCTGAGCGTGCCGACAATGAGCACGCCAGCGAGCTCGAAGGCGATCGCGATCAGTGCGATGCGAAACCAGACGGCGCCGCGCGCCACGAGCGCGATGGTCGCGATCACGTAGACGACGGCGGCGAGCGCCGAGAGCGCGTAGGCGACGGGCGCCTCGTCGAGCTTAGTGATGATCTGATAGGCCGACCGCCCGAGGGCGGCGAGCGCGAGAATGCCATACACGGCAATCAGCACGCGCCCGATGCCGGAGCTGGTTGATCGAAGGTCGTCGCTCATCGTGCCCAGCCTAAATCAGGCCTGCTGCGCAGGAATCGCACCCATGAGGGCGCGCAAGAACCGCCGGGCGATGAGAACGCGCGCGAGCAGCAACCCGGGCAGCAGGGGCCAGCCCCACCACGCTGCGGGGCGCGCGAAGCTGCGCACGGTGAGCCACACGGAGCCGTCGGCTGTCTGGTGGAGGGTGAACGACTCTTCGCCGGAGAACGGATGCCCTGGCAGGGTTCCGACGGCGTACATGACGCGCTGCTCATCCTCTTCGAGCAGCACGACGCGCGTCGGCAGCGGAAGCCACAGGGCACGGCCCACCTGAAGACCCACGACGACGATGTCGCCCGGGCGCACGTGTCGCTCGCCACTCGCGGTGTAGACCTCGTCGCCCGCACCCACTTGGGCCGCCTCAACCGGCTCGCCCAAGGCGCCGTACTCGACGTGGTGGTAGGTGCGCTCAGCATCCCCCACGCTCACGGGGGTGATGCGCACGCCCATGCCTGCGCCTCGATACACCCCACCCGTGAACAACTCGTCGACGGCGTAGTGCCAGCGCTCGTCGCCGTGGCCGATGCG
>CALRWH020000110.1:0-7864 GCA_943371805.1 Pseudomonas synxantha | reverse complement strand
GATAGTGCGCCCCGCAGTAGCGGTGCTCCGAAGCGTGATGGTGTGCCCGCGCGCGATGGCGCCGCCCGTCGGGCTGGGGCGCCGAAGCGCGAGGGCGCTCCGAGCAGCCAGCGCCGCGACGGGGCGCCGAGGCGCGATGGTGCGTCGAGCGGCCAGCGCCGTGACGGCGCCGGAACGGGCTACCGCGGTCCGCGCCCTGCCGGCACCGGCCGGCCCGAGCGGCCCAACCGTCCGGAGGGTGACAACGATCGTCCGCGGCACGATGACCCGGTCATCCCCGAATCGATTACGGGCGGCGAGCTTGACCGCATCGCCCGCAATGAACTCAAGACCCTGGCGAAAGAGAACGCTGACCGGGTGGCACAGCACTTGGTCATGGCCGGCATGCTCATCAACGAGGATGCGCCCCTTGCCCACCGGCACGCGCAAGCTGCCGCTCGGCGCGCTGGCCGCATTGCCTTGACCCGCGAGACGTTGGCCATCACCGCGTACGCCACCGGCGATTTCGCTCTCGCGTTGCGCGAGTTGCGCACGTACCGTCGCATTTCGGGCTCTAACGAGCAGTTGCCGCTCATGGTCGACTGTGAGCGCGGGCTGGGGCGACCCGAGAAGGCTCTCGAGCTCGGGCGTTCGGTCGACCGCCGCACCTTGAGTGTGCCGACGCGTGTGGAACTGGCGATTGCCATGTCAGGCGCTCGGCTTGACCTCGGCCAGACGGCCGAAGCCCTGATGGAGCTCGAGATTCCGCAGCTTGACCCCGCGAAGGCGTTCAGCTTCAGCCCGGCACTGTTTGACGCGTATGCGATTGTGCTCGACGAGCTCGGTCGCGTCGACGAGGCCAATGAGTGGGCTCGTCGGGCGGATGTGGCTGCTGATGCTCTTGAGTCGGCCACGATGGAGCCCGGCGACGAGACGATCGAGATCATTGAGCTTGACGACGACGAGGTATCCCGTGTCGGCGGCGTCGGTGAGGCTATGGGCGATACGGCGTCGGCGGCGAATGAGTCGGCGGCGAGAGAGCCGGCGGCGAATGGGTCAGCGGCCTCTGGGTCGATGCCGGCCGAGTCGGCGGGTGAGGCGCCCGAGCGAGGCCGTCGTGGCACTCCGTAAGGCCGCGCACACTTCGTCGCCGACCCCATTGACGGGGCGGGATGCTCTGCTGCTCGATCTCGACGGTGTCGTGTACGCCGGCCCCGGTGCAATCCCGCACGCGGTCGACAGCATTACTCGCGCGGCACAGTCGGTGCGGGTGGGCTACATCACCAACAACGCGTCGCGCACCGATGAGTCGGTTGCCGAGCACTTGCGCGGATTCGGTCTCGCGGTTGAGGCGCGTGACGTCGTCACGAGCCCTCAAGCCGCGGTGCGCATCCTGGCGACCCTCGTCGACCCGGGCGCGCTCATCTTGGTGGTGGGTGGCGATGGGCTCGTGACCGAGGTTGAGGCCGCGGGCTTTCGCATCACGCGGTCGGCCGACGATCACCCCGCGGCGGTCATCCAGGGCTTCGCCCCGCACGTCGGCTGGGAGCACTTGGCCGAAGCGTCGTTCGCGCTGCACACGGGGATTCCGTGGGTCGCGACGAACACCGACTGGACGATTCCGGTCGCGCGCGGCATCGCGCCCGGTAACGGCACGCTCGTCTCGGCTGTGCACCTCGCGGTGGGGCGATTGCCGGTGTTTGCCGGCAAGCCCGAGACCGCGATCTTTGACGTGGCCAACGAGCGCTTCGGTGCCACGAATCCGCTCGTTGTGGGCGACCGGCTCGACACCGACATCATGGGCGGCAAGCGAGCCGGGCTCGCGACGGCGCTCGTGCTCACGGGCATCGATCGAGCCAAGCAAGTGCTCGCGGCACCACCGACGATGCAACCTGACTTCATTCTGGGCGACTTGCGCGAGCTCTTCGAGCCGTACCCGACGGTCGAGATCGACGTGGATGCCGATGGCGTGCGCACGGCATCAGTGGGGCAGGCGGTCGTACGCATGAAGCAGCATGTTGTGCGCGTTGCTCGGGCTGGTTCGGATTCGCTCAACTTGCTGCGGGCGGGCGCTGCCGTGATCTATGCATCGGGCTTGCAGATTTACGGTCTTGATGTCGACGAGCAGCTCATGCAGCTCGCGGTATCGTCATGAGCATGACCGACAGCGAGTTCTCGAGCGAGCCCGACGAAGCGCTGCTCTCGCGCCTCGCGCTCATCGACGAGCGCCCACTCGGTGATCGTGCTGCGGCTTTTCGCCAACTGCACGACGAGCTGCGCCAGCAGCTCGAGGCGACCGACGGCGACGCCGGCCGCCCGGCCTAATGACCTCTGATCCGAACGTCGCGCCGGGCGAGGCCGAAGCGCAGGGGCGAACGCCGCCGTCGACGGTGCGGCTCGATCTTGCGATCGTGGAGCGCGGGCTCGTGCGGTCGCGAACCGCCGCTCGTGCGGCGATCGAGGCGGGGCGCGTGACGGTCAACGCGCGCGCGATCGTCAAGCCCGCGCATCCCGTGGCCCCGACCGATGTGATCGACGTCGATGGCGACGACCGCTATGTCAGTCGCGCCGCGCTCAAGCTCATTGCCGGACTCGATGCAGCGGCGATCGACGTGCGCGGGATGCTCGCGCTCGATCTCGGAGCCTCGACGGGTGGCTTCACACAAGTGTTGCTCGAGCGCGGTGCGCGCCAGGTGATCGCACTCGATGTCGGCCACGGACAGCTCGTGCCTGAGTTGCGCGCCGACCCGCGTGTGGTGGTGGTTGAGGGTGAGAACGCTCGCGCGCTCACAGCCGAGCGGCTGGCGGTGGTCAGCGGCGTGAGCGAGCATCCCGATCTCGTCGTGGCCGACCTCAGTTTCATATCGTTGACGCTTGTGCTGCCGGTGATCGTTGCGACCGTCGGCACCGGGATACCGATCGTGTTGCTCATCAAGCCGCAGTTTGAGGCGGGGCGGCAAGGCGTACGTGAGGGCATTGTGAAATCGGCGCCCGTGCGTGACGACGCCATCATGGGCGTGCTGTGGGCGGCGAGTGATCTGGGCCTTTACGCGAGCGCCCTGCTCTCCTCCCCGATCATCGGAAGCGGCGGAAACCACGAGTATCTCGTGGTCTTCGAGCCGGGTGTCGGGGTGCATCCGACAGAATGGAGAGCGCGAGCGACCGCGCTCGCCAGTGAACCCGTGCGCACTGTGCCGACCAACCGCACCACCGATCGCCCTGAGAAGGGGTCACCGTGACTAGCCGCAGCATTCTCGTCGTCGCCCATACGGGGCGCGCCGAGTCGTTGTCCGCCGCCGTTGACGTTGTTCACTTGTTGCGCGCGGCGGGCGTGACGCCCGTGGTTGACGCCGAGTCGCTCGACGACTTGCGCGAGGCATCCGGTGCCGGCGACCTACGCGTGCTCGGCTCCGATGTTGAGGTCGGAGAGATCGAGCTCGTGATCGTGCTGGGGGGCGACGGAACCATCTTGCGTGCTGCCGAGTTGGCGCGCGGCGGCTCGGCACCCTTGCTCGGCATCAATCTGGGCCACGTCGGCTTTCTCGCCGAGAGCGAGCGCGATGACTTGGCGTCGGCGGTCGGCCGCGCGCTCGAGCGTGACTATCTCGTCGAAGAGCGCATGACGCTCGCCGTGCGGGTCAAGCTCGGTAGCGAGGTGATCTATGAAACGTGGGCCCTCAACGAGGCGACGGTCGAGAAAGCGAGCCGTGAACGCATGCTCGAGGTCGTCATTGAGGTCGACGGTCGGCCGCTCTCGAGCTTTGGATGCGACGGCGTCGTGATGTCGACACCGACGGGTTCGACCGCGTACGCGTTCTCGGCCGGTGGGCCGATCGTGTGGCCGAGTCTCGATGCCCTCCTTCTTGTGCCGCTCAGTGCGCACGCGCTGTTCGCTCGCCCTCTCGTGGTGGGCCCCAATAGTTCGCTCGCGGTCGAAGTGCTCGATCGCACGCAGGGTGTCGGAGTGCTGTGGTGCGATGGCCGCCGGGCCGTTGATTTGCCGCGCGGCGCCCGCGTTGTTGCCCGCCGATCGCCCACGCCCGTGCGACTTGCGCGGCTGCACCCCGGGCCGTTTACCGACCGATTGGTCAACAAGTTCGCTCTGCCCGTGCACGGCTGGCGGGGCCCCATCGACGAGGAAGGCCGCGGCGCGTGATCGAAGAGATCTCTATTCGTCATCTCGGCGTGATCGGCGAGGCTCGATTGCCCCTGGGGCCGGGCTTCACGGCACTCACGGGCGAAACCGGCGCGGGCAAGACCATGGTCGTGACGGCGCTCGGTCTGTTGCTCGGTGACCGCGCCGATACCGGGGCGATTCGGTCGGGCTCCGGCCAAGCGCTCGTCGAGGGCCACTGGCACATCGATGAGCGCGGGCCCGTGGCCGATCGCGTCCGCGATGCGGGCGGAGACCTCGATGGCGGTGCCCTGATCTTGAGTCGGTCGATCTCGCAAGAGGGTCGGTCGCGCGCGGTTGTCGGTGGCCGATCGACTCCCGTGGGCGTGCTCAACGAAATCGGTCAGCAACTTGTCGTGGTGCACGGTCAAAGCGACCAGATTCGCCTCAAGTCGGCGACGGCGCAGCGCGAAGCACTCGATCGCTTCGCCGGCCCCGAACTCGCGAGCGTGCTCGGCGACTACCAAGAGGTGTTCCGCCGCTGGAACGAGGCGCAAGCCGAACTCGACGTGCTCGTCGCTGAACGCGATCGCCGCGCGCGCGAGGCAGAAGACCTGCGCCTTGCCATGACGGAGATTGAGTCGGCTGCGCCTCGTCGCAACGAAGATGTCGAATTGACCGAACGCGCCGATCGCTTGACCAACATCGAAGACCTTCGGCTTGCGGCCGCTCAAGCGCACGACCTCATTTCGAGCGAGAGTCTCGATGAGGCGCGGGATGCCCTCTCGCTGCTCGACAGCGCGCGACGCACCATCGACCGTGTGTCGAGTCACGACCCCGAACTCGGGACGATCGCCGAGGCCATCGCCAACGCGGGTTTCGTGGTGGGCGAGCTCGCGACGCAGCTCTCGTCATACCTCGCCTCGCTCGATAGCGATGGGGGGCGCGAGCTCGAGGCCGTGCAAGAGCGTCGAGCTGAGCTGGCGAACCTCATGCGCAAGTACGGCCCGAGCCTTGACGAGGTCATCGACTATCTCGATTCGGGCAGCGGTCGGCTTATGGAGCTCGATCACGACACTGACCGCATCGAGTCGTTGCGCGTCGACGTTGATGCTGATCGCGCTCGCCTCATGATGCTCGCCGATCGGTTGAGCGATTTGCGGCGCGTGGCGGGCATCCGTCTATCGGAGCGCGTTACGGGCGAGCTTGCTGCGCTCGCGATGGGGTCGGCGCGCATCACTGTCGACGTGACGCAGCGTGACGAATACACCGCGAGTGGTCGCGACGCTGTGGCGATCTTGCTGCAGCCGCACCCCGGTGCCGAGCCGCGGCCTCTTGGTCGGGGCGCGTCAGGCGGTGAGCTATCGCGCGTCATGCTCGCGCTTGAAGTTGTTATTGCGGCCACCGACCCCGTGCCCACGTTCATCTTCGATGAGGTTGATGCGGGTGTCGGCGGTGCCAGTGCGATCGAGATCGGGCGGCGGCTCGCGCGCCTTGCCCAGACGGCGCAGGTCATTGTCGTCACCCACCTTGCGCAAGTGGCGGCGTTCGCCACCAACCACCTGCGTGTCGTGAAAGACAGTGATGGTGCCGTCACGGCGTCGAGCGTGCAGCAGCTGCACGGCGACGAACGCATCGCCGAGATGGCGCGACTGCTGAGCGGTCTGCCCGACAGTGAGTCGGGGCTGACGCACGCACGCGAACTCATCCAGACAGCGCGCGAGCTCGTCGGCTGACCAGTCGTTCGGGGTGGTCACGCACCGTGACCGACTGGAGAATCGAGCGCGTACGCTTACGGCGCACCGCGCGTCGAGAAGCAGTGGGCGTCGCGTCGGATAGCATGGAACCCCGTGGCGGACACTTCAGACAGGGCATCTTCTGACTCAGGCTCGACCGGTCGGATCACCAAACACATCTTCGTGACCGGAGGTGTCGTCTCTTCTCTGGGCAAGGGCCTTACCGCCGCGAGTCTCGGCAATCTGCTGACCGCGCGCGGCTTGCGCGTCGTCATGCAGAAGCTCGACCCGTATCTCAACGTCGACCCGGGCACGATGAACCCGTTCCAGCACGGCGAGGTCTTCGTCACCGACGACGGCGCGGAGACCGACCTCGACATTGGGCACTACGAGCGTTTTCTCGACATCAACTTGAACCAGGCGGCCAACGTCACGACCGGCCAGATCTACTCGCAAGTGATCGCACGTGAGCGGCGCGGTGAGTACCTCGGCGACACCGTGCAGGTGATTCCGCACATCACCGACGAGATCAAGCGCCGCATGCGCCTGCAGGCTCAAGACGAGCAGCAGCCCGACGTCATCATCACCGAAATCGGCGGCACGGTCGGCGACATCGAGTCGCAACCGTTCATCGAAGCCGCGCGCCAGGTGCGTCACGAGCTCAGCCGCCGCAACGTGTTTTTCGTGCACGTCAGCCTCGTGCCCTTCATGGGGGCGAGTGGCGAGCAGAAGACCAAGCCCACGCAGCACTCCGTTGCCGCACTGCGCTCGATCGGTATTCAGCCTGACGCCCTCGTGCTGCGTAGTGACCGGCCGGTGTCGAGCGCGAACCGCCGCAAGATCGCGCTCATGTGCGACGTCGACGAGGCCGCCGTCGTCAACGCGGTGGATGTTCCCTCGATCTACGACATCCCCTCGATGCTGCACAGCCAGGGCCTCGACAGCTACATCATGGACCAGCTCGACTTGCGCGCCGGCGAGGTGCAGTGGGACCGCTGGAAAGACCTGCTCACGGCCGTGCACGAGCCCAAGCGTGAGGTCACGATCGGCCTCGTGGGCAAGTACATCGACCTGCCCGACGCCTACTTGAGTGTGACCGAGGCCTTGCGCGCCGGTGGTTTCGCGCACCAGGCCAAGGTGCTCATTCGCTGGATCGCGAGCGACGAGTGCGAGACCCCGGAGGGCGCGGCCAAGAACCTCGCCGATCTCGACGGCATCTGCGTGCCGGGCGGCTTCGGCGTGCGCGGCATCGAGGGCAAGCTCGGCGCTCTGCGGTTTGCGCGCGAGAACCGCATTCCGGTGTTGGGGCTGTGCCTCGGCCTGCAGTGCATGGTCATTGAGTACGCGCGCAATGCGGCAGACCTGCCCACAGCATCCAGCACCGAATTCGACCCCGAGACCGAGTTTCCGGTCATCGCGACGATGGCCGAGCAAGTTGACATCATCGCGGGGGGAGACCTCGGCGGCACGATGCGCTTGGGTCTCTACGAAGCGGCGCTCGCGCCGGGCTCGATCGTTGAAGAACTGTATGGCGCGCCCGTGTCGCACGAGCGCCACCGCCACCGCTATGAAGTGAACAACGCCTACCGCGAGCAGATTGCCGCCGCGGGCCTGGTGTTTTCGGGCACGAGCCCCGATGGTTCGCTCGTCGAATACGTTGAGCTGCCGCGTGAGGTGCACCCGTTCTACGTGGCCACGCAAGCGCACCCCGAGCTGCGGTCGCGACCGACGAGTGCGCACCCGCTGTTTCGCGGGCTTGTTGATGCCGCGATCGAGCGCCAGCGCGCCTCGAAGCTGTTCGACGACGAGTCGGGATCGGCCGCGTGACCGAGTCGCACGATGAGGTCGTTGACGAACCGTTGAGCGACGAAGCCCACGCGGTCGAAGTGCTCGACAGTGATGTGGCGTTCGCGGGCGTGGTCTGGGATATTCGCCGCGAACGCTTCGCCTATGGCGACGGCACGCTCACCCGCGAGTTTCTCGAGCACCCCGGTGCTGTCGCCGTGCTCGCTGTCGACGACGACGATCGCGTACT
>CALRWH020000109.1:0-7888 GCA_943371805.1 Pseudomonas synxantha | reverse complement strand
GGAAAACGACGGCCCCGCATCCCTCGAGGGGAGCGGGGCCGTCGTCGACGCTGCGGCGGATGCTGCCTAGAGCGCCGCGATGATCTCGCGCATGAGGGCGGCCGTCTCGCTCGGCGTCTTGCCGACCTTGACTCCGGCGGCCTCAAGGGCCTCCTTCTTTGCCTGCGCGGTGCCTGCCGAGCCGCTGACGATGGCGCCAGCGTGGCCCATCGTCTTGCCCTCGGGGGCGGTGAAGCCCGCCACGTAGCCCACGACGGGCTTCGTCACGTTGGCCTTGATGAAGTCGGCCGCGCGCTCTTCAGCGTCGCCACCGATCTCGCCGATCATGACGATCGCCTTGGTCTCGGGGTCGGCTTCGAAGGCCGCGAGAGCGTCGATGTGCGTCGTGCCGATGATGGGGTCGCCGCCGATGCCGATCGCGGTCGAGAAGCCGAGATCGCGCAGCTCGAACATCATCTGGTAGGTCAGGGTGCCCGACTTCGAGACGAGGCCGATGGGGCCCTTGCCCGTGATGTTGGCCGGCGTGATGCCCACGAGCGACTCGCCCGGCGTGATGATGCCGGGGCAGTTGGGGCCGATGATGCGCGTCGCGTTGCCCGTCGCCTGAGCGTGCGCCCAGATCTCAGCCGAGTCGAGCACGGGGATGCCCTCGGTGATGATGACGAGCAGACCGATGCGAGCGTCGATGGCCTCGAACGCGGCGTCTTTTGAGAACGCCGGCGGAACGAAAGCGATCGAGACGTCGGCACCCGTCGCGGCCATGGCCTCGGCCACCGTCGCGAACACGGGCAGTTCGATCGGCGAGCCGTCGGCCGCAACGTGCGAGACGGTCGTGCCGGCCTTGCGGGCGTTGACGCCACCAACAACCTGCGTGCCGGCCTTGAGCATAAGGGCGGTGTGCTTGGTGCCCTCACCGCCCGTGATGCCCTGCACGATGACCTTGGAGTCTTTGTTCAGAAAGATCGACATTGTTCGCGTTTCCCTTACTTCGCGGCGAGCGAGGCTGCCTTATCGGCGCCGTCGTCCATGGTCGTGGCGAGCGTGACGAGCGGGTGGGCGGCCGCGGCAAGAATCGCGCGCCCCTCGTCGACCTGGTTGCCGTCAAGGCGCACGACAAGCGGCTTGGTGGCTGAATCGCCGAGCATCTCGAGGGCCGAAACGATGCCGTTGGCCACCGCGACGCACGAGGTAATGCCACCGAACACGTTGACGAACACGCTCTTGACCTGCTGGTCGCCCAGAATCACGTCGAGGCCAGCGGCCATAACCTCAGCCGACGCTCCACCACCGATGTCGAGGAAGTTGGCCGGCTTGACGCCGCCGTAGTTCTCGCCCGCGTAGGCAACAACGTCGAGCGTCGACATCACGAGGCCAGCACCGTTACCGATGACACCCACGGCGCCGTCGAGCTTGACGTAGTTGAGGTCGTGCAGCTTGGCCTTGGCCTCAAGGGGGTCAGCAGCATCCGCGTCTTCTAGAGCCTCGTGGCCGGGCTGACGGAAAGCAGCATTTGCGTCGAGGGTCACCTTGCCGTCGAGGGCGAGGATGTCGCCGGCGCCCGTGAGCACGAGCGGGTTGACCTCGACGAGAGTGGCGTCTTCACCGACGTAGACGCCGTACAGCATCACGAAGACCGGCGCCACCTTCTCGACGAGCTCGGCCGGGAACTTCGCGGCCACGGCGATCTCGCGAGCCTTGTCGAGCGTGATGCCCACGGCCGGGTCGACCGCAACGCGCGCGAGCGCCTCGGGGCGCTCTTCGGCGAGCTGCTCGATATCCATGCCGCCTTCGTAGCTGCACAGGGCGAGGTAGTTGCGGTTGGCGCGGTCGAGCAGCACCGAGAAGTAGTACTCCTCTTTGATGTCGGCGCCCTGCGCCACCATCACGCGCTTGACGACGTGACCCTTGATGTCGAGGCCCAGGATGTCGCGGGCCGCAGCCTCAGCGTCATCCGCGGTCTTGGCAACCTTGACGCCGCCCGCCTTGCCACGGCCACCGGTCTTGACCTGCGCCTTGATGACCGTCACGCCACCGATCGACTCAGCCGCAGCGCGAGCCTCCTCGGGGGTGTCGGCGATGATGCCCTGCAGCACGGGTACACCGTGCTTCTCGAAGAGGTCTCGGGCCTGATACTCGAAAAGATCCACGCTGCTTGTCCCATCCGCGTGCGAAAAAGAAAGTGAAGGGGTGCGCGGTCGGTCTCGGTTCCGTGGCTTCTCTCGACAGAGATATTTCTCGATATCGAGACAAATCGCAGTGTCTACTGTAGCGGGGTGCGGTAACGCCCACTGACCCGCTCGCCGCGTCAGCGCGCGTCGTCGCGGCGAGCGATGAGCATCGTCACGTCATCGCTACTCGTGCCGCGCGCGCGGGCACGAATCGCCTCGATGATCTCCCATGGATCTTTCGCGAGCAGAGCCAAGGCCACCAAGTTGTCGAGGGAGCGCAGCGAGCCGTCGTAGAGGTCGAGCACGCCGTCGCTCACGACGATGAGCGTGTCACCCGGCTCGAGAATGGCGGTCTGCAGAGGCCACTCGGTCTCGGGGTCGACCCCGAGCGGTGGAGCGTTCGACCGCAGCCGCTCAGAGCTGCCATCGGCGCGCGCGATGATCGAGAGGCCGTGGCCCGCATCCACGTAGCTCAATTCGCCCGAATCCATATCGAGTCGCGCGTGGAAGGCCGTGACGAACACGCCCGCGTTGTTGAGGTCAATGGTGAGCGCCGCGGATGCCGCATCGATCGCGCCCGCGACGTCGGCAAAGCGGGCCGCCGACCGCAGCACCGCACGCACGGTTGCCGCGATGATCGACGCGCCAATGCCCTTGCCCATGGCGTCGGCGAGCGTAAGCGCCGCGCCTTCGCCGACCGGGTACCAGTCATAGAAGTCGCCACCGACCGCGCGCGCGGGAATACACACGCCGCCGATCTGCCAGCCGGGCATGCTCAGAAGCTGTTGCGGCAACAGACCCTGTTGCACTTCGGATGCCCGAGTGAGCTCTTGGCTCACCGTCAACTCTTGCTGCACCCAGCCGGCGAGGTCGCGCAACATCTCGGTCTCGCGCGCGGAGAAGTGCCGCGGCGCCGAGTCGTAGACACAAAACGCCCCGATGCGTTCTCCGCCGGGGGCGTACAGCGGAAAGCCCGCGTAAAACGCGAGCAGGCCCGGCACGACCTTGCCGGAGTAGCGCGGGTCCGCCGTCATGTCCGAGACCACAAAGGGGTCATTGCTCTGAATCGTCACAGTGCACATTGAGGCTTCGCGCGTCATCTCGATGGGGCCCGCGCCCGACACTGACTTCGCCCATTGCCGGTCACCGTCGATGAAGTTGACCGCTGCGGTCTCCACGCCAAAGAGCTGACGCGCGAGCCGCGTCACGCGGTCGAAGCGTTCTTCGGGTGCGGTGTCGAGAATGCCCATGTCTTCGAGTGCGCGCTGCCGCGCCATCTCATCGATAACGCCCGAAATCGAGATCGAGGGCATGACCTTGCGCCCTCGCTTCGACGAGGGAGACCGCCGCGCGCGCACGACCGTCCAGTAGTTGACCCCGTCAACCCGTCGATGCTCGACGCTGTCGTTGAGCGCTTGCATGATCGGCAGACCGCGACCGCGCTCAGACCACTGATCGGGCATGCTGCGATCACGGAGGTCGACGTGCTCGACCGAGCCCTCGTCGGTCGCGGTCGCCTCGATGCGGTCGTCAGAGACCACGACGGTCAACGTGAAGCGAATGGCCTGGCCGCGGTTGGCGTGCTCGATGACGTTGGCGGTGAGCTCGACTATCGAGAGTTCGGCTGCCATGCGGTCAGCAGGGTCGAGCCGCGGTGTCTGCGCCCAAATGGTCGCGAGCAGGTCTTGAACGGTGTCAACGGTGTCGGGCGGGCTGCTCAAGCGCAGCGTGCGCGACACGATCTCAGGCATGGGGGAACGCGTCGCCGACCGTGTCGTAGCTCTTGAGCACCGAGCCCATGTTGGTGAGTTCGAGCACGAGCTGCGCTTGTTCGGCGGGGCGCACCAGGCGCAGATCGCCGCCGGATGCTCGCACGGCCTTGAGCCCTGACACGAGTGCACCCAGCCCCGACGAGTCGAGAAACACGACTTGCGAGAGGTCGACGGCCACGTTGGGGTGGTTCGAGTCAATGGCCGACTCGATGGCCTCCCGCATGCGGGCGGCCGTCACCATGTTGAGTCGGCCGCCGACGGTCACCTCGGCAACACCGAATGGGTGATGCACCACTGTGATCTCCATCGCACGCCCTTCGTGTTGTCGTCACATCATTATGGCGGTGGAGTGCCCTACAACTTCTCGATCGGGTTCGACACGGATGAGTGTCGAACAGACAAGTGGGCTCGAAAAGCTACAGCTTTTCGATCGGACTGATCTTGATCAGGAGGCGCTTGCGCCCCGCGGTCTCAAACTGCACTTCGGCAATGCTCTTGGGCCCCACACCCGTGACGGCACTCACGGTTCCGTCGCCGAAATCGACGTGACGGATGCGGTCACCCGGTGCGAGCGTCAAGTCACCGTTGTCGCGCACAGTCGCTGTGACGCGATTGGCCCACTCAGTCTTGGGTTTGCCCGCGGGCAGCGACGCCGAGTAGCGGAACCCCTCGCGCGCCGAGCCGAGGCTGCGCGTGCTCGAGCGCATCCCCATTCCCGGAGAATCGCGCCAGTCGATGAGCTCGGTCGGAATCTCTTGCAGATAGCGGCTCGGGCTCGCCACCACGGTGTCGCCAAAGGTCGAGCGCGTCATGGCGAGGCTCAAGTGCAGCACCTTGCGGGCGCGCGTGATGCCCACGTAGAACAGGCGCCGCTCTTCGGCGGGCCCGCCCGGTTCGCTCGCACTCATTTGGTGCGGCAGCAGATTCTCTTCGACGCCCGTGATGAACACGGCGTCGTATTCCAGCCCCTTGGCGGTGTGGAGCGTCATGAGCGAGACGGTTCCGCTCGAGTCGTCAAGGTCGTCAGCGGCGGCCACGAGCGCCACCTCGGTGAGAAAGTCGATCAAGCGACCCTCGGGGTTGTTCTTCTGAAAGTCGCGGGTCACAGCGACGAGCTCTTCGACGTTTTCGGCGCGAGCTTCGTCTTGCGGGTCGCGACTCGCGCGCAGCGCGGTGAGGTACCCGGTGGCCTCGATGATTTCCGTCAATAGATCGGGCACCAAGGCGGTGTCGATCGAGTCGGATGCCCGGTCAAGAATCGCGGCAAGGTCAAGAATCGCCGTGGTCACTTTGGGGCCGAGGCCGAGCGCCGCGGCATCCCGCAGCGCATCGTGCATCGTGCCGCCGAGCTCGTCGGCGTGGTTCGCGAGCGCCGTTTCGGTCGCCGGCCCGATGCCACGCTTGGGGGTGTTGAGGATGCGCCGCATCGCGAGGCCATCCGCCGGATTCGCGACCGCGATGAGGTAGGCCATGAGGTCTTTGATCTCGGCGCGCTCGTAGAACTTGGTGCCGCCGAGCACGCGGTAGGGAAGGCCCGCGCGAATAAAGATCTCTTCGAGCGCTCGCGTCTGGGCGTTGGTGCGATAGAACACGGCGATCTGGCTGTAGGGCGTGCCGCCCTCGTGCAGCCGGGCGATCTCGTCGGCGACGAATTGAGCCTCGTCGTGTTGCGTGTAGCCCGTAAAGCCCACGATCTTGTCGCCCGCGCCCACGGCCGTGAAGAGGTTCTTGGCAATGCGGTCGAAGTTGTTGGCGATGACGGCGTTGGCCGCGTCGAGAATCGTCTGCGTCGAGCGATAGTTCTGCTCGAGCAACACCACCTCGGCGCCCGTGAAGTCGCGCTCGAACTCGACGATGTTGCGAATGTCGGCGCCCCGGAAGGCATAGATCGACTGGTCAGAGTCGCCGACGACGGTGAGGCTCGCCGCGGGAATGCCGCCGTTGGCATCGAGCTCAACCCGCGTGTCGTCGGGCACGTGCACGGGCTCGACGGGGCGTGTCAACTCGCGAATGAGGGCGTATTGCGCGTGATTGGTGTCTTGGTACTCGTCGATGAGAATGTGCCGGAACCGCCGCTGGTACAGCGCCGCGACCTTCGGAAACGCGCGGAACAAGTAGACCGTCTGCGCGATGAGGTCGTCGAAGTCAAACGCGTTCGCGCGCCGCAGCTCGGCCGTGTAGCGGCGAAACAGCTCGAGAAACATGACCTCAGTGGGGTCGTTGGGATTGAGCTGGCGGCTGTAGCCCTCGGCGTCGATGAGCTCGTTCTTGAGCCGGGAAATCTTGCCCGCCACGGCACTCACCGTGAAGCCCATGGTGTCGGCTTGCATGTCTTTCACGAGCCGCTTGATGAGCGCGCGCGAATCGGCCGAGTCGTAAATCGTGAACGCCGCGCCGAACCCGAACTGCTCGGCTTCGCGGCGAAGGATGCGCACGCACGCCGAGTGGAACGTCGAGATCCACATCCCCTGCGCGGCCTCCCGGCCCACGAGCAGCTCAACGCGCTCGCGCATCTCGGCAGCGGCCTTATTGGTGAACGTGATGGCGAGAATCTGGCTCGGCCAGAGCTCGCGATCCCTGATGAGGCGCGCGACGCGCCGCGTCAACACCGCGGTTTTGCCCGAACCCGCGCCCGCGACGATGAGCAGGGCCTTCGATCGGCTCAGCACGGCCGTGCGCTGCTGCGGGTTGAGCCCGTCGAGCAGCGGATCAGAGTCGGCGAGGGATGCGGAGGCAGGGGTGCTCATGACCGCCCCAGTCTAGGTCGCGCCGCCGACGCGACGATGGGCGAGCATCCGTCGCCCGCTAGAGCGCGGAGCGCACCTCGAGGGCCAAGTCGGGCTGGTCGGCGAAGACGCCGTCGAGTCCCGTGCGCATGATTGCGGTGAAGTATCGCCACCAGTCGCCATGCGCGCTCGCGGCTGTTCCGATGCGGCACGGCGCGGGCAAGAAGCGGTTCTCGGGGCGGAGCGTCCAGGTGAAGACCGAGAGGCCCGCGGCGTGGGCGCGCGTCACGAGGTCCGATGCGGCAAGCCCCTCGTCGATGGGCGCCCAGGCCGAGCCGGGCTGCCCTGCCTCACGCGGAGTCGGCTTGACGAGCAGCGCGGTGTCGACACTGATGCCGTGGATGCCGGCCGCGCGCAAGCGGGCGAGCCCCGCATCCGTCAGGTGGCCCGCATACGAGAGCGCCGCTGCGCCATACCGCGCGACGAGGTCGGCTGGGCTGCCCTTCTTCTCGAGCAAGTAGACGTAGTCGGCGGCCAGCCCGCGGTCGCGCAACTGCCCGAGCACGGTTTGCTCGAAGGCCTCAACGATGAGGCGACCCGGCTGCGCGGCCGACCATGCCGTCAGCTCGGCAGCAATGAGCTCATCGAGCGGCAACCCGATCGAGGCGAAGTAGTCGGCGTGCTTGATCTCGGCGACGAGCCGCACGGGCTGCCCCGTGCCGGGCGCCGCAGGCGCCTCGTCGAGCAGCTGCAGCAAGTCGCGCAAGCGCAGCAGCGGGTAGCGATCGTCGAATCGCACCGAGGCGGGGCGAATCTGCGGCAGGCGCTCGCGCGCGCGCAGGGTGCTGAGTTCGGCCCACGTGAAGTCTTCGGTGAACCAGCCCGTGAGGCGCTGCCCGTCGATTTCGCGCGTCGTGCGCCGCGAGGCGAACTCGGGGCGGATAGCCACATCGGTCGTGCCGCTGATCTCGTTCTCGTGCCGCAACACGAGCTCGCCGTCGCGCGTCGCCACGATGTCGGGCTCAATGGCTTCGGCCCCCAGCGTGATCGCGAGTCGGTACGCCGCGAGTGTGTGCTCGGGGCGATACCCGCTGGCACCGCGGTGCGCCACCACGAGCGGTCGCGGTGACGGATGCGCGTCAGTGCGTTCGGGCGTGTGCAGGCTCACACGACCACGGTACGGGATACCGTCGAGGGCATGAGCGACACGACCCCCGGGCCC
>CALRWH020000108.1:0-7889 GCA_943371805.1 Pseudomonas synxantha | reverse complement strand
ATCATCGTGTCCGGCGTCATTGTGCTGATCGTGGCGGGAGGCCTGCTTCGCGGCAGCCGCGTGTCACGCCTGATCTTCACGATCGTTCGTGGCATCTCGATCGTGACGCAGATTCTCGCCATCACGACGGGCGGCGTCGGCCTCTTCGTCGGCATCATCAGCGTGCTGATCTCAGCGATCGTGCTCAGCTGGTTGTGGACGCCGCGCGCGAACGCCTTTTTCTCGCGCCGGTAGGTCGGCGTTCAGGTGAGCGAGAGCACGTAGCTCGCCCCTGAACCAGTGCGCGGCGGTAGCTGACCGTCGCGCAAGCGAGCGAGCCCGTCGATGACGAGGTCGACCATGAGGGCGTACTCCTCATCGTGGTCGTGGTGCTCGCGAATTGTGACGCTAATCCCCGGGAAGTCTGCCGTGAGGTCGCCGTTGTACAGCGCGTGCACGCGGTCGCCGAGTGCCGCGGCGGTAGGGCGTCGGGCCTGCTGTGCGGTGAAGCCCATGACGGTTCCGTCGACGATGTGCAGGCCGTGGTGCGCGAGCTGCGGGGTGAAGCCTGCCTCGAGCAGGGCCGTCGTGATTGCCTCTGCGTAGCGCAAGCGGCCGTCGCCCACGCGAGGGCGAACGGTCACGAGTTCAACTGCCCACGGACGGGCGAGCAATGTGGCGTGCGCGCGGTGCATGATCGCCGCAATGCGCCCGCGCCAGTCGGCTGCGGGGGCAGCCTCGTCGTCGATCCAGTCGTGCACGATCGCGTCAACCATGGCATCGAGTAGGGCCTCTTTGTTGGGCACGTGGCGGTATAGCGACATCGCTTCCACCCCCAACTCGGTGCCGAGTCGCCGCATGCTGAGCGCCTCGAGACCCTCGGAGTCGGCGAGGGTGAGGGCAGCCTGCAGCACGCGGTCGTGCGTGAGGGCATCCCGTGATCGCGCCATGTTGTCTCCTTGACAGTGTCGCCGTGGTGGCATAGTTTACGGCGTAAGCATACACCGTAAGCAATCGAAAGGCACGTGATGAAGTCCGTTGTCGCAACGACCTATGGCGGCCCCGAGGTGCTGCGGGTCGTGGATGCTCCGCCGCCCGTCGCCGCCGACAACCAGGTGCTCGTGCGCGTCGCCGCGAGCTCGATCAACCCGCTCGACTGGCACGAGCTGCGCGGCACGCCCTATGTGGTGCGGATGATGCGAGGCCTGCGCGCCCCCAAGCCGAGCGGCCAGGCCATGGGGTCTGACGTCGCGGGTGTCGTCGAGTCGGTGGGTGCGGGCGTCACGCGGTTCGCGGTGGGCGACGAGGTGTTCGGCTTTGGGTCGGGCGCCTGGAGCGAGCTCATGGTCGTGGGCGAATCGGGCCTCGTGCTGAAGCCGGCGGGCCTGTCGATGACCGATGCCGGCGGCGTCGGCGTTGCGGCTATCACGGCGCTGCAGGGTTTGCGCCGCGGCGGCCTCGTTGCCCCGCGCACGTGGGGCCCGGGCGAGGTCGAGCCCATGCGCCCGCGCGTGCTCATCATCGGAGCATCCGGCGGCGTCGGCACCTTTGCCGTACAGATCGCCAAGCTGCTCGGGGCGCACGTCACGGCCGTCACGAGCACCCGCAACGTCGAGCTCGTCGCCCGACTCGGCGCCGACGACGTCATCGATTACACGACGACCGAAGTAACGCAGGGCATCGCGCGGTTCGACCTGATCTTTGAGCTCGCCGGCAACCGGCGGTTGCGCGACCTCGCGCGCATCCTGACCCCAACCGGCTCGCTCGTGGCGTGTGGTGCCCCGAAGGGAGAGTGGCTTGCGCCGCTCGTCGCGCCCGCGAAGCTCGCTGTCGCATCCCTCTTGTCGCGGCGCACCTACGCCTCGTTTCTCGCGAAGCGCGACACGGCCGATCTGCAGACCCTCGCCGACTGGTTGGGCACGGGTGCGCTGCGCGTCGTCGTGGACGAGGTGTACCCCGCTGACCGTATCGCCGATGCGCTCGCTCACGGCGAAGCGGGCCACGCGCGCGGCAAGGTCATCGTTACTCTCTAATCACGCGCGCCCACAGCGGTGCGCTACCGCAGTCACCCCAAGGAGCCCTCATGTCGTTTCAGGCCTATCTCGACGCCGTCGAAGCCAAGACGGGCAAGACACCGCGAGCCATCGTTGACGAAGCCATCGCGCGGGGCTACGACGATGCGAGCGTCAAGGCCGGCGTCATCGTGCAGTGGCTCGCCGACGACTACGGGCTGGGGCGGGGCCACGCCATGGCGATCGTGCACGTCATCAAGAAGGGCCCCGTGATCGACCCGAAGCACGTGAACTCGGGCGGAACCCACAGTGACCCCAGCGCCGTTCTCTGGCTCGACGGCGTCGCAACGAAACCGTAAACGCGCCGTAATGGTCGCCGTTTAGGCTGAGATTGTGGTCGCGAACTCCGAAAAGCCCGTGATGCTCTTTGAGCGCGTGGAGCTCTGGGAAGAGTGGCTCGAGGCGCATCCCGAGCACCCCGGTGTTCGGCTCAAGATGCGCAAGAAGCGGTCGACGGCGCCGGGCATCACCTACGACGAAGCGCTCGAATCGGCGCTGTGTTTCGGCTGGATCGACGGCCAGATCTACGGCCTCGACGACGACTACTCGCTGCAGGTGTTTACCCCTCGTCGGCCTCGCTCGGTCTGGTCGCAACGCAACGTCGGCATTATTGAGCGATTGACCGAGGCGGGTCGCATGCGCCCGCCGGGCATCGCTCAGGTCGAGCGCGCCAAAGCCGACGGTCGATGGGATGCCGCCTACAGCCAGAAGAGCATGGTGATTCCCGCAGACCTGCAGGCTGCTCTGGATGCCTCGCCTGCGGCCGCTGCGACGTTCGCCTCGATCAGCTCAACAGCGCGATTCGCGATCGTCTTTCGCCTCGACGGCGTCGTGCGGGCCGAGACGCGCATGCGCAAGCTCGCGGGCTACATCGAGCAGCTCGAACGGGGTGAGTCGCCCATCTAGCTCGTGCGCACCGGTACCTCGATTGCTCCCGTGCGGGCCTCGCGGTCGCTGCGGTCTTTGCGCAACGCCGTGCCGCCGATGATGAGCGCGCACGCGATGATGACGAGGTTCTTCACGATGTACTGGCCCTCGAGAGTGAGCCCCCACGGCACGACGGTGAACGTCACGGCCGGCAGCAACACGAGCGGCAAGAACGTCGCCGGCATTTGCGGAATCAGCAACAGCAACGCGAGGCGCGTGAGCGGCGGGAAGAGGAACGCGACACCGATCGCCACCTCCCACAGGCCGATGAGAGGAATGATGATCTCGGGCGTGAGCCAGTAGACCGTCGCGGCCACCAGGTCGTAGGCCGGGCTGAGGTCGCCGATCATCTTGAGTGCCCCGAACCAGATGAAGACGATCCCTAAGGCGAGGCGGGCGAACTTGATGCCGAAGGCATCCATGGTCCAGACGACGAGGCGGTCGAACTTCTCGAACAGGGCAGTAATCGTCGTCATGGCGTCTCTCTTCGGTCGGTGCTTCGACGGTAAGCGAACCACCTGGATGCGCGGTGCTCGCAGGGTGTGCGCGGGCTGATCGAGGGGGGTAGCGTGTGGCCATGACGCCGTCGATTGCTGTTCCGACCATCAGTCTCGACCGCGACCCGGCGGTGGTCGGGCGCGAGTTCGATGAGACCCTGCGCACCGTGGGGTTCTTTCAAGTGGTCGACCACGGGGTCGATGCCGCCGTGGCCGACGCGGCGTGGAACCTGGCGCGCGCATTCTTCGATCTACCGCTCGCCGAGAAGCTCGACGTCGAGCGCGCGCCGGGCGGGCTCTACGGCTACTTTCCGATGCTCAGCGAGTCGCTCGCGGCCTCGCGCGGCGACGTGACGCCGGGTGATGTCAAAGAGTCGTTCAACATGGGGCCGGGCATCCGCCCCCATCACGTGCCTGTTGACGAGACCGAGGCCGCGCTCTTCACGGCCAACGTGTGGCCCGCGGCGCTGCCCGAGCTGCAGCAGGCGTGGCAGGCGTACTACGCCGAGATGGGCCGACTGGCAGACCGACTCATGAGCATGTTCGCGCTCGGTCTTGACCTGCCGGCTGAGTTCTTCGCGCGGCACATCGACGCGAGCCCGAGCGCCCTGCGCGCCATCAACTACCCGGAGCAGACGCACGCGCCCGAGCCCGGGCAGCTGCGCGCGGGCGCCCACACCGACTACGGCACCCTCACGATCTTGAGGCAAGAAGCGGGCCGGGCGGGCCTCGAAGTGCACGATGCCGCGACCGACTCGTGGGTGCCGATTCCGCCGACGGAGGGTGCGCTCGTCATCAACATCGGCGACCTCATGGCTCGCTGGACGAACGACCGCTGGACCTCGACCCTTCACCGCGTCGTGAATCCGGATGCTGCGCTCGGGTCAGCCGCGGCCGCCAGCCAGCGCCGCCAGAGCATGCCGTTCTTCCACAACGCCAACTACTCGACCATCGTCGAGTGCTTGCCCTCGTGCCTCGCTGACGGCGAAGCGCCGCGCTACGAGCCCGTCATGGCCGGGCCGCACCTCGCGGGCAAGACGACGAAGAGCGTGGCCCCGCCCGCATGACGTCGACCACGATCGGTTTCGCCGCGGCGCTCGAGCAACTCACGCCCGCCGAGGCGGTGCGGCTTGCGGCGCTCGCCGAACAGCACGGCTTCAGCGGCACGCTCGCGGGGGACACGGCGCAGCCGTTTACGCCGACGCAGGGTGAGGCCGGGTTTGTCTACGGCGTCATGTCCGCACTCGGTGCGCAGACGACGGGTGAGCTCGGGGTCGGAGCTCTCGCGCCCACATTCCGGTGGCATCCGGCGCTCGTGGCGCAAGCATCGGCAACGCTCGCGACCCTCTACCCGGGGCGGCACTGGCTGGCGCTCGGCAGTGGTGAGGCGATCAGCGAACACATTGTCGGCTCGTATTGGCCCGAGCCGGCCGAGCGCATCAATCGCATGTTCGAGGCCGTGACGATCATCAAGAAGCTCTTCGCCTCGGGGGTTGCCGGGCGCGACGTCAAGCACGAGGGTCGCTGGTATCAACTCGAGTCGACGCGGCTGTGGACGAGCCCCGAGTCGTCGCCTCCGCTGCTCATCGCCACGGCGGGGCCTGTGACGGCACGCCGCGCGGGGCAGGTGGCCGACGGGCTGCTCATCGACTCGGTGCCGATCGACAAGATCGCCACGCTGTTGCAGCGCTTCGACGACGGCGCGCGCGAGGCCGGCCGCCGCCGCGAGGCGGGGCAGCACGCGCTGCGATTGCACGTGTCGTGGGCGCCGACTGACGACGAAGCGATGGCCAATGCGCTCGCCGAGTGGCCGCAAGCCGGCATGCGCTTCGCGAAGAGCGACATCCGTTCGCCGTACGACCTCGAGCAGATCGCCAAGCTCGTGCGCCCCGACGACTTCGACGAGCGGATGCTCATCTCGAGCGACCCGGATGCCCACCGCGCGAACATCCAGCGCTACCTCGACCTCGGGTTCTCGCGCATCCACCTGCACAACGTGGGTCGCAACCAGGATGCCTTCATCGAGGTCTTCGGCCGCGAGGTGCTGCCGCGGCTGACGCGCTGAGCGCCGCGGGTGAGTTTCGGTTCATAACAGTCGCGTGGGCGCTATGGCAGAGTGATCCTCATGGATCTGTTTGCGCCCGCCGACGCCGCTTGGGCGATCGTGCCCATCCTGTTCTTTTTCGTGTGGCTTGTGTTCGCCGCGGCCGTGTTCGCTCTCGTCATGTGGATCATGTACAGCGTGATCTGGAGGGCGGTGAGGCGGGGGCTGCAAGAGTTCCACGGTGTGCGTCCCCCGCGAGACTCGCTGTCGCAGTGATTCGGGATCGCTCCCTTGACTCCGCCCGCGGAACCCGAGCCGGCTCCGGCCAGCGACGAGACGCGGAGCGAGCGTCGCCACCGTTCGGGTCGCCTCACCCGCTGAGGAGGGCGCCGCACGCGGCGAGTGTGCCGTTCGCGGCACGTGCCGCCAACGGCACATAGCCCCCGTGGCAAATCGTTGGGCGCGCTCGACCGTCGAGGGCAGCAGACGGAGCAACCCGCACCTCGCGGCGGGATCACTGCACGGCGGGGCAGAATGGGCGGGTGACCGAAACGCGCGGGGCCGAGACTGCACCGGCAGAACTGCGCGTGTGGGGCATCCCGGGCCTGCCCGAGATTGCGCCGGGCGATGACCTGCCGCGGCTCATCGCTGATGCCGCCAGCAAAGCCGGCGTCGAGCCGGGCGACATTCTCGCCGTCACGAGCAAGATCGTGAGCAAGGCCGAGGGCCGCATCGTGCAGGCGGCCGATCGCGAGCAGGCGATCACTGATGAGACGGTGCGGGTCGTCGCGACACGAGCTCGCGCCGACGGCGGCACCACGCGCATTGTCGAAAACCGGCTCGGGCTAATCATGGCCGCCGCGGGCGTCGACGCGAGCAACACCGCCGATGGCACGGTGTTGCTGTTGCCCGTCGACCCGGACGCGAGCGCCGCATCCATCAGGAAAGCCGTCGAAGCGAGCGTGGGCGCACCGATCGGCGTCATCATCACCGACACCGCCGGTCGCGCGTGGCGCGAAGGCCAGACCGATATGGCGATCGGCTCGAGCGGCGTTCGGCTGCTCGACGACCTGCGGGGCACTCACGACGCCGCCGGCAAACTGCTCGAAGTGACGGCCCCCGCCGTCGGCGACGAGATTGCCGCGGCCGCTGATCTCGTCAAAGGCAAGTCGAGCGGCATCCCGGTGGCGGCGGTCCGTGGCCTCGCCCGGTTGCTCGACGACGCGGCCCCCGGGGCGCGCAGTCTCGTGCGCCCGGCCGCCGACGACATGTTCGCGCAAGGCACGAAAGAAGCGTGGAGCGATGGCTTCGCCGCCGGTGTTCAGACCATCGATTACAACTGAGTTCAACGATCAGTTCGGCAGACTCTCAGAGCGTTCGGCGGCAGAGCATGGCAGAGTCGAACAATGAGCATGACGACGTCGATGTCTGAGGCGGCGCCGCTGAGCGCGGAGGAGTTCGCAGAACTCGGGGCGAGCATCCGTCGCGCCATGAACAGCGTGCTTGACGGAAAGCCCGATGCGGTGGATGCCGCCCTCACGGTGCTCTTGGCCGAAGGCCACCTGCTCATCGAAGACGTGCCGGGCGTCGGCAAGACGATGCTGGCTCGCGCGCTCGCGAAGTGCATCGCGGGCACCGTCAATCGCATTCAATTCACGCCCGACCTTCTGCCGGCGGACATCACGGGCGTCAGCGTCTTTCGTCAGCAGTTGGGCACGTTCGAGTTCACGCCGGGTCCGGTGTTTGCCCACATCGTGATTGGCGATGAGATCAACCGGGCGAGCCCCAAGACGCAGTCGGCACTGCTCGAGTGCATGGAAGAACAGCAGGTCACGGTTGACGGTCACACCCATCACCTTGAGAGCCCGTTTCTCGTTGTCGCGACGCAGAACCCCATCGAGATGGAGGGCACCTACGCCCTGCCCGAAGCGCAGCGCGACCGGTTCATGGCGCGCATCTCGATCGGCTACCCCGACGCCGAGAGCGAAGCCCTGATGGTGCGCGACCGTGAGCATGGCAGCCCTCTCGACCGGCTCGAGCCCGTGGTCGATGTCGCGGGCTTGCGTCGCATGATCGCGACGGTGCGCGAGGTCTATGTGAGCCCAGCGGTCGAGCGCTATGCCGTGGCGATCGTTCAGGCGACGCGTGACGACTCGGCACTGCGACTCGGGGCGAGCCCGCGATCGACGCTGCAGCTCGTGCGCGCGAGTCGCGCTCGCGCAGCGCTCGATGGCCGCGACTTCGTGCTGCCCGACGACATCGACGCTCTCGCGACCACGGTGCTCTCGCACCGCATGGTGCTCGTGCCGCGCGCGCAGCATCCCGATGGCAGCACGGTGCGCAGCGTTGACGAGGTGGTCGACCGCATTG
>CALRWH020000107.1:0-8004 GCA_943371805.1 Pseudomonas synxantha | reverse complement strand
ACAACGCCAATGTCGCTTAACCCGGGAACAGACGCCCCGAACCCGATGGCACGGCATCCCTCGTGAACCTCGGCGTCTTCGACCATGCGCATCGTCGCCTCATCAGCGAGGTTGTAGACGCACGCGACTCGGGTATTGGCGTACACCTTGGCTTTCGCCGCCGCGTAGGCGTCGGCTCCGCCGTGCCAGTCGTAGTGGTCTTCGGCGATGTTGAGGCATGCGCTCGCGAGCGGGGTGATCGCGCCTGGGCCATGGGTGGGCATCCAGTGCAATTGAAAGCTCGACAGCTCCACAACGAGCACATCGAAGCCCGCAGGGTCACGCACAGCGTCGAGCACGGGTACGCCGATGTTGCCGCAGGGAGCCGCGCGACGGCCGTCTTGCTGCAGCATCGTCGCGGTCAATTGCGTCGTCGTGGTCTTGCCGTTCGTGCCCGTAATGAGCACCCACTCCGCGGGCGGCGAGACCTTGTCTCGCACGCGCCATGCCAGCTCAATGTCGCCCCACACCGGTGTGCCTCGCTCAAGCGCCCAGCGCACGTGCGGGTGATCAGGTCGATAGCCCGGCGAGACAATCACGAGTTCGGGGTCGAGCTCAAGCGCCACGGGTGGCAGGTCTCCCGCGGCATCAACCACCGCGAGCTCGACACCAATAACGGGCAAGATACGCGCACGGTCATCGTCGGCACGATCAGCCACCACGAGCACGCGACAACCGAGCTCGGCGAGCGTGTCAGCGACAGCAAAACCCGTGACACCCAGACCGAGAACGAGAACGCGCAGGCCCGTCCAGTCGTCGTGCCAGCTGTGCAGAGAGTCGGGTCGTGCCACGGCTATTGACTGACCCACTCGAGGTAGAAGAGGCCGACGCCGACAGCCACGAACAGGCCCCCGATCAGCCAGAAGCGCACGACAACGGTGACTTCGGCCCAGCCCTTCAATTCGAAGTGGTGGTGGAGCGGGCTCATCAAGAAGATGCGCTTGCCCTTGGTGAGCTTGAAGTACACACGCTGAAGAATGACCGAGCCGGTCACGATGAGGAAGAGTCCGCCAATGAGCACCAGCAACAGCTCGGTGCGGGTCAAGATCGCCAGCGCAGCAAGTGCACCGCCGATCGCGAGCGAGCCCGTGTCACCCATGAAGATGTGGGCGGGCGAGGTGTTCCACCACAAGAAGCCAATGAGACTTGCCGCGATGGCTGCGGCCACAATCGCGAGGTCGAGCGAGTCGCGAACTTCGTAACAGCGATACACGTTGTCAGGGTCGATGAGGTCGTTGAAGCAGCTTTGGTTGAACTGCCAGAAGGCGATGAAGATGTAGGCCGCCACCGAGAGAATCGATGCGCCCGTCGCGAGTCCGTCGAGACCATCGGCAACGTTCACGGCGTTCGAGGTGCTCACGACAATGACGTTGACCCAGATGGCAAAGGCGATCACGGCGCCGATCGAGCCGAAGACGGCGAAGTCGAGCCAATGGATGTCACGAACGCCCGAGATCATCGTCGACGCGGGAGTCAGGCCATCCTCGTCGGGAAACGACAGGGCGAGCACGGCAAACACCGTGGCAACAATCGCTTGACCCGCGATCTTTGCCCAGCCGCCGAGACCAAGGCTTCGCTGCTTGCGGGTCTTCGTGAAGTCATCAATAAACCCGATGAGACCCAGGCCAACCATGAGCCCGAGTACGAGCAGGGCACTGATCGTGACGGGCTCACCACTGACGATGTGGCCGAAGAAGTAGCCGAGAACCGCGCCCAAAATGAAGACGATGCCGCCCATCGTGGGCGTTCCGCGCTTCGTGTGGTGCGACTGAGGGCCGTCGTCGCGAATGAACTGGCCCCACTCGAGCCGATTGAACAACCGAATGAAGAGCGGCGTGAGCAACAGCGTGAAGGCAAGCGAGAACGCCCCAGCCAACATCAGCGCGATCATCGATCTGCCTCCAGTAGACGCTCCACGAGCGACGCAAGGGGGGTTCGGGATGCTGCGCTCACGAGCACCACATCCCCCTCATCGACCTGCGCACGCACGACATCGTATGCCTGCTCGAGGGTCTCGACCAGAATCGACTCTCCGTCCCACGAGCCTTCTAGCCCCGCGGCGTTGTGGATGTGCCGTGCCCCCTCGCCGATCACGATGAGTTGTGAGACGTCGAGACGCACGATGATGCGGCCCAGAGCATCGTGGTCGTCGAACCAATCGGCCGGATCACTCGCGAGCTCACCGAGCACCGCGATCGATCTGCCCTGCTCGCGCGTCAGATCAGCGAGCACGCGCAACGACGCGCGCACGTCGAGTGCTGTGCTCGCCTGCGTGTCATTGAGAACAAGGGCCCCGTTCGGCAAGACGTGCCGTGAGGTTCGGCCCGGCACATCGACGCTCTCGCGCGTGACCCTGTCGACCGCGTCGGTCAGCGACACTCCCCCGTCGAGTAGCTCAGCGAGCCGCGCGACCGCGGTGTCAACGGCCGCGGTGCCCACGGCGTTCAGCAGGAGGTCAACGGTGTGGGTGTCGACGCGCACGGTCACAATCGACCCGTCTCGCCGATGCACCACGTCATCAATGACGGGGGCAGAAAGACTCACGCCATCACCACCCGGCTTCGCGCAAGGCAGCCCGGGCTTCGTCGCGGGCCGAGTATTCGGTGCGCACGCCGCGGATGTCGCGGTAGTCCTGGTGGCCAGGGCCTGCCCACAAGATCGAATCACCCTCACGAGCCAAGCCCACGGCGACGCGAATCGCCTGTTCAGGCGGGCTCACCTCGTGAATCTCGGGCTTGTTCGACGCGAGCGCTGCGCCTTCGAGAAGGGTCGCGCGAATCGACGCGGGGTCTTCGAATCTCGGGTGGTGGTCGGTGATCACGAGCACGTCGCACCCCTCGGCAGCAACCCGCGCCATGTCGTGGCGCTTTGTCGCATCACGGTCGCCATCCGCGCCGAAGACCATGATGGTGCGGCCCGTCGTGAAGCGTCGAACGGCGGCGAGAGTGTGCTCAAAGGCATCGGCACTGTGTCCGAAGTCGACATAGACGCTCGGGCCACGGTCGCCCGACACCCGCTCGGTGCGACCAGGCAAGTAGGCGGTGATGCCCGTGTCACCCAGTGCTGCGGCGATGTCGTCGAGCGCAATGCCCGCTTCGACGAGCATGACGATGGCAAGGCCAGCGTTTGCGGCCATGTGGCCGCCAATGAGCGGAACGCGCGACTCGATCGACTGGCCCTCCGGGCCCGTCAGCCGAAAACCCGTGTACGCGAGGTGCTCTTCAGTGAGGGCGACGTGCCAGTCGGCGTCGACGTCGGCGTGCGAGGTGATCGTGACGACGGGGATGCGCGCAGCATCCACGACCTGCGCCCCATAGGGCGAATCGAGCGACACGACCCCGCGCCGGCCCCGGTCGGGAAAGAACAAGGGCACCTTGGCGGCAAAGTATTCGGCCATGTCGGCGTAGTCGTCGAGGTGATCATGCGTGAGGTTGGTGAATCCGACAACATCGAACAGCAAGCCGTCGACGCGATGACGGCTCAGCGCTTGGGCGCTCACTTCGACCGCGATTGCGGTCACGCCTGCTTCACGCATGCGCGCGAGGAGTGCGTGCATTTCGGTCGCTTCTGGCGTCGTCAAGCGACTCACGACCGTGAGATCTCCGATGTGACGCTCAGCGGTTGAACTGAGCCCCGTCACGTGACCCAGTTGCTTGAGAATGCCCTCGAGTAAGTACGCCGTTGACGTCTTGCCGTTGGTTCCCGTGACGCCAACCATGAGCGCTGGCTCGTCGCGCGTTCGGTAGACCCATGCGGCAATCTCGCCCAGCGATGAGCGGGGGTTGTCGATCACGAGGACGGGTGCCCCGGCCTCCGCGGCAAGCCGTGCGCCCGCGGCATCCGTCACGATGGCGACAGCACCCGCCGCCACGGCGTCGCCGGCGAACTCGGCTCCGTGCCGATGCGCGCCCTTGAGCCCGACGAAGAGGTCGCCCGGTCGAAGATCACCGGTCGAGAGCGTGATGCCGGTGAGCTCGATGCCCTCGATCTCACCGTGGTGCTCCAGCGAGAAAGCGCTGATGAGCTCCGAGAGCGGTCGGGGTGCGGGGTGTTCGGGTCGCAGCACGGGGGGAATGCGGGACAACGCAACCTCAGCTCTTTCTGGGCCGACCCCTCACCAGGTCAGCGGGATGCTTGGGGCCGAGACCGTCGACGGGGCAACCCGGAAGGTCTTCAACACCTGAGTCATGATCGACCGGAAGGTGGGCGCGGCGGCAGCCGACGTCTTCATCGTATCGGGCTTGCCATAGGTGACCACCACGACGAACTGCGGGTCATCGGCCGGCGCCATTCCCGCGACCGAGACGATGCGCTCATCGCCGTACGCACCATTCTCAGAAACCTCAGCCGTGCCCGTCTTGGCAGCAACGCGATACCCCGGGATGCTGAGCTGACTCGACAGAAAACCCTGCGTCACGACATTCTCGAGCGTGTTGACGACATCCCGGGCCGCAGACTCGCTGACGACGCGCGTGCCCTCAGTAGACGGAAGGTCGGTCACCGTACCGTCAGCATGCGTGCACCCCGTCACGAGAGTCAGGGGTGCCCGTACGCCGTCGTTCGCGAGCGTTTGGTACAGGCTCGCGACCTGGGCGCTCGTGGCTGTCATGCCCTGGCCGAACATCTGGGTCACGGCGGTGTGGCCGTCAACGGAGTCGGCGGCGCCCACGAATCCCGGCTCTTCGCCGAGAAAGTCGACCGCGGTCTCAGTACCGAACCCGAACCTTGTGAGGTAGTCGTGGCGTTGTTCCAGCGACAACCGTTCAGTGAAGACAGACGTGCCGGTGTTCGACGAATTCATGAGAACGCCGGCCGCGGTGTAGCGCAGGTCGCCGTGATCCCACGCGTCGCCGATCTGGAACCCGGCAATGGTGTCGTACCGCCGCGGTGCGATGACCTGGTCGGTCAGCGATGCTGCACCCGAGTCGAACAAAGCCGCGAACGTGGCCGACTTGATCGTCGAGCCCGGCTCATAGGGCCACGTGAAGACCCGCGAGCCGAGGTTTTCGGGAGCAGTGCCGTTAACGTCGTTGGGGTCGACCGTTGGCCAGTCGGCCGCCGCAATGATGTGTCCGTCACCGACCCGTACGACAACGGCCGTGGCCCACTCCGCGCCAATCGCCGTGGCTTGCTCGGCGATCGCCTGTTGAGCGAACCACTGCACGTCAGCATCAATCGTCAACTGCAGGGTGCCGCCATCGACGGCGTCGTTCGCCACAACAGTGGTGCCGGGCAAGCGAACTCCGTCGGCCCCCCGTTCGTACGTGGCCTCGCCGTTCGTCGCTTGCAGGCACTCGTTGAGTCGAAACTCCAGCCCGGTTTGGGGCCCATCCGTGCCGAGAAAGCCCACCAGGTTTCCGGCGATCTGCCCGTTGGGATAGGTACGGGCCGGGATGCGCTCCCAATAGACCCACGGAATGTCGAGGTCGCGCACTTGCTCGAACTGCTCGGGCGTCACACCCCGCGAGAGATACCCGTGGTCGTCTTCGGGATTCTCTGCCAGCTGGCCGTGAATGTCGGCCAGCATCGCCGCGCCATCCCCTCCGACGATCGCGGCCACGGCAGCGAGGTTGTCAGCCACGGTCGACGTGACGCCGCCACCGGCTTCGACCTCAAGGGCCTTCGCGACGAAGCGCGGCGACACCGTGATGTCATAGCGAAAAACGGAATCGGCGAGCACGACCCCCCGTGAATCGACAATGTCGCCTCGGGCGCCATAAATGGTCATGGGAATCGACCGGCGTGCCTCTGACTCTTGCGCCAATTGCTCAGCACGCACGACTTGAATGTCGACGAGCCGCACGACGAAGGCGGAGAGAATGATCGCCAACACGAGCATCGACGCCGCAAGCCGGCGCCGCGTGCGGCGATCTGCGGTCACCATGCTCAGGGCTCCTCCGGCTGGGTCAGCGCGTCACGGGCGAGGGCAAAGCCCCCGTCGATGGCACGGGAGTCGAGGCCGACGGTAGCGACCCCGACGGCGCGACCGCGGCAGGCACGCCCACAGACGTCACAACCGCGCCCCCCGTCGCCGCCGGGGTCACCAGGGGCACGTCGGTCAGCAGCACATTGCCGACGAGGTCGCCCCGACCGTCGAGCACACCCGCTCCGGCACCTGCCGGCATGGGTGAGCCTTGAACGGTGCCGTTAGAAAGCAGAAGAAAGGCGGGGCTCACACTGCTCACCACCATCCCGAGCGACTCGGCGTTGGCGGCGACATTCTGAGCGGAGTCGAACACGTTGAGTTGCTCGGTCAGCACTTGCGCGGTGCGGTCGAGCTCGATGCGTTGAGCCTCGAGCGCGGTAATGCGATACGCGCCATCAGACAGCACGATGCTCAAGAGCAATTGCGTGAGCAAGATCACGAAGACGCCGGCGACCGTCGCCACCGCGTAGGCCGCCCGCGGCCGAGCCCGGCGCTGACGTCGAGTCGCGACAACCTCGAGAGCGGGGCGCTGCACCGCAGGTCGAGCGCGGTGTGGCGCAGTTGCACTCATCACGGCACTCATGCGACGTCTCGCAAGCGCTCTGCGGCACGGAGCCGAACGGGAATCGCGCGGGGGTTTGCTGCGCGCTCGTCGTCATCGGCGAGTTCGGCCCCGCGAACAAGCAGCGAGAACTCCGGCTTGTGCTCGGGCAACTCGACGGGCAGACCTGCCGGTGCCGTCGACTGGCTTCGCCGGGCAAGCTCGCGCTTCACGATGCGGTCTTCGAGCGACTGATACGCAAGCACGACGATGCGGCCACCGATCGCGAGCGCATCGAGCGCCGCCGGCAGAGCCTGCTCAAGGGCAGCCAGCTCGGCATTAACTTCGATGCGCAAAGCCTGAAACACGCGCTTTGCGGGGTGCCCGGTGCGCTGAACGGCACGCGGAGTCGCGTCAATGATGAGTTGCACGAGTTGCGATGAACGTTCGAGGGGATGCTCTGCACGTGCCTTGACAATGCTGCGGGCATAGCGCGGCGCGAGCTTCTCCTCACCGTAGGCGTAGAAGATGCGGCGCAGTTCATCTTCGGGGTACTCGGCGAGGATCGTCGCCGCGGTCACGCCCGTCGTGCGGTCCATGCGCATGTCGAGTGGAGCATCCTGCGAATAGGCGAAGCCTCGCTCGGCTTCGTCGAGCTGCATCGACGAGACGCCGAGGTCAAAGAGCACGGCGGTCACTCGATCGATGCCCAGACCGTCGAGCGCCTCGCGGATGCCGCTGTAGACCGTGTGCACGAGCCGAGCACGATCACCAAACCGTGAGAGGCGCGCGGCCGAGGCGGCGAGAGCATCGGTATCGCGATCGAGACCGACGACGGTGAGCCCTGGGTGGCGCTCAAGAGCGGCCTCGGTGTGGCCGCCGAGGCCGAGAGTCGCGTCAACGAGCACCGCACCGTCAACGGCGAGGGCAGGCTCAAGCAAGGCGAGCGATCGCTCGAGCATGACGGGAGTGTGGCGGGGGCTGTCGGTCATCATCGCGTTCCGGTGGGCCGCGGGGCCCTGATCCCCATCCGTGCGACCTGGCACCGGGGAAGGTGCGCCAGGGCGACTCACGGCTGGGAGTCAGGGTCACGCGATCAAAAGAGTCCGGGAATCACCTCCTCTTCGGTGTTGGCAAAAGCCTCTTCACGCTCGGCGTAGTAGCTGTTCCAGGCTTCGGTCGACCAGATTTCGGCTCGGTCGCCGGCCCCGATCACGGTGAGTTCGCGGTCGAGACCGGCGTAGTCACGCAGCACCGTCGGAATCGTCAGTCGGTGTTGCGAGTCGGGTTCTTGTTCGCTTGCGCCGGAGAGGAATAGGCGTTGAAACTCGCGGCCCTGCTTGCTGGTGAGCGGGGCAGTGCGCAGCTTGTCGAGCTGCTCTTGAAACATCGCCGCGCTGAAGACGTAGATGCAGTGCTCTTGGCCCCGGGTCAAGACCACTCCCCCGGCGAGCTCGCTGCGGAACTTGGCCGGAAGGATGATGCGCCCTTTGTCGTC
>CALRWH020000106.1:0-8184 GCA_943371805.1 Pseudomonas synxantha | reverse complement strand
CTTGCGCAAGTAGCGTTCGAACTCTTGCGCGATCGCTTCTCCGCTCGCCTCGGGCGCCTCGACGGCGTCGCGCGCGCGCTCGAGCTGGTCGATGTACGAGCGCATCTCGTCGTCGTCGTTCGCGAGCGCGTCGATGCCCTCCTCCCACTCGCGCGCCTCGTCGAGCAGGTCGCCGCGCGGAATCACGACGTCGACGAGCTCTTCCAGCTTGTCGAGCAGGGCGAGCGTCGCCTTGGGCGATGGGGCATTGTGCACGTAGTGGGGCACGGATGCCCACAGCGACACCGTCGGAATCCCGGCTTCCTCGGCCATCGCCGCGATCACGCTGAGGATGCCGACGGGCCCCTCGTAGCTGCTGCGCTCGACGCCGAGCTCGTCGCGCACGTCGGGGTTCTCGCTCGAGCTGTGGATCGCGATGGGGCGCGTGTGCGGCACGTCGGCGAGCAGGGCACCGAGCAGGATCACGCCCGTGATGTCGGCCGTGAGCGCCTGGTCGATGGTTTCGGTGGCGAAGGTCTTCCAGCCGCGGGAGGGCTCGGTGCCCAGCAGCAGGTAGATGTTCTCGTGGTTGCGCCCGCTCACGCCGATGGGGTCGTCGCTCGCCGAGCGGGTGCGGGGCATCCCGTCGTCGCCCGCGGGGCCGTAGAGCGTGACGCCCGGCCAGCGCAGGCGCCGCTTGCCGTCGTCGTCGAACTCGACATGGGGGCGGTTGAGCTGGAAGTCGTAGTAGTCCTCGGGGTCGATGTCGGCGATGGGCACGACATCGAGCACCTCTTTCAGCGCGCGCACGGCACCGCTCGCGGCCTCGCCCGCGTCGTTCCAGCCCTCGAAGGCGACGACGAGCAGCCGCCCGCTGCGGAACAGATCGCTCTGCGTCACCGATGCACCTTCCTGACGCCCGCGGCCGGTGCCGAGGGGTCGCCCCAGGATAGAACGCAACTAGACTCGTGCGTCGTGACCGCTCCGACTCCTGCCGCCGTTCTCTGGGACATGGACGGCACCATCGTCGACACCGAGCCCTATTGGATGCGCGCCGAGACCGAGCTGGTCGCCGAGCACGGCGGCACCTGGACCGAGGCCCAGGGCATGCAGCTCGTCGGCTCCGGCCTGGTGCAGTCGGCCCGTATCCTGCAGCAGGCGGGCGTCGCCCTCGAGGTGGACGAGATCATCAACACACTGACCGACCGGGTGATGGCACAGATCGAACACGGCGTGCCGTGGCGTCCGGGAGCACGCGAGTTGATCGACGAGGTGCTCGCGGCGGGCATCCCCATTGCCCTCGTCACGATGTCGATTCGGCGCATGGCCCTGCAGGTGGCGGCCGCGATCGGTGACGACGTTTTCGCCGTGGTGATCGCGGGTGACGATGTCGAGCACCCCAAGCCTCACCCACAGCCTTACCTGCTCGCGGCCGAGCGGCTTGGTGTGCCCATTCACGACTGCGTTGCGATCGAAGACAGCGAATTCGGGCTCGTCTCGGCGGTTGCTTCGGGCGCGGCCGCGATCGGCGTGCCGCTACACGTCACGTTGCACGAGGGCCCGACGCATGAGCTGTGGCCGACCCTGGCGGGTCGCACCGTTTCTGATCTTTCTGCGGCGCTCGAGCGCCATCACCACCGCGCGACAGGGGCCTAAGCCATGACCACTCGACGCCAGAGCGGCCCTTTTGTCGAGGGCGATCAGGTGCAACTGACCGACCCGAAGGGCCGGCTGAACACGATCACGCTCGAGGCGGGCAACGCCTTTCACAGCCATCGTGGTGTGCTTCAGCACGAGGTGCTCATCGGACTGCCCGACGGCAGCGTCGTCGAGAACTCGCAGGGCGTCGCCTACCTGGCCTTGCGGCCCTTGCTCACCGACTTCGTCATGTCGATGCCGCGCGGTGCCGCGATCATCTACCCCAAAGATGCCGCGCAAATTCTGGCTCAGGCAGACATCTTTCCGGGCGCTCGCATTGTCGAAGCCGGTGTGGGATCGGGCGCGCTGAGCATGTGGTTGTTGCGTGCCATCGGCGAGCGCGGCCACCTGTTTTCTTTTGAACGCCGCGAAGAGTTCGCGCAGATCGCCGAGGGCAACGTCAGTGCCTACGTTGGCGCGCGCCCCGAGAACTGGACGATCACGCTCGGTGATCTTCAGGATGCCCTGCCGAGGGCCGTGCCCGCCGGCACCGCCGATCGCGCCGTGCTCGACATGCTTGCGCCCTGGGAGTGCCTCGACGCCGTCGCCGAGGCGCTCACGCCCGGGGGAGTGCTGCTCGTCTATGTCGCCACAGCCACGCAGCTCTCGCGGGTAGCGGAGGCCATCCGGCTCACCGAGACGTTCACTGAACCCGTCTCGACCGAGACGATGGTACGGGGCTGGAATGTTGACGGCCTCTCGGTGCGCCCTGACCACCGCATGGTCGCGCACACGGGCTTTCTTCTCACCGCACGACGACTGGCCGACGGCGCCGGTCGCTTTGTGAAGGCGAAGCGGGGTTCGAAGACCGAGTACGGCGATATCGATGTCGAACTCTGGACCCCGGGTGCCGTTGGCGACCGCCAGGCGAGCGATAAGCGACTGCGCAAGGCCGCGCGCGAAGCCCAGGCTCTCGCCGACAAGTCATCGCGGCGCCCGATAGAGTGAGCTAGTGACTGCGACCTCTGCGCGCTTCGTGCGCTCCGCCTCTGCCCTCATCATGACGGGTGCCCTCGTGGGCTCTCTCGCCGCCTGCACCGGCACGTTTGGCTCCGCCGCGTGCGAACCCATCGTTCCCACGGGGGAGACCGCGGGCTACGTCGAGGCGTCGGGTAGCTTCGGCACCCTGCCTGAGGTCAGTTTTCCGACTCCGCTGACGAGCGATGGCACCCAGCAGTCGGTGCTCATCGAGGGCGAAGGCGAGCCGATCACCGAGGGTCAGATTGTCGACTTCCAGGTGGTGCTGCTCAACGGTGTCGACGGCGAAATCATCACCGCGAGTGCGTACGACGACGACGAGGCTCCTCTTCGTCGCACGGCCGGGAGCGACATCGATGTGCTCGCCGAGGTGTTGCAGTGCGCCCAGGTGGGGTCGCGCACGGCGATCACCGCCACGATGCAAGACGTCTTCGATGAAGAGACGCTCGAGAGCATCGAAGACTCGCTCGGACTCAAGGCCGACAACGCCATCGTCATGGTCGTCGATGTTCAGGCCGCCTATCTCGCTCGCGCCACCGGAATTCCTCAGCTCGGCGCAACGGGCATTCCCGCTGTCGTGACCGCCCCTAATGGTCAGCCGGGCGTCACGATTCCCAACGAAGAGCCCCCCACCGAGTTGCGGTCACACACGCTCGTGCTCGGCCAGGGCGCCACGATCGAAGAGGGCGACCGGGTGGTGTTGCACTACACGGGGCTGCTCTGGAGCACCAAGACCGTCTTCGATTCGAGTTGGGAACGTGACGCACCCGCCACCTTCACGATCACGAGCTTCGAGAACGACCCGAACGGCATTGTTTCCGGTCTCGCCGACGGACTCATCGGCCGCACGATCGGATCGCAAGTGATCGTCGTGATTCCGCCGGAGTTCGGCTACCCGGCTGGTCAAGCTCCGGCTTCGATCCCTGACGGCTCGACAATGGTGTTCGTCGTCGACCTCCTGGGGATCGAGGGCTAAGCAGCCTCGTGTCGGCATCGTCACGGCGAATCCCGGTCGAAGAGCGGCTCTTTAGCCTCGTGCTGGCGTTGCTCGCGAGTGAGCAGGGCTTGACGAAGGCAGAGATCCTCTCGACCGTCACGGGCTACGCGAGCCGATACGGCAATGCGAGCGATCGGGCCAACCTCGAGCGGCAGTTCGAGCGTGACAAAGAAGAGCTGCGTGACCTCGGTGTTCCGCTCGAAACCGTCGACGCCGTGGGAGCAGAGGGCGACACCAAGCTGCAGCGCTACCGCATCCCGCCCTCGCGCTATCAGTTGCCCGACGACATCGAGTTCAGCACCGAAGAGTTTGCGATGCTCACGCTCGCGGCACAGGTCTGGCGCGAGGGTTCGCTGTCGACCGACTCACGGCGCGCGCTCACGAAGCTGCAGTCGCTCGGAGTGCAGATCGATGACAGCGTGATTGGGTTCGCCCCGAGCATCCGCACGCGTGATGCGGCGCACGAGCCGCTCACCACGGCGATCGACCGCGGTCAGCAAGTTCGATTCGCCTACCTCAAGCCAGGTCAGACCGTCGCTGACGAGCGCACGGTGTCTCCGCTCTCGCTGGTCTTTCATGAGGGGCGTTGGCACCTGCACGCGCACGATGATGTCGTGGATGCCCGCCGCACCTTCTTGCTACGCCGCATCGTCGGCGCGGTCTCGCCCTCGGGGTCACCCGCGACCACGCGGCCCGCGGCCGATGAATCGGCACGCGCACTTGCTGAGCTCGACGCCCTGTGGCGCTCGACAGTGGCCACGGTGCGCGTGCGCCCGGGCAGCGAGGCCGACATCGTCATGCGCAACCGCCCGGGCACCGAAGACGTTGCCGACGGCGTGCAGGTGCACGCCACTGACCTCGACATTCTCGCCGACGAGCTCGCGGCCTTCGGCGCCGACATCCAGGTGCTCTCGCCCGACACGCTGCGCGAGGGCGTCACTGTGCGGTGGCAGCGGGTGGTGAGCGCTCATGGCTAAGCGAGCCGCGCCACTCACGGCGCCCGACAAGCTGGGCTTCTTGCTCGCGCTCGTTCCGTACCTGATCGACCAGGTGCGGGTGACCGTTGCCGAAGCGGCCGACCACTTCGGCACGAGCCCCGACGAAATGCGCAAGGCCGTCATGCTCATCGCCATGAGTGGCACTCCCGGTGCCGACGGAACCTACACACACGAGACGCTCTTCGACATCGACTGGGACGACTTCGATGAGCGCGACATCATCCGTTTTCGCGCGGCCCCGATGGACGACAAGCCTCGTTTCTCGTCACGTGAAGCCGCGGCCTTGCTCGCGGGCCTCCAGCGGGTCGCCGCGCGCCCCGAGTTCGCCGCACGCGTCGACATCGTTGCGCTCATGGCCAAACTCGCTCGGGGGTCGACTGGCGAGCCGGCACCCCTCGCCGTTCGCGCCGCCGAACTTGCCGACATTCAGGCCACCCTCGTCGACGCGGTCGCATCAGCGCGACGCGTGCGCATCGACTATGTGACAACGCGAGGAGAGCGCACGGTACGCGACGTCGACCCGATGAGCTTCGAGGGTGTTGATGACGCGTGGTACCTGCGCGGCTGGTGTCTCACGCGGGATGCCGAGCGCACGTTCTTGCTCGACCGCATGGCGAGCGTCGAGGTGCTCGGGGCTGCTGAGCAACACGAAGCGACGCCGGGTACCGACGAACTGTTCCAGGGCGCCAACACCGACGAGCGTGTGACCCTGGCCGTGCCCGTGGCAGCCCTCCCGCTCATCGCCGATTACCGCGGAGCGGGCGACCCGGCGCGCATCGAGGGGGAGCGCGCAGTGGTCACGGTGCGCATTGCTCACGCGGGCATCCTGGGCCGAATCGCTGCTCGTGTTGCCGGATCGATCGAAGTCATTGAACCGGCGAGCGCACGCGACGCCCTCGTGGCGTGGGCACGAGGCGCCCTCGAGGCCCACGACCGCTAGCCGCGGGCTCTGGTTCTCAGGGTCTTCAAGGGCTTGCCGTCCTACTCGACATAGGGGAGCGGGATACAATGAGACCCTGCTCACCGGAAAGAACGGGGAATCATGTTCGGCAACCTCAATGGCTGGCACGCGGTCATCCTCCTGGTCGTCATCCTGCTTCTTTTCGGGGCCCCGAAGCTTCCGGCCCTTGCCCGCAGCCTGGGCCAGTCGATGAAGATCTTCCGCAGCGAAGTGAAGAACCCCGAGGTCCCCAAGGCCGATGCGGCCGAGGGCTCGGCGGCAGCGACGGCGAAGGTCGACGAAACCGACGCGCCCTCGCAGAAGTAGCTCATGGCGGGGCGTCAACCCCGGTCTCGCAACACCGAGGGCCGGATGTCTCTTGGTGAGCACCTCATCGAGCTACGCAAGCGCATCACCATCATTGCGGTGGGCATTGTTGTCGCCGCGATCGGCGGGTGGCTGCTGGCCCCTCCCGTATGGGCTGCGCTGAGCCAACCGTTGCTCAAGGTGGCAGAGGCTCAAGGGCGACAGGCCACGATCAACTACACGGCTGTCACCGAGGCGTTCGACACCCAGTTCGCCATCGCGATCGTCTTGGGCGTCGTCATTTCGTCTCCGCTCTGGCTGTATCAGGTCTGGGCCTTCATCGTTCCCGCGTTGCACAAGCGCGAGAAGCGTTACGCAATCGGCTTCCTCGCCGCCGCTCTGCCGCTGTTCTTGGCAGGATGCGCGGCCGGTTGGTATGTCTTGCCCCACATCGTCGAACTGCTCACCGGCTTTGCTGCGTCGGGAACCACCACCTTGCTGACGGCGAAGTTCTACCTCGACTTCTCTCTCAAGCTCATCTTGGCAATCGGCATCGGCTTCGTCTTGCCGGTGATTCTCGTCATGCTCAACTTTGCGCGCGTGCTCACGGGGCAGGCGATCTTGAAGGGTTGGCGCTGGGCGATCTTGGCAATCACGGTCTTCACGGCCCTCGCGACTCCCGCGGCCGACGTGGTCTCGATGTTCCTTCTCGCCATTCCCATGGTGGGGCTTTACTTCCTCGCCACGGCAATCTCGATGCTCAATGACAAGCGGTACGCCAAGCGGGAAGCGGCGATGAACGCCGAGTACGGCATCCGCGTCGATGACTGACGACGGCCCGAGCCCTGCTGAGCGGTTCGCGGCGCAGCGCGAGCTGCGTGCTCTGCCACGCCTGCGCGCGTTTCGTGACGGACTGACGATCGAGCTCGACCCTTTTCAGCACGCGGCGTGTGTTGCGCTTGAGCAAGGGCGCAGCGTGCTCGTCGCCGCCCCCACGGGAGCCGGCAAGACGATCGTCGCCGAGTTCGCGGTGTTCTTGGCCATGTTCGAGCCGAGCGCCAAGATCTTCTACACCGCGCCGATGAAGGCGCTCAGCAATCAGAAATACACCGAGCTCGTCGCACAGTACGGCGCGAGCGAAGTCGGGCTACTCACGGGCGACACCAACATCAACGCCCGCGCGCGCATCGTCGTCATGACGACAGAAGTGCTGCGCAACATGCTCTATGCCGATAGTGACCTATTGACCGATCTCGCCTACGTCGTCATGGACGAAGTGCACTATCTCGCCGACCGCTTTCGCGGTGCCGTGTGGGAAGAAGTGATCATTCACTTGCCACAGCACGTGCGCATGATCTCGCTGAGTGCGACGGTGTCGAACGCTGAAGAATTCGGCGACTGGCTGCAAGCCGTGCGCGGCGACACCGACGTCATTGTGAGTGAGAACAGGCCCGTTCCTCTCGATCAGCACGTGCTCGTGCGATCGAAGCTCGTCGATCTGTTCGACTCGTCGGGCAAGGCAGCCACCAACCGCGTCAACCCCGAACTCATGCAGCTCGCGCGAGCGGGTGGCCACGTGCCGCACCAGGGCCGGCAACACCACCCACGGCGCTGGGAAAAACGACCCGGGGGAGACGGCAAGGCCGATCGCGCCGAAATCGTGTCGATGCTCGGTGCGCGCAATCTGCTTCCGGCGATCTTCTTCATCTTCAGTCGCGTCGGCTGCGACGCGGCGGTCAAGCAACTCGTGCGGTCGGGCATCCGACTGACCGATGCCGCCGAGCGCGACGAGATTCGCCTCATTGTCGAAGAGCGGTGTCGCACGTTGCGCGACGACGACCTCGCCGTGCTTGGCTACTGGGAGTGGCTCGATGGCCTGCAGCGAGGAGTTGCGGCACACCATGCCGGCCTCTTGCCCGCGTTCAAAGAAGTCGTCGAAGAGCTCTTTCAGAAGAAGCTCGTGCGAGTCGTGTTTGCGACAGAAACCCTCGCGCTCGGCATCAACATGCCTGCGCGCACGGTCGTGCTCGAGAAGCTCGAGAAGTTCAATGGCGAGGCACGCGTTCCGATCACACCCGGCGAGTACACGCAACTCACAGGCCGTGCAGGGCGACGGGGCATCGACACCGAAGGCCACTCGGTCATCCAATGGACAGGCGGGCTTGATCCCCAAGCGGTTGCCTCGCTTGCCTCGCGACGCACCTACCCGCTGAATTCGAGCTTTCGCCCGACCTACAACATGGCGGTCAACCTCATCGAGCAGTTCGGCCGCGAGCGCACGCGTGAGG
>CALRWH020000105.1:0-8279 GCA_943371805.1 Pseudomonas synxantha | reverse complement strand
CGGGCGCCGAGCCGTGCACGGGCTCGACCATGCTCGGAAACGCTCCCGAGGGGTTGAGGTTGCCCGAGGCCGCGAGGCCGATGCCGCCGCCGATCGCCGCCGCGAGGTCGGTGAGAATGTCGCCGAACAGGTTGTCGGTGACGATGACGTCGAAGCGCGAGGGGTTCGTGGCCATGAAGATCGTTGCGGCATCGACGTGCAAGTAGTCGACGGTGACGGATGCGAACTCGGGAGCCACGCGATCCACGGTGCTCTGCCACAGCGCGCCGGCATGCACGAGCACGTTGGTCTTGTGCACAAGCGTGAGCCGCTGACGTCGCGCCGCGGCCTGGGCGAACGCGAAACGGACGACGCGCTCGACGCCATAGGCCGTGTTGATCGAGACCTCGGTCGCCACTTCGTGCGGGGTGCCCTGGCGAAACCGGCCGCCGTTGCCGACGTAGGGACCTTCGGTGCCCTCACGCACGACGACGAAGTCGACCTCGCCCGGGTCGCTCAGCGGAGAGGCGATGCCGGGAGCGAGCAGCGTGGGCCGCAGGTTGACGTAGTGATCGAAGGCGAAGCGCAGCTTGAGCAGCAAGCCGCGCTCGATGATGCCGCCCGCGAGGCGCGGGTCGCGCGGGTCGCCACCGACCGCGCCGAAGAGAATCGCGTCGTGCTTCGCAAGCGCCGCGAGGGTCTCGTCGCTGAGAATCTCGCCCGTCGCCAAGTAGTGCTCGGCGCCGAGCGGATACACCGTCTCGGTCACGTCCACATCAGAGCCAACGGCGACGCGCAACACCTTCAGCGCCTCAGCGGTGACCTCGGGGCCAATGCCGTCGCCGCCGATCACAGCGAGGTTAAGAGTGCGTGCCATGGTGTTCTCCTCATTCTCGGCGAGCATCGTTGCTCACCGCGATTGCTTTACTGCTCGACGACCGTGATCTCGCGCATGACGCTCGCGTCAATCGCGGTACGCACGCTCTCGAGCAACTCGTCGGGCACGCGCGAGTCGACGGTCAGCACGCTCAGTGCTTGACCGCCGGCCGTGCGCCGCGCGATCTGCATGCCCGCGATGTTGATCGAGGCCTCGCCAAAGGCTTTGCCGTAGATCGCCACGATGCCGGGGCGGTCGGTGTAGATCATGACGATGAAGTGTTCAGCCATGGGCACTTCAACGTCGTAGCCGTTGATCTCGACGATCTTCTGCACTTGCTTCGCGCCCACGAGCGTGCCACTCACCGACAGCTGCGTTCCGTCGCTCAGCGAGCCGCGGATGGTCAAGAGGTTGCGGTATTCCTCGCTCGCAGCATCCGTCAGCAGACGCACGGCGACACCCCGCTGCTCAGCGAGTAGCGGAGCGTTGACATAGCTCACTTGCTCGCTCGAGATGCGGCTGAAGATGCCCTTGAGCGCCGCGAGCTTGAGCACGTTGACGTCGTGCGCCACGATCTCGCCGCGTACCTCAACGTCGATGCTCGCGAACGAGGCATCGGCGAGTGCCGCGAAGACCTGCCCGAGCTTTTCCATGAGCGGGATGCCCGGGCGCACGCTCGGGTCGATCACGCCGCCCGCCACGTTGACGGCATCGGGCACGAGCTCACCGTCGAGCGCGAGGCGCACCGACTTGGCGACCGAGACTCCGGCCTTCTCTTGCGCCTCATCGGTCGAGGCGCCGAGGTGCGGCGTGAGCTGGATGGTCGGGAGATCGAGCAAGGGGGAGCCCACGGGCGGCTCGTGCACGAAGACGTCGAGGCCCGCACCGGCGATGCGGCCGGTCGCGAGGGCCTCCCGGAGGGCATCCTCGTCGATGATGCCGCCGCGGCTCGCGTTGACGATGCGCAGGCTGGGCTTCGCGAGGGCGAACTGCGCCGTGCTGATGAGGTTGGTCGTCTCGGGCGTCTTGGGAATGTGAATGGTGATGAAGTCGCTGCGCTGCATGAGTTCGTCGAGCGACACCAGCGTCACACCCAACTGCTGCGCGCGCGCCGGCGGCACGTAGGGGTCGTAGGCGATGAGCTCTACGCCGAACGCGGCGAGGCGCTGGGCAACGAGAACACCGATGCGGCCGAGGCCGACGACGCCCACGGTCTTTTCGTAGAGCTCGACGCCCGTGTACTTCGAGCGCTTCCACTCCCCCGCCTTCATCGACGCGTTCGCGTCGGGCACGTGGCGAGCGAGCGACAGCAAGTGCGCAATCGCCAACTCGGCGGCGCTGATGACGTTGCTCGTCGGGGCGTTGACGACCATGACACCCGCGCTCGTCGCGGCGGGCACGTCGACGTTGTCGAGGCCCACGCCGGCGCGCGCGATCACCTTGAGGGCGCTCGCGGCGGCGATGGCTTCGGCATCCATCTGCGTCGCTGACCGAATGAGCACGGCGCTCGCCTCGGCCAAAGCGGCCAGCAGCGCGGGCCGATCGGTGCCGTCAACGTGACGGATGTCAAAGTCGGGCCCGAGGGCATCGACGGTGGCGGGGCTGAGTTCTTCGGCGATGAGCACGACCGGCTTGGGCACGAGAAAAGGTCCTAACACGGAAAGAGACCGGCAAGAGTGTGGTGGCGGCGCCGACGCCAGTGGAGGCAACCGATGCGTTCAGGGTATCGCAGGGCGCGGGGGCAGAATGGCGAACATGACAGCGATCGATTCCGTTGACGTGGCGCGCGTGATCACGGCCATCATCTTCATCGGCATCGGCATCACGCACTTCGTTCCGCCGATCGTGCGGCCCATGGCCGCGATGGTTCCGCGGGTCTTTCACGGTCGCCCGTTCTCGCCCCGCGCCTGGGTGTGGGTCACGGGTGTCGCCGAGATCGCGGGAGGGCTCGGCTTGCTGTTCGAGCCCACGCGCGCGGCGGCGGGCATTGCGCTCGCGGTCTTTCTCGTGTGTGTGTTTCCGGCGAACGCCTACGCAGCACGACACCGTGACCAGTTCGGGGTCATCGCCGTGCCGTTCTGGCCGCGCCTCGCGATGCAAGTTCTGCTGATCGCGCTCGTGCTGTGGGTGGGGCTCGCGTGAGCCGCGCCGACTAGAACAGCGTGATCGAGCCCGTCGCGAGCGCGATGAGCGAGAGGCGCACGGTTGCCGTCGCGGCGAGCGCCACGATGAGCACGAGAGTGAAGCGCGTGAGCGACAACCGCCGACCCACGATGACCGCCACGGTATAGAACACCACGGGCATGATGACACCCGCCCACAGAGCAACCCACGGCACGTTCGCGGGGTCGACGCCCAGCTGGGCGTAGAGCGCGGGCAGGCCCATGAGCGAACTCACAGCGTCGAAGACAAACCAGCCAACGACAAGCGAGAGCAGCGCTGCCACCCCGACGTGCGTGCGCGTCACGAGAGCACCCCCACGACGATCGGCCACGGCACGAGCACAAGAGTGCCGAGCGCGAGCCAGCCGAAGCGATGCGCCGCACGGCCCTCGCGCGTGAGGGCGACGACCGCGGCAAACCACAGCGCGCTCGCGAGCAGCGCCAGAAATTCGCTGAACTGGTACATGATCTCGATCACGAGGGTGGGGCCGCTGAGCGGCACGAGGCCGATGCTGATGATCCAGCCCACCGAGTAGGCGAGGTAGACCACGGCGAAGAGGGCCGTGAGCAGCGTCGTGAGGGCCGAGCTACGGGGTGCTGCAGCGGGCTCGAGAGCGGCATCCGTCGTCGCGGTATCGGCGTCGGATGCGGCGCTCGCGTTGCCCGCTTCACCCACCTCGCGCGCCGCGACCGCGGCGTCTGACTCGACATAGCTCGGGTCGTCGAACTCATCCCACCGCAGGGCGGCGTCGTCGTCGGGAGCGGGCGTGCGGGGCATGCGTCGAGCCTAGCGAGCGGGCTCTATGCAACCGCCGACAGCACGAGGCCGCGGCCCCTGGTTGCGGGGGCCGCGGCCTCGTGGGGTTCTCGGCGGTTGGCCGAGAAGGTCAGTGACTAGCGCGCAGCAGAACCGTCCACGTAGTCCGCGTCTTGCTGCTTCCACGAGAAGAGGGCGCGCAGCTTGCGGCCGGTCTCTTCGATGGGGTGCTGCTCGCCCTTGGCGCGCAGCGCCTTGAACTCGGGCGCTCCGGCATCTTGGTCATCAATGAAGCGCTTCGCGAACGCGCCCGACTGAATGTCGGCGAGAACGGCCTTCATGTGCTCTTTGACGCTCGCGTCGAGCACGCGGGGGCCCGAGACGGAGTCGCCATACTCGGCCGTGTCGCTGACGCTCCAGCGCTGCTTGGCGATGCCGCCCTCCCACATGAGGTCGACGATGAGCTTGAGCTCGTGCAACACCTCGAAGTAGGCGATCTCGGGCTGGTAGCCAGCCTCGGTGAGAACCTCGAAGCCGTACTGCACGAGCTGCGACGTGCCACCGCAAAGCACAGCCTGCTCGCCGAACAGGTCGGTCTCGGTCTCTTCGGTGAAGGTCGTCTTGATGACACCCGCGCGCGTGCCGCCGATGGCCTTGGCGTACGAGAGAGCGAGATCCCACGCGTGGCCCGTCGCGTCGCGCTCGACGGCGATGATGTCGGGAATACCGCGGCCGGCAACGAACTCACGGCGCACCGTGTGGCCCGGGGCCTTGGGCGCGACGAGGATCACGTCGACGCCCTCGGGGGCATCGATGTAGCCGAAGCGAATGTTGAAGCCGTGTGCGAAGGCAAGGGTCTTGCCCGAGGTGAGCTTGTCTTTGATGCTCTCGGCGTAGATCGACCGCTGGTGCTGGTCGGGCGCGAGAATCATGATGACGTCAGCCCACTCGGCCGCATCGGCGACCGTCAAGACGCTGAAGCCGTCGTCGCTGGCCTTCTGAGTCGACTTCGAGCCAGCCTTGAGGGCGATCGACACCTCGACGCCGCTGTCGCGCAGGTTCTGGGCGTGGGCGTGGCCCTGCGAGCCATAGCCGACGATCGCGACCTTCTTGCCCTGGATGAGCGAGAGGTCAGCGTCGTTGTCGTAGAAAATCTCAGTCACGATCGGGGTTCTCCTTGTTCGGTGGGGGTAGTAAAACTTGAACTAGTTCTTGAGCACGCGTTCGCTAATGCTCTTCGAGCCGCGACCGATGGCCAGCAGGCCCGATTGCGCGATCTCTTTGATGCCATAGGGCTCGAGCACCCGCAAGAGAGCCTCGACCTTGGCGGTGTCACCCGTCACCTCGATGACGAGCGAGTCGGTGGCAACATCAACCACGCGCGCGCGGAAGAGGTTGGCCGCCTCAAGAATCTGCGAGCGCGTGGTGTTGTCGACGCGCACCTTGATGAGCATGTGCTCGCGCTGCACCGAGCTCGACGGGTCGAGTTCGACGATCTTGAGCACGTTGATGAGCTTGTTGAGTTGCTTGGTGATTTGCTCGAGAGGCAAGCCCTCAACTTCGACGACGACCGTAATGCGCGAGAGGCCTTCGACCTCAGTCGTGCCGACGGCGAGCGAACGGATGTTGAACCCGCGCCGGGCGAACAGGCCAGCCACCCGGGTGAGCAAGCCGGGCTTGTCTTCGACGAGCAGTGACAGCACGTGATAGGTCATGGCGGCTTACTCCTCGTACCAGTCGGGGGCGTGGTCGCGCGCATATTGCACCGACGAGTTGCCGACACCTTGCGGCACCATCGGCCACACCATGGCGTCGCGGCTCACGATGAAGTCGATGACCACGGGGCGGTCGTTGGTCTCGATCGCCAAGCGGATGGCCGGCTCAACCTCTTCGGGCTTCGTCACCCGAATGCCGAGAGCGCCGTAGGCGTCGGCCATCTTGACGAAGTCGGGGATCATGCGGGTTTCTTCTCCCGCACGCATCGAGCCCGTCTCGAGGTCGGTGAACGAGTGGCGGCCGTCGTAGAAGAGCGTCTGCCACTGCCGCACCATGCCGAGCGACGAGTTGTTGATGATCGCGACCTTGATGGGGATGTTGTTGATCGTGCAGGTGGCGAGCTCTTGATTGGTCATCTGGAAGCAACCGTCACCGTCGATCGCCCATACGAGGCGTTCGGGCTGAGCAACCTTGGCGCCCATCGCAGCCGGAACCGCGTAGCCCATCGTGCCCGCGCCGCCCGAGTTGAGCCACGCGCCCGGGCGCTCGTACTTGATGAACTGCGCCGCCCACATCTGGTGCTGCCCCACGCCCGCGGCGTAGACCGCTTCGGGGCCCGAGATCTTGCCGATCGCCTCGATGACCGCTTGAGGTGCGAGCAAGCCGTCGTCGGGGTCGTCGACGTAGCCGAGGGGGTACTGCGTACGCAGGGTCTCGAGCCGCTTCCACCAGTCGACGATGTCGGGTGCGGTTTCAGCGGCCGCTGCCTCGAAGGCGGGCAGCAGGTCGAGCAACACTTCGCGGGCATCTCCCACGATGGGAACATCGGCGTGGCGAATCTTGCCGATCTCAGCCGGGTCGATGTCGATGTGGATGATCTTCGCACCGGGAGCGAACTCACTCACCTTGCCCGTCACGCGGTCATCGAACCGCGATCCGATGGCCACAAGAAGGTCGCTCTCTTGCAGCGCAAGCACTGAGGGAACGGTGCCGTGCATGCCCGGCATGCCGAGGTTCTGGCGGTGCGAGTCGGGGAACGCGCCGCGCGCCATGAGCGTCGTGACGACGGGAGCGCCGGTCTTCTCGGCGAAAGCGAGCAGCTCTTTGTGGGCGCCCGAGCGCACGACGCCGCCACCCACGTAGAGCACGGGCTTGCGCGACTCGACGATGAGCTGAGCGGCCGCCTGAATCTGCTTGCCGTGCGCCTTGGTTACGGGCCGGTAGCCGGGCAGGTCGATCTTGGGCGGCCAGATAAACGGAGCCGATTTCTGCTGCGCGTCTTTCGTGACGTCAACGAGCACGGGGCCGGGGCGACCGCTCGTCGCGATGTGCACGGCCGCGGCAATCACGCCCGGCACGTCTTCGGGCTTCGTCACGAGGAACGAGTGCTTCGTGATCGGCATCGTGATGCCCGTGATGTCGACCTCTTGAAAGGCATCGGTGCCCATCGAGGTCGAGAACACCTGGCCCGTGATGGCGAGCAAAGGTACCGAGTCCATGTGCGCGTCGGCGATGGCCGTGACGAGGTTGGTCGCGCCCGGGCCCGAGGTGGCGATGCACACGCCGAGACGGCCGCTCGCGGCGGCATAGCCTTCGGCCGCGTGACCGGCGCCTTGCTCGTGGCGAACGAGAATGTGGCGAATCGCCGTCGACGACATGAGTTCGTCGTAGAACGGCATGATCGCGCCGCCGGGCAGGCCGAACACGTCGGTGATGCCGAGCTTTTCGAGTGCGGCCAGAATGGCGCCCGAGCCCGTGAGCATGGGCGGGTCACTCTTCTTGGCGGCACTTGCCGACGACGATGCGGCGGCGCTCGGCACGGGGTTGGATTCCGTGGTCATGTTGGAGAGCTTCCTTGGGAGTGAGTGGTCACGACAGGATTGACCGCATTACTACCCGGTGATGGCGCCCTCGGAAGCCGAGTGAACGAGCTTGGCGTACTTCGCAAGTACGCCACGGGTGTAACGCGGAGGCAGGGGCGCCCAGTCGGTGCGGCGCGCCTCAAGCTCGTCTGCGTCGACCAGTAGGTCGAGGGAGCGAGCAGCGATATCAACCCGGATCAGATCACCATCGCGCACGAAAGCAATAGGACCAGCGTCTACTGCTTCGGGAGCTACGTGGCCGATGCACAGTCCGGTTGTGCCGCCTGAGAATCGACCGTCGGTCAAGAGTAGTACATCTTTTCCGAGTCCTGCCCCCTTGATGCGGGCGGTGATCGCGAGCATCTCACGCATTCCTGGGCCACCCTTCGGGCCCTCGTAGCGAATGACGATGATGTCGCCCTTGTTGATCTCGTTGGCCGACAGAGCATCCATCGCCGCGCGCTCGCGCTCGAACACGCGAGCCGGGCCTTCGAAGACGACCGAGTCGAAGCCTGCGGTCTTGACGACCGCGCCCTCCGGCGCGAGCGAGCCGTGCAGAATCGTGATTCCGCCCGTCTTGTGGAAGGGGTTGTCGAGTTTGCGGAGCACCTTGCCGTCAAGCGGGCGCGGGTTGAGTTCTTCGAGGTTCTCGGCCATGGTTTTGCCGGTCACCGTGAGCGCGTCGCCGTGCAGCAGCCCCTCATCGAGCAGCGCCTTCATGAGCACGGGAAGCCCGCCGTGGCGGTCGACGTCGTTCATGACGTAGTTGCCGAACGGCTTGACGTCGGCAATGTGCGGAACCTTGTCACCAATGCGGTTGAAGTCAGCGAGCGTGAGGGGCACCTCGGCTTCATTCGCGATCGCGAGCAGGTGAAGCACGATGTTGGTCGAGCCACCGAGCGCCATGCCCACGGCGATCGCGTTCT
>CALRWH020000104.1:0-8336 GCA_943371805.1 Pseudomonas synxantha | reverse complement strand
GGCAAGTCGAGCCTCGTCAACGCGCTCGTCGGCGACGAGGTCGCGAAGGCGCACGTGCGGCGCCCGACGACGTCGCAAGCCCTCGCCGTCACGTGGGATGCCACAGGCGCCGCCGAACTGCTCGACTGGCTCGAGATTCGCGAGCGCGTTGAGCGCACGCAGCCCATCGACCCGCGCGCGGGCAAGCTCGTGCTCGTTGACCTGCCCGACGTCGACTCGATCGAGGCCGGCAACCGGGCGATCGCCGAACGCCTCGCCGGTCAGGTGGATGCCCTGCTCTGGGTCGTCGACCCGCAAAAGTATGCCGACGATGTGTTGCACGCGCAGTTCATCGCGCCGCACGCTCGGCACGCGGAGGTCACCTTGTTCGCGCTCAACCAAGTGGATTTGCTTGCGGCGCGAGACCGGGCATCCGTCGTCGCGTCGTTGCAATCGATCGTGTCGCGCGACGGCCTGCCGCGCGCCCGCGTGCTGTCGGTGAGCGCGCGAACGCTCGAGGGCATCGACGCGTTGCGGGCGGCGATCGGAGACCTCGCGGCCTCGAAGGCCGTGCGCGATGCGCGGCTGACGGCTGATGTGCAGACTCTTGCGGCGCGCATCGACGACCCCGGCTCGGCGGCTCGCCTTGATGCGAAGGCATCACTGCGCGTGCGCGATGAGGTTGGCACCGCTGCGGGCGTCGAGATCGTCGCGGCCGCCGTCGCGAGTTCGTATCGCAAGCGCGCCGCACAGGTCACGGGCTGGCCGCTCGTCTCGTGGATCGGCCGCCTGCGCGCCGACCCACTCACGCGCCTCGGGCTCGGGCCCAAGCGCCGCGGCGACGACGCTGATGTGCACCGCACGAGCATGCCCCTGCTCAGTGCGGGTGCTCAGGCCAAGCTCTCGCTCGCCGTGCGCTCGTTCGCCGACACCGCCGCCGCGGGCCTTGCCGGGCCATGGAAGGCCGCCGTGCGCACTGCCGCCGAAGGCGCCCTCGACAAGTTGCCCGCCGACATCGACCTCGCGATCGCGCGCACGAGTTTGCCCGCGAAAGGCTCGTGGTGGTGGGCGATCATCGGCATCGTGCAGTGGGTCACGATCGTGGCCGGCGTGCTCGGAGCCCTCTGGCTCGTCGGCGCCTCACTGCTTCCCACGTTCGGGATGCCCGCTCTGCTCATCCCCCGCGTCGAGTCGGGCCCGCTCGAGGGCTGGGCTATCCCGACGCTCGTGATCATCGCGGCCGTGCTCGTCGGAGTGCTGCTCGGCATCATCTCTGCCGTGCTCAGCGCGCTGACCGCTGCCGCGCGTCGGCGTCGCACGCGCAAACGCCTGCTCGCATCCGTCGACGAGGTCGTGCAGCGAGACGTGGTGCAGCCCGTCACTGCCGAGCTCGACCGCGCACGCGCGGTGGCCGCGGCGCTCGGGGTTGCTCGCCGCTAGGGATCACGTCGCGGTCAGCGCGCAACGCAGCTCTCGACTCGATCGCCGTAGAACGAGAGTGGATACAACAGGAACGACGGGATGAGAGCCGCGACCCACCACCCGAGCGCTACCAATGCGGCGAGCCGGGTGCTGGAGACAACTGAACACGCGACAAAGAGCACAATCGCGGCGCACACGACGGCAGCTGTCATGACCTGCCCCAAGACTTCCAATGGCGGTGGCCACGGCATTCCGAAGACGTTGATCATGACGCAGCTTGATCGATCGAGCAGGAAGTACACGACCACGCTGACCGGTGCCGCACCAGCGAGGGCTCCGAATGTCGCCGCTAGTTTGGTCACCCTGCGCGTGTGTGGAGGACGAAGAAGAAGCACAGCGATGATCGAGGCGGCTGCGATCGTTCCGGCGATGGTCCCGAGCACGCCCAACGCCCAAAGAACGGTGTAGACCCAGCTTGGCGGCCCGAACCACAGAGTGAGCGTGATCATGACACCCACCATGGCCGGCCAAGCGGTCGCGGCCATAGTCACCGCGGCGAGCATCCACGTGATCAGAAAGCCCGTGCGCCGAGTGGCGTCCGCGCTCGTCGTGGTCATGTCGACAAGCTAACGCGCATTGCGTGCGCGAGATGTATCGATTCGATCGCAACTCACGTCGGAACGCACCCGGCCGCGGGGTCACCATAAATGGAGATGAACAGCAGCAGGAATGCCGGCAGAGTGGCCATCGCGCTCCACACGAGCATCGCTATCGCGGGCCGCCGCAGGCCTCGATCGAGCCGCAGGCTCATGGTCAGAACGACGCACGACAGAATCCACACGGCGATCGACGCGACGTGCATGATGCTTCGCCATGGCTCTGCCCACGGAAGCCCGAACACGTTGACAACCGTGCAGGTGGTGTCCAAAAGGCGAATCGCCAGCACGATGGCCGTCGGCGCTAGCCCTGCGAGTAGTCCCATCATCACGGGCGCAAGCGCCGAACGCCGCGTGAGCGGATGAGGCGCGAGCCATACACACGTGATCGCGCAGAGTGCGGATGCGGCGAGCACGACGGGTGCAAGAAGTGCAGGCCCGAGCGGCACCGTGACGAGAGCGACGAGCCACACCAGCGTGCATCCCGCAATCGTTATGAGGATGGCCGCCGCGAGCCCCGCCGGATCACGCCTAGTTTTCACGGCGACCTCGCCTACGAAATCGGCGTTCGCATCACGGTTCACTCGTCACTCACCTTGACCCTCCTGGAACTATGCACCCAGGACCCGGATCACCGTAGATAGACAAGAAGAAAAGGAAGAGAGTCGGTATGGCGGCGAGTGTCAACCAACTGACGACGGCCAGGGCCACCCATCTCAGACTGGGGATCACAATGCAGGCCATGGTCAACACAACCGTCCCGACGACGATGCCCGCGGTCAGTAGTTGCGCAAGGCTTTGGAATGGTTCGGGCCACGGAACACCGAAGACGTTGAGCCCAACGCACCCGGGAAACTGGAATCGAAAAAACAGTGCAACGCTCAAGGGGGTTGCAGCTGCGAGCGCTCCAAGGGTGGCAGCAATCCTGACCGTGTGAGGAGGGCGCGGTGTGCGGACGATCACGACGCCAATGAGACTTCCGGCGGCAACGGTGGCCCCGATCACCAGCCAGAACGCCACGAGACCAATTGCGTTCATGACGACAGACTCAAGATCAAACAGCAGGTCAAGCAGCGCGACCAACCCCCAAGTGACGGGAAAACCCACTGATGCGACCGAGACGGCGACGAGCATCCACGTGGTGACAAGGTCGCTGCGCGGGGCGGTCCGTGTCGAAGTCGCCGTCATGTCGCCACGCTAGTGCGCCGCCGGTCGCGACAATGTCTCGATTAGGTCGCAATCACTGGCCACGGGAGGGCAACGAAACTCACCCGATAGTCGCACTGCGAAAGAGCGGCTAGACCTAACCCACCCCCGCGAGCAGGGTCTCCCACGCCGCGTCGTCGGGAGCGCCGAGGGCGCCGCCATAACCGAACCAGTTGGGGGCGGCGAGGGTACCCGAGACGCTGCAGAAGACGTGGATGGGGTCAGACGGTGTGCCCGACACCCCGATGAGGGCGTGCCAGATGCCGTCGACTTGCTCGACTCGGCTTTCACTCAGCGGCCGATACGCGAGGTCGCTGAGCGAAACACCCTCGGAGATGACGTACGGCACGGTCTGGGTCTTGCACAGCTCATAGACGTCGTTCGCGGTCAGCGATGCGACAGCGGGGGCTTCTGCGGCTGGCGCGGCGGACGCGGTCTCCGTAGGGGTCGGCGTCGGGATGCTCACCGTCGGCGATTCGACCGGCGCACTCGATGGCGACGACGTGCTCGGAGTCTCGGCGCATCCTGCCGTGATGATCACGGCGAGCGCGATGACAACCGCGGCGAAGTTCTTCTTCATTGCGCAATGCTAGAGACCAGACCGGGCTTGAGCCACCCTTTCGCCGCACGATGGGCGTGTGGCGGGCTCGGCGAGTTCGAGCATCCACTTGCAATCGGCGCGGTAATGAATGATGCTCGAGAGAATTCACGCTACCCGTGCAGAACACGCCGCAAGACGAATGAGGAACGCTGTGGAAATCAATCAACTGTTGGGTTTGATCTCGTTCGCCGTGATCGTCGTGGTCGCCATCATTCTGGTGCGTCGGTCTCGTTCTCTCCGAGAGAAAGAGTTCGCCGCGTGGCGTGAGAACTATGAAGCGTCGACCACCGAACCCGAGACGGATCCCACCGTATTGCGTACGTTGTGGACGAACGATCTTTCCTCGCGAGACCTCGCTCATCGTGAAGCGGCGCTCGCTCAGACCAACCCTGAGCTCGTAGCCCAGGCTGCAGCCACGGGAACTCCGACTTCTGTGCTCGCTCAACAAACCCGCACGAACGCGCTCGCCGTGCTCGCGCTCATCTTCAGCATCTTGGGCGGTTGGATTGGGGTCTTGCTGGGCCACATCGCGTTGTGGCAAATCAAGAGGACACGAGAGCGAGGACGCTGGATGGCAGTCACGGCACTCGTCGTTGGATACGGCTGGATCGCCATCTACTTCGGCTTCATGATCACGGCGATCATCTCTGCCTTCGTGCGCTGAGCGGGCGCGCGCAGAAACTCGTCGCCGCGCGCCTAGTGTCGAGGCGTGACCGATCGCGAGCATCCGTATTCACCCGTCGTGACGTGGGCGACCTCACGCCCGACTGAACTAGCCATCGTGGCCAGCGGCACCGAGCTGACCTGGGCCGAGGCGAATGACACGGCGGTGCGCCTCGCACACCGCCTGCGCGAGCACGGAGTGCAGAGCGGCGACATGGTGGCCGTGGCCCTTCCGGCATTGCTCGAGACGCTGGTGATTCTGGCGCTGCTGCACGAGGGTGCGATTTCGTGCACGTTGCCGAGCACCGGCGGCACAGAGAACGATGCGCCCGACACGTACGACTGGCTCATCACTGTGCCGTCGACCATGCCGGAAAGGGGCCGCCGCACCATCGTGATCGACGACGTCTGGTTCGGCGAGGTGGCTCGGGCCTCCGCGCGCCCCGACCCCCGTGGCTTCGCATCGAGTGACGACCTGTGCCGCATCGTGTTTTCGAGTGGCACGACGGGTGCCCCCAAGGGTGTGCCATTCACGGTCGACACCATTGGCTACCGCACACGCTCGGCGCGGCAGTACTGGATGCCCCTCCAACCCTTCATGTGCCTCCTCCCGGTGAACACCGTCAGCGGCTTTCAGACTTTCTACGCGAGCGTCAGTGCGGGCGATTGCTACCGGGCCCCTGGCTCGGCGGCCGAGAACCTGCGCGTGCTGGCCGATCATCAGGTGCGCAGCATCAAGGGGTCTCCGACGCAATTGAGCGAACTGCTGACCGAAGCCCAGCGCGTCGGTATCACGCTGCCGCACCTGAGCATCATCCAGTCGGCCGGCAGCCCCCTCCCCACTGGCTTGGCGCGGGGGCTCGAGCAGCACTTCGATGCCGAGGTGGTCAACCTCTATGGCTCGAGCGAGTCGGGCACGGTTGCGATTCGACGCGGCGGGGGCGATGACGCGCAGATCGCGGGCACGATAGTCGACGACGTCGAGGTGCAGATCGTCGACGAGAACGACCAGGTGCTGCCGGACGGTGAGGTGGGTCTTGTTCGCATCACGCGCCCGCATCAGCCGACTGGGTATGTCAGCGATGACGAAGCGAGCCGTGCGGCGTTTCGCGACGGCTGGTTCTACCCCGGCGATCGCGGATCAGTTCGTGACGGAACGCTGACGTTGCACGGCCGAGCTTCGGAACTCATCAATGCTGCCGGAGTCAAGATCGATCCAGCGCGCATCGAAGCGCAGGCCCTCACGTTCTCGGGCATCGACGACGTTGCCGGATGCTCGGTGCCGGGCGCCCACGGAGTGGAGACGTTTGCGCTCGCCTTCATCGGTGATTCCGACGTCGATATCGCCGCCTTGTCAGCGTCTCTGCGCGCCGCGTTCGGGGAATCGGCACCCAGCCTCTTCGTGCGCGTTGCGGAAATACCCCGCACAGCGACCGGAAAGGTCGTGCGCCGCGAGCTATCGGCGCAACTCTTACGCATTACGCAAACCGAACCCCGAGAGTGACGGTTTCCGGTCGAGGCACACCGCAGTAGGGCTTCAGACTGGCGAGGAGACGAGTTTCACGATCGCCGAGCCCTCAAGGAGCATCCCCCATGACGACTGCATTCACTCGCCACACCTGGGGTAGCTCACTGCTGGTCGCCGGCATGGTGATTCCAACAGCTGCCGTCGGCGGGTCAGCTTTCGCCGCCCCTACGTGCGGCGACGCCACCCTCATCGCACCCGGCATCTGCGAGATCGTCATGTATTCCTCCGGCACCTTCACGCCGCCGGCCGGAGTCACCAAGGTGGCTGCCGTGCTCGTCGGTGGCGGCGGCGGCGGCGACCAGATCGCCACCGGCTACGCGGGCGGTGGGGGCGAAGTGACCTACGTCGATTCCGTCGCGCTTACTGGTCCACTCGTGGTGACCGTCGGAAAGGGCGGATCTCTGGGCGCGTTCTCGCCGCCGGCGTCGGATGGCGGAGATACGACGCTCAACAGCTACACCGCCAGAGGTGGCCAAGCCGGCGTCTACGCAAATGGTGGCGCGAGCGGCAACGGAAACGCTGGCTGGAATACCTTTGCCGATTCCCCTGGCGGCGGTGCGAAAAGTGCTGCAACGGCGACGACTCCCGGCTCTGGATATGTGTTCAGTGACATTCCGAGCGTAGATTCCACTCTGTTTCCGATCGCAGCCGACCTGCCGTGGGAGTTGGGTCAAGGAGGGGCTTCGGCCGCGTCATCGCCGAACCCCGGATCGGGAAGCGGCGGCGGCTACAGCGCATCACTCGACCTCACCTTCGACGGCGCCCAGGGCAGCGTAACCCTGCGATTTGCCCCGGTGGAAGAGTCGACACCGCCCCGTGGCTCGACGCCTCCCGGCGGCGAAAAGCTCGCCGTGACCGGCGCCAACGACACCTCACTTCTGGCCGCAGCGCTCGGCCTTAGCCTCATCGTTGCCGGCGCGGCGATCGTCGCTCGGCCGCGTCGCACCGCCACTCGTCGGCACTGACGCCACGACCGAGCACGCCTGACCCCACCTGATCGCAGACGTTGGTCAGTCGCGATGTGGCGCGGTTTGGTGGGCGCTGCCCACGTCGCCGCAGTAGTACTTAGAACCCGAGCTGCAGCACCATGAGCCCCGGCCAGACGGCGAAAAGCACCGTCACCGGCAGGATGAGGAAGACGAGCGGCACGAGCATGGCGACCTCGCGGGTTCCGGCGGCTTCGAGCAGGCGCCGCTTCGACTCGTCGCGTGCGTCGAGGGCGTGGGCGCGCAGCACCTCGGCGAGCGGGGTTCCGCGGTCGAGGGCCGCGAGCACCTGATCGATCAACCGGCCGACCGCGGGCACGGCGAGGTCGTCGCGCAATTCGGCGAGCGCGAGGGCGAGCGGCTGACCCGCGGCGGCGCGCTGCACGACGCGGTCGAGTTCGCCCGCCAGCTCTCCCGACCCGGTGCGCGCGACGCGACGCAGCGCTTCAAGGATGCTCTCGCCGGCTGCCACGCTGAGGGCGAGAAACTCGACCACCGTCGGAAACTCTTCGGCGATGCGCGCCGCGCGTCGGCGGGCACTGCGCGCGAGCAGGGCATCCGTCGCCGCGATGCCGCCGATGCCGCCCGCCGCCACCGCGCCGATCGCCGCCGGAACGAACGGCACTCCGTCGCGCGCCACGAGCAGCGCGAGGGCGATTCCGGATGCGGCGCCCAGCAGCGCCCCGAACAACTGCCGGGTGCGGTGGCCCTGCACCGAGAGCGCAGAGCCCGATTGCCGCAGACGCGTGTGGATGACCGCCTCACCCCCGAGCACCGTGTCGAGCATGCCGCGCGCGGCTTCGGCAGCTGGGGCGAGCAGGGCCGAGATGACGGGGAGCGGGTCGCTGCGTCGCGCCGAGGTCATGGCGCGCGCCTCCGCCGAGACGTCGACGAGGTACGGCGCGAGGCGCGTGGCGAGTCGCGGGCGCCCGAAACGCGGAGCCGTCGACACGAGCAACCACAGCCCCAAGCCCAGCCCGAGGCCCGCGAGCAGAGCGGCGCCCAGCAGCGGCGTCATCGAAACCACCGCCCCTCTTCGGGCAACCGCCCGAGCGCGATCATGAGTCTGTAGGCCACGAGCGTCGCGGCGAGCCCGCCCACGACGAGCACGGCACCGCCCGCTGAGTTGTAGGCCGCGGCGGCTTCGGGGCGCGTGCCGAGCATGAGCAGCACGATCCACGGTGCGACGACGCCGAGGCGGGCCGCCGTGCGCACCCACGACTGGCGCGCGTCGACCTCGGCGCGCACCGCGGCGTCGGCCCGCAAGTAGTGCGAGAGCGAGCGCAGCACCGTCG
>CALRWH020000103.1:0-8370 GCA_943371805.1 Pseudomonas synxantha | reverse complement strand
CGGCCGGCGCGGCGCTGGTGATCGCGTGAGCCGCGTCATTCGCGTTCTCGTCGCCGACGACCACGCCGTCGTGCGGGCCGGCATTGTTGCGCTGCTGGCCGCCGAACCCGACATCGAGGTGGTGGGTGAAGCGGTCGATGGCGAACAGGCCGTTGAACTCGCGCTTGCGCTCCTGCCTGACCTCGTCGTCATGGACGTGCGCATGCCGCGGCTCACGGGCGACGCGGCGACTGCGCGCATCCGCGAGCGCTCCGACGCCGTGCGCGTGCTCGTGCTCACGACGTATGAGAGTGATGCGAGCATCCTCTCGGCCATCGAAGCGGGAGCGAGCGGCTACTTGCTCAAGGCGGCGCCGGCCGAAGAACTCATCGCCGGTGTGCGGTCAGTGGCCGCCGGAGAAGTCGCCCTGTCACCGGCCATCGCGGCCCAACTGGTGTCGCGCATGCGTGAGCCCGCACCGACCGCACTCACGACGCGCGAGACCGAGGTGTTGCGGCTCGTCGCCGAGGGCCTGTCGAACCGCGCGATCGGCGAGCGGCTCTTCGTGGGTGAAGCGACGGTCAAGACGCACTTGGTGCGCGCGTTCGAGAAGCTCGGCGTGAATGACCGCACACGAGCGGTGACGCTCGCGATGGAGCGCGGCCTGATCTGATCGGGCTACAACGAGATGCCGATGAAAACCGGCTCAGGGTGCAAGACGACGCCGAACTCACTGGCTACCCGCGTCTGAATGTAACGAGCAAGCTCGGCGACCTCGGCCGCGGTAGCACGGCCACTCGCGTTCGTGAGGGCCAGGGTGTGTTTCGTCGAGACGGATGCGCCCGAACCCGGCAACTCAAAGCCGCGGGCGATGCCGGCGTGCTCAATCAACCAGGCGGCACTTAGTTTGACGGTGCCCTCGACGGGCTCGGGCGGCGTGGCCGGCTCGCTCCCGAGCGGCACGACGAGGGGCGCGGGCTCGGGTTGTTGGGGCCAGCGTGGCGCATCACCGGGCAGGCGCAGGGCAAACGACTCGGTGACGATCGGATTGGTGAAGAACGAACCCGCACTCATCGACTGGGAGTCGTGCTCATCGAGCACCATGCCTTTGCTGGCCCGCAGCGCGAGCACGGCTGACCGAACGCCCGCAAGGGGAGCTCGGTCTCCGACGCTCGCTGCTAGAGCGTCGGCGAGCTGTGCATACCCGACGGGTCGGCTGCGCGCGTCGGCGTTGTGCTCGAGCGCGAGGTCAACACTCAGCACGACGGCTCGCCACCCCTGCTTGAGCGCGCTCGTGCGGTAGCCGAGCGCGAGCTCTGGAGCGGGCACCGTGCGTCGCTCGCCACTCTCGATGTCGAGCACCTCGACGCTCACGAGACTCTCGGCGAGATCTTGACCGTAGGCACCGATGTTCTGAATGGGTGCGGCGCCCGTCGAACCCGGAATGCCGCTGAGGGCTTCGATGCCCGCCCAACCGTTCTCGACGGTGTGAGCCACCAGGGCATCCCACGACTCGCCCGCCTGCACGCGCAGGCGCACGGGGCGGGTCGAGCCGAGCACATCGGGCAGCCGCTCGATACCGCGCGTGGCGACGCGAACCACGACGCCGTCGACGCCCTCGTCGCCGATGAGAACGTTCGACCCACCGCCGAGCACGAGCCACGGCTCGCCTACAGCGTCGGCCTCGAGCACCGCCTCGATGAGAGCATCGACGGTCGTGGCCTCGACAAACCGTTCGGCGGGACCGCCGACGCGCAACGTCGTGAGCTCAGCGAGCTGCATGGTCACTCAGGCGAACGGAGTGACGCGAACCTGCGCCTTGCCGAGCACTGTTTGGTCGTCGTAACTCGCCGTGAGGTCGATGCGGGCTCCCGCGTCATCCACAGCCCCGACGGTGGCCGTAACCGTGACGACGGCGCCGAGCCGCGGGTCGACGACCACGGGGCGAGTAAACCGCACCTGGTAGTCGCTGACCCAGCCGCGGGCATCCAACCAATCGATCACGGGCTGAACGGCGAAGCCCATCGTGAGCATGCCGTGCGCGAGTACGCCCGGTAGGCCGACCGAAGCCGCCACGTCGTCGCGGTAGTGAATGGGGTTGAAGTCGCCGCTCGCGCCCGCGTAGCGCACGAGGCTGTCGCGCGAGAGCGAGAAGGTGCGCTCAGCCACCACCTGACCCACCTCGAGGCCGTCGAGAACGCTCATGATTCGTCTCCTCGAATGACGAGCGTCGAGACGCTCGTGACGACGTGCTCGCCCGCGGCGTCGGTCATGGCCGACTCGCTCGTGACCATGCTGTTGCCGCCGAGCGACTTGATGCTCGTGACCCGCAGAGTTGCCGTGAGTTCGTCGCCCGCGACGATCGGGCGGGTGTAAGTGAAGCGCTGATCGCCGTGCACGACACGGCTGAAGTCGATGCCTGCATCGGGTTCGGCGAGCAGCTGCTGCAGCGTCGCCTCGGCGATGACGATCGGAAAGGTTGGCGGCGCCACGACGTCGGCGAAGCCCGCGGCGCGCGCGGCCTCGGGGTCGTGGTGCAGGGGCGCGGTGGCGAAGACAGCACGCGCAAACTCGCGCACCTTCTCTCGACCCACCAGGTAGGGCGCCGTAGGCGCGAACGCGCGCTCGGTCAGTTCAGGATTCACAGGCACGCGCCCAGTCTAGGCGCGACGCTCGCGCGGCGATCGGTACGCCGGATGTCCGGGTGCGGTCTAGAAGAGCGTCGCGCCGAGCAAGCGGTCGAGCATCGATCGCCCGAGCGCACGTTCGGCTGCGTGGCCGCGCGACTCGCCCCGCACGAGCAACTCGAGGCCGCGGGTCGCGGCGACCGCGCGCAGAACGAGCTCGTCGCGTTCGGTCGGCGTACGGCCGTAGCCATGCAAAAAGGCTGCGCGCAACCAGGGCTCATCGCGCCACGGGCCGTACTCGAGCCACAGCAGGTCGACAATGCGCGGCTCAAACTCGAGGTGCGCAAAGTCGATGAACCGCACGTGCCCGCCGGGGTCGATGATCCAGTGCCGGGGGGTCAATCGGCGATGAGCCGGTACGTGGTCGAGCTCGCCCACATCGAGTGCCGCTGCCACGTGCTGCCGGGCGACGTGGCGCTCGGCAGCGAGTCGCTCGGCGCGCTCGTCGCGGCCATCGACGCCGTCACCCCACAATTCGTCGGCCGCGCGGCTCCACCGCTCGAACTCTGCGGCGATCATGGCGCCAAAGCGATCGTGGCGACGCGGGGGCTCAGCGTCGTGCAAGCGACGCACGAGGTCACCGGCACGCATGTGGATATCGGGGTCGCGCTCGTGAGCGGTTCCGGCTGCGGGCTCTCCGAGCAGGCGCGAGAGCGTGACAAGCCGAAGGGACGGGTCGCTGAGCACAATGCGCGGGGCATCGCCGCCGAGCGCCGCGGCATAGTGCTGCAGGGCATCAGACTCGCGCTGGTGGGGTCCCGCATCCCGGTGCCATTTGACGACCGCTTGCTCGCCGCCGCGTGTCACAACGTGGAGCACGCGCGAGACCCGGTGGGCACCCCAGTGTTCGGCCACGACATCGACCGGCCCGAGCGTGCGGTGCACGCGGTCGAGCACTTCAGCGTCACTCGCGAGGCGGGCACGCGCATCAGACGAGCGGGCATCAACGGTGATGCTCACGGTGTCCTCCTCCGGCCGGGGGAAATGGGCGATCAAGACCTAAGCGAAACCCCGGAGCGCCGTCGTCGGCGTTCCGGGGTTTCGGTGGTTCGTAAGTCAGCGGGCTACTGGCAGCTCTCGCACTGCAGCATGTCCATCGGGTCGACGGGCACGGCGTAGCCGCCAACGGTCTCGTTGTCGTTGTCCATGACGGACCTCCTTCTGCTGAAAATCTCCGCCCCGGGCGGCTAGGGGTCTCACTATATAACGGGAATCACAGCAATGTCATTCCCCTACATGTTGTGTTTTCGGCGTGTCGCGGGTCTGTTTTTCGGGATGCTCTCCGCCGGCCCCCGGCACCCACGCAGGCACGCGCCGTACGCTAGAGATCTCTCGCCCACGAGTTCGCGAAGGTCGTCATGCGCTTTTGGCCCGCTCCCGCTCGTACGGTTGCCCCTGCGCGACCCGCGGCGCCGCGCGACTTGACTCACCAGATCGACGAGGGATTCATCGTGGCGCTCTCGGCCGTGCGCCTGTCGGTCAAGAACGGCGTCATTATGCGCACCGTGCGCGACGGTGAGCCGTGGAACGAAGCTGAAGCCATTGACCTCGCTCGTCGCGCAATCGAGGCCGTCATCACCGAGCTCGACGAGACGGCAACGCGGTTGTCGCACGACAGTGACGCCGCCGCGCCCACCGAACGCGCCTCGCGCACCGCGCGGTCGCGGCGCGATCAGGCGCGCATCCGCCGCAGCCGCGACGAGGTTGTGCGACTGAGCGCGCGCAGTCGGACGCTGCGCGGCGTGGTCGAGCGGCTGAGGGCGGCTCACGACGACGAGACAATCGTGCGCGACCTCGCGTTGCGGGCGCGAGACGAGACGCTCAGCGAGCTCATGCAGGCGCGACTGATTCCCCGTGCGGAGCGGGTCCCCGTGAGTGATGAGGAACACCGAGAGGCCATCGCCGGCGTCAAGGCCGATCTACAGCGCTTGCTTGACGAGCGCACGGGCTACTGAACAGCCCAGGCCGTGGGAGTCTCTGGAACAGTAGCGAGGGCGGGACTCGAACCCGCGACACCACGATTATGAGCCGTGTGCTCTAACCACCTGAGCTACCCCGCCGGGCAGGAACCCTCGTGCGGCTGCACAGCCACGGTGAGAGAACCGGAGCCCCGAGTCAGGATTGAACTGACGACCCCTTCCTTACCATGGAAGTGCTCTACCACTGAGCTATCGGGGCGTTGCCGATGCCGCGAACGGCGATTGGCACCAGAGAAGATTAGCACCTGGCGACCGGGGGCCCGAACCTCGTGAGGTGCTGCACCATCCTGAATCTCGGAGTGGAACCGATTCCACATTCGTCGAATCCGTGTCATAAGGTGGCGGAATGCCGAACGAGACCACCACCTCGACCGAAACCCGGGCCATCGACCACCAGCACTCCTCCCGCCGGGGCGATGAGTGGTGGCGCTCTGCCGTGATCTACCAGATCTACCCGCGATCATTCGCCGACGCGAGCGGCGACGGCATCGGCGATCTGGCAGGCATCACCGAGCGATTGGGCTCGTTGCGCGAACTCGGCGTTGACGCCGTGTGGCTCTCGCCGTTCTTCCGTTCGCCGCAGCGCGACGCGGGCTACGACGTCAGTGACTACTGCGACGTCGACCCGATCTTTGGCACGCTCGACGACTTTGACGTTCTCCGCGGCCGCGCCCACGACCTAGGCCTGCGGGTGATCGTCGACCTGGTTCCGAATCACTGCTCGAGTGATCACCCGTGGTTTCAGGATGCCCTGGCCGCCGGCCCCGGATCACCCGAGCGCGACCGCTTCATGTTCCGTGAGGGTCGTGGTGAGAACGGCGAGTTACCCCCGAATAACTGGCAGTCGATCTTCGGCGGCAACGCCTGGACGCGCATCACCGAAGCCGACGGCACGCCCGGCCCGTGGTACTTGCACATCTTCGACACCTCGCAGCCCGACTTCAACTGGAAGAACCCCTGGGTCTGGGAGCAGTTCCGTCAGATACTTCGTTTCTGGCTCGATCGCGGGGTTGACGGGTTCCGCGTCGATGTCGCTCACGGCCTCATGAAGAAAGACGGACTCCCCGACATCGTGCAGGTCGCCGAGGCGGGCGGGCTCGCTGACTCGATTTCGGCGCCCGACGAGGTGCCCTACTGGGCACAGCCCGAGGTGCACGATGTCTGGCGCGACTGGAATGCCGTGCTTGCCGAATACTCAGGCGACCGCGTTTTGTGCGCTGAAGCCTGGGTCGAACCCCTCGCAAAGGCGGCCTTGTGGGTGCGCCCCGACGAGATGCACCAAGCCTTCAACTTCAGCTACCTCGGCACCCCGTGGAACGCGGCACGATTGCGCTCGGTCATTGACGAGTCGATTGCCGCCTTCACGGCGGTCGGGGCGCCCAGCACGTGGGTGCTCTCGAACCATGACGTCGTTCGCCACGCGAGCCGCTATGGCCTCGGCGCTGCCGATGCCTCCCCCGCGACGGGCATCGGCCCGAAGTCGGCCGATAAGCCCGACGAGGCGCTCGGCCTTCGACGCGCGCGTGCGGCGTCGGCCCTGATGCTCAGCCTCCCGGGCAGCGCCTACCTCTACCAGGGCGAAGAGCTCGGACTCCCCGAGGTCATCGAACTCGACGACCACGTGCGTGAAGACCCCACCTTCCACCGCACCAACGGTGAGGTCTATGGCCGTGACGGATGTCGCGTGCCGATTCCCTGGGAGAGCGCCGCTCCGGCGTTCGGGTTCAGCGAGACGGGTGCGAGCTGGTTGCCGCAACCACCACTCTTCGCGAGCTATGCCCGCGATCAGCAGGCTGGCAACCCGGGGTCGACCCTTGAGCTCTACCGAGCGGCCCTTGCCGCACGGTCACAGTTCGCGCTCGGCACAGGCTCGGTGACGTGGCTCGACGGATTCGGGAGCGATGTCGTCGCACTGCGCAATGGCGCCATTACGGTGATCGCCAATACCGGTGCCGGCGCCATCGAGCTTCCTGCGGGCGAACTCATTCTCGCCAGTGGCGCACTCGACGGTGGCGTGTTGCCCTCAGACACCACGGCGTGGATCGTTACCGACTAGCTCAGACCGGCACATCCGTGGCACGCACGAACTGATGCGCCACGAGCTGATGCGCAGAGAGCGTTAGCCCGTGTTAGCGACAAGCCACGCGAACGGGTCAATAGGAACACTGTCGACGTGAATCTCGAGGTGGAGGTGCGGGCCGGTAGAAAGACCCGTGTTGCCGAGTGCTCCGAGGATCTCTCCCGCCTCGACGGTGTCACCCACCTGCAGGATCGAGCTGTTGTCGATGAGGTGTGCGTAGAGCGACATCACCTTTTGACCGTTGATGATGTGCTCGACCTCGACGCGGTAGCCGAATGAGCTTGACCGGCCAACGGCGGTCACCACGCCGTCTGCAATGACCCCGACGGGAGCGCCGTATCCCGCATCGAAGTCGACTCCGCGGTGATACGACGAACACCCACGACACGGAGCGACGCGGTCGCCGAAGCCTGACGTGACCTTGGCGGCGAAGGGGAAGGGCCAGCGGATCGGACCCGTGCTCGACGCGTTGTACGAGTAGGAGAGGCTGCCATACCGCAGTCGCAACATCTCGGCATACGACGTGACAGTCCACGTGTCGCGGGCGGCAGCGGTCGTCGCGAGATCACCCACGGCCTCGGCCTCGAGAACCTGACCCTCGAGCGCGACCGTCTCGGGAGCCTTGGCCTCGCCGATCGATGACAAAGCGATCGACGCGGGGGGAGCATCCGGATCGAAAAGGGCGTTGGCCGGCACCGACGTGCCAACGAGCAACGAGGCGACAGCGAGCATGACGGCCGGCGGGAACGCCTTCTTGGCGATTCGGCGACCGAGAGGAACCTGGGGAACCTGAGCTGAGGGTGCCGCGACGGGCCGCGTGGGCGCCGTCGTCGTCGTGGGCCGAGGTGGCGGTGCGCTGACCGCGGCGCGCGCGGAACGACGCGTAGACGGAGCGGGGCTCGACACGGCGGGGCTCACGGCGCCGGCTGTCGCAACGGCGTGGCCGACGGATGGCGCGACCTGCTCGGCCATGGCAGTGCCGGGGAAGCCCGTCGTCATGGGTTCGATTCGCTGGGCATCGCGCAGGGCTCGACGGCTCGTGGGCGCCCCTGCTGCCGGAGGTGCTGACGCGGCGGCAACGAGTGACTGAGGTGCCGGAGGTGCAGCCAATTGCCACGACCCGGGAGCGGGAGCCGGGGCCGCACTCCACGGTGCGGGCTCCGCACTCACGATGGGCTCGCGCGCTACAGACCCAACCGTGGGCTCACCGTGTTCGATCGACATCGTCGGGGATTCCTCAGAGAATCCGAACCCCAGAGCCCGAAACGGGTCTGTTTCGGCGTCGGTCGGTTCGGGGTTCGAACCTCCCGTCAGCCACGGGTTCTCTACAGTCACGGTGTCAGTCAGCCTCAGAAATCGGGTACGTATCGTTCGGTACGGGGCCGGGCGTGCGGCGCGACGCCGAACCGCACAGCGGTTCAGAACCGGCTCACCGCGTCCACCAGGATACGCAGCGGATTATCACGGATTGGTAAAGCCTAACCCGGTCTCGCGCCGAGGCAAAGTCGGGGAGCGCTTTTCGCGGCTCGTTCTTGGACTTCGCATCGGCGCCTCTCGGGCTATGGCGCGGCGGGGAAGGCCCCTACCTCGGCCAGCAGAGTACGCAGTTCGTCGATCGATTCGGGATGCGCCGCCAGGGTGAATC
>CALRWH020000102.1:0-8555 GCA_943371805.1 Pseudomonas synxantha | reverse complement strand
TGATCGCGACCGCGGCGGCGTGTAGGGCGAGAGCGCGGCGCGGGTAGCCGAGGCGATCCCACGCGCGCACGGCCTCGGCGGGGGAGTCGGCGGCGAGAGCGTCGGGGCTCGGCCACCGCACGAGCCACTGCTCGAGGCGGGGAATCACGCGCGCGACAGGGGTCTGCTGCAACATGATCTCACTCACGAGCGTGCCCCACGCGCTAAACCCGGGGCGTCGCCAGGGCAGGTCGCGAGCGTTCTCGGCAAACCACGAGACCACACGAGGCGGGATGCCCGCTCGCCGTTCGCTCTCTGCCACCTGCACCCCTTTACGCTACGACCCGCGGGGCAACTCTCAGCACGCGCCTCTAGCGTTGCGCCATGAAGATGCTCGTCACGGGGGCCACGGGATACATCGGCGGCCGACTGGTTCCGCGCCTGCTCGAGGCGGGCCACGAGGTGCGGGTCTTCGTTCGCGACCCCGTGCGCTTGCGCGATGTGCCGTGGGCGAGCCAGGTGGAGGTGGCGACCGGCGATCTTGCGAACGCGGCAGATGTCGCCCGCGCGCTGGTCGGCGTCGAGGTGCTCTATTACCTCGTGCACTCCATGAGCAGCGCGGGTGACTTTGAGCGCACCGAACGGCACGTGGCATCCACCGTCGCAACGGCGGCCGCTGCCGCGAAGGTCGCGCGCGTCGTTTACCTCGGTGGGCTGCACCCCGAGGGCAAGCTCTCGCCGCACTTGCGCAGCCGCAAAGAAGTGGGCGACATTCTTTTGGCAAGTGGCGTGCCGACGGCCGCCTTGCAAGCCGGCGTCGTGATCGGATCAGGCTCGGCGAGCTTCGAGATGATTCGCCACTTGACCGAAGTGCTGCCCTACATGCCGGCCCCGAAGTGGGTGCGCAATTTCATTCAGCCGATCGCGGTTCGGGATGTTCTGCACTACCTCGTCGGCGCGGCAACCCTGCCCGCCGAGGTCAACCGCACGTTCGATATCGGAGGCCCAAGCGTGCTGCGCTACGGCCAAATGATGAACGGCTATGCCGTCGAGGCAGGGCTCAAGCAACGCCCCATCGCGAGCCTGCCGGTGTTGACGCCGTATCTCGCCAGCCAGTGGGTCAATCTCGTGACGCCGATTCCGCGCGCGCTCGCGGTGCCCATCATTTCGAGCCTTCAATACGACGCCGTGTGCAGCGAGCACGACATCGATGACTACATCGCGCCGCCCGCTGCGGGGCTCACGGGCTATCGCCGGGCCGTGCGGTACGCGCTTGCGAAGATGCGTGAGGGTGAGGTCGAGACCACCTGGCAGAACGCGACCGTGCGGGGCGCCCCGAGTGACCTGCTGCCGAGTGACCCCGACTGGAGCGGCCACACGGTCTACACCGACCGGAAAGAAGCCGACTCGGCCGCGCCTCCCGCCGCCCTCTGGCGCGTGGTCGAGGGCATTGGCGGCGACAACGGGTGGTATTCGCTGCCCGTCGCGTGGGCCGCGCGTGGCTGGCTCGACAAGCTCGTGGGCGGCGTGGGCTTGCGTCGCGGTCGCCGCGACCCCGATCGGCTCGCGCCCGGCGAGGCGGTCGACTTCTGGCGGGTCGAGACGCTTGAGCGTGGCCGCTTCTTGCGGCTGCGCGCCGAGATGAAAGTGCCCGGTCGCGCGTGGCTCGAATTCACGGTCGAACCGCGACCCGGCGGGGGATCGCGGCTTATTCAGCGCGCGGTCTTTTTTCCGACGGGGCTCGGGGGGCGGCTCTACTGGGCGGCCGTTTTGCCCTTCCACGGCATCATCTTCAGCGGTATGGCGACAACAATCGCCAAGACGGCAGCGACGCGCCTTCAGGTCACAAAACGGTAACGGACTGCGCTACCATGGCGGCACCGCAATGAGGCGGTACCCCTGCTGTGGAGGCCTTGCCGATGCATCGACCGCGTGTGAGCTCGCGTCGGCACTCGGCGCGCCAGTACTCGTTCCGCCGATCGGCTGCCTCGTTCACCGCCACTCTCGCGCTCGTCGCCGTGCTCGCCATCGACCACACGGCTGCGACGGTCTATGCCGCCCAACCGCTCGGCTCGATCGTGCTCAACGACGGCGTGCCGCTCACGATCGCTCACCGCGGTGCGCCCGCCGAGGCACCGGAGAACACGATTCCGGCGTTCGAGGCCGCACTCGCGAGCGGCGCCGAAGTGCTCGAGCTTGACCTCCGCATGACCGCCGATGAGCAGGTCGTTGTCTTTCACGATGAGCTTCTCGACCGCACGACCGATGGTTCGGGCCCGATCGCCGACCGCACGCTCGCCGAACTGCGCGTGCTCGACGCGGGCAGCTGGTACGGCAGCGCGTGGCGGGGCACGAGCATCCCGACCTTCGATGAGGTCTTGCCGCTGCTGCAACGCTCTGACGTGCGCGCGCTCATCGAACTCAAGGGCCTCTGGACCGTGGATGCCCTGCGCCCGATCATCGCCGGCATCTACCGCCACGGGGTGCAAGACCGGGTCGTGCTCGCGAGCTTCGAGTTGCCGACCCTGCTCGAGTTGTGGCGCGAAGCACCGTCTCTGCCGCGCGCGGTGATCGTGCGACGGTTGCCCGACGACCCCGTGGACTTCGCGGCCTCGGTCGGGGCGACCACGGTCGTGACGAGCTTGCGATCGTTCCGGGTAGATCCCGATGCCGCCGAGCTGCTGCAAGACGCGGGGCTCACGGTCATCGTCTACACGCTCAATCGCGCCGACCTGTGGCAGCAGGCGCTCGACTTGGGCGTCGATGGTGTCGTGACCGACGCACCGCGGCGATTGGCGAGTGTTCACGCCGAGGCGGCGCGAGGCTCGTAGTTCTGCGCGGCTCAGCGACGCCGAAGGAGGGCTTCGTAACTGCGCACTCCCTCGAGAAACGCGCTGACCCTGATGTGTTCGTTCTTGGCGTGCAGGCACGCGCGCTCGGCGGCGCTGAGCCGAAACGGCGTGAAGCGGTAGACGTGATCGCTGATGCCGGTCATGAAGCGTGAGTCGCTCGCTTGCATCATGACGTAGGGGCTCACGAGCATTCCCGGGTGCACCTCGTGGATGCTCGCGACGAGGTCGTCCCACGCCTCACCCTCGGCGGGCGACACGGGCGAGGGTTCGCTCGGCTGCAGCACCTCGATCGTGACGAGCTCGTCGGCGATCGCCCGCCGCACCTCGTCGACGGCTTCGGCAACGCTCGACCACGGCGCGATGCGCACGTTGACGGTCGCCTCGGCGTATTCGGGCAGGGCGTTGGCGGCGTGTCCGGCGTGCAGTTCGGTCACGGCACGAGTGGTGCGCAGCAGTGCGGTGATCTCGGAGCCGCGCCGCAGCAGCGCGCGCAGAATGAGCGCGGCGTTGAGGTCGGCGCGAGTGAAGAGTGAGCGGAACGGCTGGCGCGCGCGGGCGCCGAGGATGCGCAGCATGCGGCGAATCGTGGGGTCGAGGCGGGCTCGCGACGGGCGCGCGTTGAGGCGCAGGATCGCGCGGGCGAGGCGCTCGGTTGCGGCGAACGGCGGAGGGCTCGCGGCGTGGCCGCCGAGCTGTTCCACCCGTAGCCGCAGAGTCGTGATGCCCTTTTCGGTGACGCCGATGAGCGCGAAGGGTTCATCGAGCCCCGGAAATGCATCCCGAACGATCGCCCCGCCCTCATCGAGAACGAGCGCCGGGCGGATGCCCCGCTCGTGCAACACCGAGGCCACGGCCTGCGCACCCGTGCCGGCCACTTCTTCGTCGTGGCCGAATAGCAACAGCACGTCGCGCCGCGGCGTGAACCCCGTGGCCAGCAAGCGGTCAACGGCTTCGAGCACGGCGGCCAGGGCGCCCTTGTCATCAATGGCTCCGCGGCCCCACACCATCGGCTCGCCCTCGTGGTCGACCACCTCGGCGGCGAAGGGGGGATGCTCCCAGCCCTCGTCGGTCGCGGGCACGACGTCGTAGTGCGCCATGAGCATCGTCGGGTTGTGGGCGCCCGCCGCGTCACTCCCACGCCAGTGGTAGAGCAGGGAGTAGCCGGGGCCGCCCTCGGGGTCGGGGCCGAGGCGCTCACGCTCGAGGCTCGCGTGCACGCGGGGGTAGAGCGTCGGCAGCTCAGCGATGAATGCCTCAAACGTGGCACGGTCGGCGCGCGGACCGGGGCCGCTCGCCGGTCGGGCGATGGTCGGAATGCGCACGAGTGCGCGCAGCCGCTCAATTGCAACATCGTCGGGGCTCGGCACGCTCTCGGGCACGAGGTCAGCCTACGACCCTCTCGTCTCGCGACGGCCTAGCCGATAGCGTTCCCCTATGCGTCGTTTCGTCATTCCGATCGTGGCCGCGGTGCTCGTCATTGCCGCCGTGATCACGGCTGCGGCACTCGTGATCGCCGCGCGCACGCCCGAGCCGCTCGCGAGTGGGCCCGCGCCCGATTCGACGCAGCAGCAGGGTCGCGCGTCGTCGTCTCTCGCGGCTGTCACGGGTGGTCCCGTGCGCACGGGCGTCAACGACTTCACGTTCGACTCGTTCGACGTCGTCTATCGCCTCGGGCGTGATGCTGAGGGTCACGCCACGCTGCTGACGACCGAGACGCTCGTCGCGCGTTTTCCTGACTTCGACCAAAACCGCGGCATCCGACGGTCGTTGCCCGCCACCTACCAGGGCCACACCACAAGCCTCACGGTCATTTCGGTGACCGACGGTGATGGTCAGCCGCGCAACTACGACGTCGAATACGGCTCGGGCATCGTCGACATCATTGCGGCGGTTCCCGAAGGGCAGTTTGTGCGCGGCGAGCAGACCTACGTCATCACCTATTCGCAGCGTGACGTGGTCGACTACTTCGCCAACTCGAACGCCGACGAGTTCTACTGGAACCTCACGGGCACCGACTGGGCGCAGCCGTTTGGTCGGGTCTCGGGCGAGATTGTGCTGGAAGACGGATTGCGCAGCGTGCTCACGGGCGAGCAGGCCTGCTACCGCGGATACGCCGGATCCACCGAGCGCTGCGCGATCACCCTCACCGACGACACCCTGCGGGTTGACGAATTGGCGCTCGGGCCCTACCAAACCGTGACGATCGCCATCGGTTTCGCCCCGGGCACCTTCACGCTCTTCGACGCGTCGTACACCGCGTCGGCGTGGGGCTGGATTCAGCTGCTGAGTGTCGCGCTCGCTCTCGCCGCGGCGGTCTATGCCCTCGTCTTGCGCGTCACGCGGTATCGCGACGCGGCCGGCCGGCCGGTCATCGTTGCCGAGTACCTGCCGCCCCGCGGGCTCACGCTGCTCGACGCGGCCGTGCTCACGAAGCGCTCGACGAAGGCGGTGGCAAGCCAGCTCGTCGACTTCGCCGTGCGCGGCTTCATCACGATTATCGAGACCCCGGCAACGTTCTTCTCGTGGCGCAAGACGTGGACACTGCGGCTCGAGAAGTCCGATGGGCTCGAGGGTGAAGAAGAGTACCTCTTGGGGTACTTCTTTCCGGGATTGTTTGTCGGCACGGAGCACCAGCTCTCGGCGCGCAATACGAGCTTGAGCCAGAGCATCCAGAACCAGTTGGCGCGCATCAGCTCGGCGATCGTGGCGCGCGGCTGGCGGGCGCGCATCCCGGCCCGACACTCTGCGTTGTTGCCGTTCGTGGCCATGCTCGCGACCATTGGCGCCTTTGCCGCGGGCATCGTGATGTCAGACGAGGGGCGAGGCGGCGACCTAGCGTGGATGCTCATGGGCGTGCCCATCGTGGCCACCATCGTTATCGGCCTGTGCCTGTGGCGCACACCGCTCACCGCTGAGGGCGCGGAGCGCGTTGACCACCTCAAGGGTCTCGAGGTCTACATCGAACTGGCCGAGGCTGATCGCCTGCGCGTGCTGCAGTCGCCGCAGGGGGCCGAACGCGAGCCGGTTGATGCGACGAGTCGCGATGAACGGCTGAAACTCATCGAGCGCCTCTTGCCGTGGGCCGTGCTCACAGGGCACGAACGCGACTGGGCCAAGCAACTCGGCGAGTTCTACGCCGAGGGTCAGAGCCCCTCGTGGTTCTCGAGCACCCGGCCCTTCTCGATCGGCGGCTTTGCCGCGGGCGTGGGGTCGGTGAGTTCAACGCTCTCGTCGAGTTACTCGGGGTCGAGCTCGTCGGGCGGTTCGTCGGGCGGTGGCTCGTCGGGCGGCGGTGGCGGCGGCGGAGGCGGCGGGGGAGTGTAGACTCAACGACAGCACCTCCGCTCACCGGCCGTTCTCCGACCGGGTCTGGGCGACGTAGGTGTGGCACGTCGTTTCTGCGGGTCTGCGGTTCTTCGCCGACTTGCGAGTCGTTCGGGGCATTCGTGCTCCGCTCTTTCGAGGAGGGGCATTGGCCCAGACCGGCCAGCGTCAGAAGAAGAACCCGTCGTCGCGTCAAGCGACGACGCGGCGGCGTCGCCCGCTCGACGAACAGGGAATCATCCCCATTCTTGCCCGCGCCGTGCGCGAAGTTGAGAGCGCCGCCGAGCGCGGCGCCAAGGTGAGCCCGTCGAACCGCACCAAGTTTCAGGTTGCCGCCCTACTCGTGCGCGACGAGCGCGCCCGCGTCAAAGACGACCGCGAGGTGCCCGAGAGCGAGCGCGCCGAAGTGCTCAAGCGACTCGATGGTCTCGCCGGCATCATGGCCAAGACGGCCGCGCGCGACACCTCGCTCATTGCGTTGCTTGCCCCTGACGCGAAGGTCAGTGACGCCGCCAAGGCACTGCGCCGCGACATGCTGCTCGCATCGGGTGCCGAGCTAGAGCCGGATGACCTGCTCATCGTCACCGAAGCCCCCACGGTCGCCCCCGAGGTCGCCAAGCAGGTCGTTCCGAAGTCGGTCAAGCAAGCCCAGCTCGCCAACCCCTTCTTGGCTCCTGACCTCTCGGCGCTCACTCCGACGACGCCGTCGAACTCGGGTCGCTTGTCGAACTGGGAACTCATTGAGCCCCTCTTCCGCTCGTTCGAATATGGCGCCGGCGGCCAGGCCGCGTCGATGGCGCTGCCCGAAACGGGGTCGCTCGTGACTCCCGGCGGCATGGAACTCATGCGTCACCAGGCTCGACTCATCGAGTCGGTGCGGCGTGGGCACCGCACGTTCTTGCTCGCCGACGAGCCGGGCCTCGGCAAGACGGCTCAAGCCCTCATGGCCGCGAACGTCGCGCAAGCCTTCCCTTTGCTCGTTGTCGTGCCGAACGTCGTCAAGACGAACTGGGCGCGTGAGGTCGAGCGCTGGATTCCGCAGCGCGCTTCGACGGTCGTGCACGGCGACGGTGAGAACCTCGACGCCTTCGCCGATGTTGTCATCGTCAACTACGAGATTCTCGACCGTCACGTCGGGTGGCTCGGCCGCTTCGGCTTCAAGGGCATGGTGGTCGATGAGGCGCACTTCATCAAGAACGCCACCTCGCAGCGATCGCGCCACGTACAGTCACTCGCGCAGAACATCCGCGTGCTGCACCCGAAGGCGCTCATGATGGCGCTGACCGGAACCCCGCTCATCAACCAGATCGAAGACTTCCGCATGATCTGGAAGTTCCTCGGGTGGATTGACGACAAGAAGCCGTTGGGTCGACTCATGGCGTCGCTCGACGATGCCGGGCTCACCCCCGCCGATCCGGGCTTCTTCGCCTCGGCGCGCCAGTGCGTGATCGACATGGGCATCGTGCGGCGCAAGAAGGTGGATGTTGCGGCCGACATTCCGGCTCGCCGCATCGCTGACATTCCCGTCGAACTCGACGACGATGTTGCCCGCTCGATCCGTGCCTCTGAAGAGGCGCTCATTAGTCGGCTCGTCGACCGCTACCGTCGCGTCGTTGCGGCGCGCGAGGTGCCGCCGGTGGGTATCGATCGCGACCTCATTCGTCTCGTGGCCACGGCAGAACTCGAAGAGTCGAAGCAGGCGACCGGCGGCGACAACGTGTTCACCATGGTGCGCAAGATCGGTACCGCGAAGGCCGTGTTGGCGGCCGACTATACGGCGCAGCTCGCGCGCAACGTCGGCAAGGTGGTCTTCTTCGCGAAGCACATCGATGTGATGGATGCTGCAGAAGCGCATTTCGCGTCGGTCGGGTTGCGCTCGGTGAGCATCCGTGGAGATCAAAGCCCGAAGGCGCGTCAAGAAGCGATCGATGGCTTTACCAACGACCCCGAGGTGAGTGTCACCGTGTGTTCGCTGTCGGCGGCCGGCGTGGGCATCAATTTGCAGGCCTCGTCGAACGTCGTGCTCGCCGAGCTCTCGTGGACGTCGGCCGAGCAGACTCAGGCTATTGACCGCGTGCACCGCATTGGTCAAGAGTTGCCGGTGACGGCGTGGCGCATCTTGGCTGCCCAAACCATCGACGCGCGCATCGCTGACCTCATCGACTCGAAGGCGGGCCTCGCGGCGCGCGCTCTCGACGGAAGCGACGAGCAGGTCGTGGCCGAGGGCACCGTGCAAGTGCAAGCGCTCATCGCGATGCTCACGGACGCGCTCGAGCAGCGAGCCGCCAGCTAGAGCGCACGGCAGCGGTCTGCTTGTCGCAGTGCCACGGCTCGGCTCACTGCGAGGCGATTGCCGCTTTGCGCGTCTTGAGTGCTCCAGTGCACGACGGGGTCGAGCGG
>CALRWH020000101.1:0-8575 GCA_943371805.1 Pseudomonas synxantha | reverse complement strand
CGCGACACGCCCGGGATTTCGGCTTGCACCTCGTGTCGCGGCGCCACTAGGTTCATCGAGCGCCACATGACGAAAGGAGGCCGACCGTGATGATTCGCTTCGCTCTGGGAATGATTCCCACCACCGCCGGCTTCGTCGGCGATCTCACCGCCTGATCAGGTTTCTACTCTTCACGTAGTTCGCTGATCCCTCCGGCGGCCGCGGCCCCGCACACCGTGCACGATGCACATTGCGCCTTGCACGCCTTGCCCGCACACCGTGCTTTCGCACACCGTGTGCACCCGCGCGCCCGCTGCTCTCTCTGCCGCCACGAGCGGCACCACCCGTTACGGCTGACCGTCCACGCAACCGCGCGACGGTCACGCGTGACACCCGCAGTGAGGAACCATTGTCATGACCACCATCACGGCCCCCGTGGCCCTGATCACGCCCGACCACCCGCCACAACCCGCGCGCTCTGACGACGACGAGCGTCAGGTTCGCGCGGCCCTCGAGACCGAGCGTCGCGAACGCGCGATGCAGCGCTCAGCCCTGCTGATGCTGCCACCGCGATGACGATCGAACGGATGCCCCGCTCACGCCGGGCGTCTGGGAGCTACCGCCCCCAGGCGCTCGGCGGTGCCGTCACCACGGGCACGGGGTCATACGCCCAGTGCGCCCCTTGGTTGTACATGCCCGTTGCCCAGCCCGAGAACCAAATCGCGCGCTCGACGTCTTCGGTCGGCGCCGACGCCCGGAGCGTCGCCACAATTTCGCTGTAGCGCGGAAGCGTGTTGAGGGCTTCGGCGGCGTTGGCCGCAGCATCCACCAGATCGACGTAGCGACCGGTGCCGCCTCCCCCGCCCGAGCCCCACCCGTTGTTGAGGGGGTTGTTGCGCAAGTACCACGTGTCGACAAAGTTCTCTTGGCGCATCCACCGCGTGACGACCGTGACATTGCTCTCGGTGATCGGAAACTCGCCCCACAGCAGCACGAGCTTTGCCCAGTCGTAGTTGGTGCCGCTCGTGATGAGCGTCTCGGGCGACGGAGTGGCGCTGAAGTTGTGACGTTCAGCGGGCGGCACAGCCGCGGCCGACGAGACGGCCGCGAGCGATTGAGCGTTCTCATCGATGTACGCCGCGAAGACATCGGTCTGCGTCGGCGTCGAGAACCCCAAGGTCGCCATGATCACGAGCCCCGTGATCATCGACACGAAGACGGTGCGAACGGTCGACCACGAGTGCCGGCGGAAGGCCGGGCGCGTGGAGACATGGCGATGCTTGGGCATGAGTGTGAGACCCCCTGGTACGTCTCAGCAGCCGTTGTGCGGGCCGAGACCGTCTTCCAGGGTACCAGGGGCCTCGCTATGCGCCGGGGATGCCGCCCGCCCGCGGGGGCGGCGGGGCCTCCGGTGCCGCATCGGCTGCCGCGTGCCGGCGCAAGAGACCCATGAGGCTCAGGGCGTTGACGACCCGCTGTGCCGTGACCACGTCGACCTTTGCTTTGGCCGCGAGCTTGTCAATAACCATGAAGGCCGCCGCGCTCGCCTTGACCACGCGACGCTCGTCATCCGTCATCGGCAGCATCGAGAAGTCGGGCCAGCGGTACAACCGGTAACGGTCGCCCGAGCGCAGCCACGAGGCCCGGCCGCCCTCGAACGCACGCGTGCCGATGAGCCACAGCAGAGGCTCGAGCGCCGCGCCGGCGAACGCCGGAGGGTGGTCGACGAAGTCGTCACCGGCGAACGCGGGCTCAGCATCCCGAATCGCCCGCGTGCCAATGAGCACGGTCTCGGGGTTGTCAGGAAACTCGCTGAGCGGCGCACTCCACTGGTAGACGTAGCCGCGCATGTCGATGAGCATCGGGTCGAACCCCGTCGGCTGCAACGACACGATCATGGGCGTGGGCATGCGACGTACGGCGTGCACGGCCATAGCGGCGCCCGTCCACCCCGGCGGGGCCGGCGGCGGAGCTGACGGTGGCGGCGTTGCCAAGACGGTTGTGTCGAGTTCTTGCTGGTCGGCCATGGGCCACCACCCCCGTTGACTGAGGGCTCTGACACTACGGGCGGCACGTTCCGGTGCCGTTGCCCCTGTGTTCCGCTCGTGTTACGCGAGTGCCCGCAATCGCGGAGCCAAGTCGCGCTCGAAGAGCTCGAGAAAGCGACGCTGGTCATGGCCGGGTGCGTGGAAGACGAGGTGGTTCATGCCGTATCCGACGTACTTGGCCACTTCAGCCACGACTGCGTCGGGGTCGTTGCCCACGATCCAGCGCTTCGCGATCTGTTCGATGGGGAGGGCATCCGCTGCCTTCTCCATCTCGATGGGGTCGGTGATGTCGTGCTTCTGCTCTTTGCTGAGCGAGAGCGGCGACCAGAATCGCGTGTTGTCGAGAGCGACATCGAGGTCGGTGTCGTACGAGATCTTGATCTCGATCATGCGGTCGATGTCGTCGAACGAGCGCTCGGCCTTCTCAGCACCCTCCTTGACCGCGGGGATCAGCTCGTCGACATAGAGTTCGACGCCCTTGCCCGAGGTGCAAATGAAACCGTCACCGGCGCGGCCCGCGTAGCGCGCCACAAAAGGACCACCGGCGGCGATGTAGATGGGAATCGGCGTCTCGGGGCGGTCATAGATCGAGGCGTCGTGCGTCGAGTAGTACTCGCCGCGAAAATTCACGCGGTCTTCGGTCCACAACTGACGCATGAGATCGACGCTTTCGCGAAAGCGCGCAAAGCGCTCTTTGAACTCGGGCCACTCTTGCTCACCGGCGCCCGCAAACCCGGTGGCGACCTCGTTGAGCGCTTCACCCGTGCCGACGCCGAGAAAGATTCGGCCCGGATACATGACGCCCATCGACGCAAAGGCCTGGGCGAGCACCGCCGGGTTGTACCGGAACGTCGGCGTCATGACCGAGGTGCCGATACGGATGCTCGAGGTACGCTCGCCGACCGCCGCCATCCACGTCAGCGAGAACGGAGCGTGCCCACCCGTGTGTCGCCACGGCTGAAAGTGGTCGCTCACAGCGACGGACTCCATGCCGTGCGCCTCAGCCGCAACGGCGATCTCGACGAGCTCACGCGGGTCGAATTGTTCGGCCGAAGCCTTGTAGCCGAGAGTGAGGGGTCGCGTCATAGGAATGCTCCAGTTCGTGTGCAGAGAGTGAGGGTCAGTCGGCGATCGCCGCGCGCAGCTGCTCGATCGAGGCAACCGAGGCGTTTCGCCACTCGGCCAGCTCGTCGTCGCCCGCTTCTTCCCACAGCTCATAGAGCTCAGAAGCATCGGGGCGCACGACGCGCTCGGCAGTGGTCAAGATCAGCTCGTAGGCAGCGTCGTCGAGCTGCGTCGCCAGCAAGCGCACGTCAACCTCGTCGAGCGCGGCGTCGGGGTCAACGATGCCGAGAGTGGCGAGGGCGACCTCGACGAGAGCGAGAGCAACCGCCCCTTCGGGTGCCTCGAGGTAGTCAGCTGCGACGGCCGCGCGCAGGTCATCCAACTCAAAAGTGCCCTCGACCAGCTCGGCGACAGCATCGAGTGCGTCGTCGTTCTCGAACGCTCCACTGCCCCATGCACCCATGCGGTCAGCCTAACCATTGGCATCTGCGCCCAGTCGGGTGTTCACTGTGGAGTGCCTGCGCATCGGCGCACGCACCGCCCCTCACAGAGACAAGGCCTCATGCTCGACGCTCTCGCAGAATCGCTGCCGCTCGCGGTTGCTCTCGCTCTCAGCCCTCTCGCCATCGCCTCGGTGGTGCTCATGCTGCTCTCGGCGCGCCCTCGTGCGGCGAGCGTGGCGTTCTTTGTGGGATTCGTCGTGGCCATCATGCTGGCCACCGCCGCGGGCTATCTGCTGGCCAGCGTTCTGCCGCACCGCGGCGAGACGTCGATCTCGGCGCCCTACCTGCTCGGCGCCCTGGGCATTGTCGCCGTCGTGCTCGCGGTGCGTCAGTGGCGAGCCCGCCCCAAGCCCGGCGACGAGCTCGAACTGCCCGGTTGGATGGCCAAAGTCGAGGGCATCACGACGTCATCGGCGTTCGTCATGGGCGCGTTCTTCGGCGGCGTCAAGCCCAAGAACCTGCTGCTGAGCATCGGTCTGGGCGTGAGCCTCGAAGCGCTCACCCTCTCGAATGGTGAGGCAGCGATGGTGATCGTCATCGTCGCGTTCGTCGCGGCGATTCCGATTCTCGTACCCGTCATCATCTCGCTCGTAGCGCTCGACCGACTCTCTGGCGCGCTGGACCGTTTGCGCGCCTGGATGGTGCAGCACAATGCCGCGATGGTCGGCACGATTCTGCTCATCGTGGGCGTGCTGCTCATCAGCCAGTCGGTGAGCACGCTCGTCGGCTAGGGATGCCCGCGGAGGGCATCCGTCGTCAGTCGGTCTTTTGGCTCAGCAAGAACTCGGCGACAACGCGCGGCACGTAGGGGGCGACGTCTCCGCCGAGCGCGGAGACCTGCCGCACGAGCGAGCTCGACACGTGAGCGTGCGCCGGGTCAGGAAGCATGAAGATGGTCTCGACTCCCGCGAGGTTGCGGTTGACGATGGCCATGGGCGTTTCGTAGGCCACATCAACCTGGCTGCGCACGCCCTTGACGAGCACACTCGCGCCCACGTCGGTGCAGTAGTCGACGAGCAGGCCAACGCTCCAGCTCGTGACGATGATGCTCGAGGGCAAAGCTCGATCGGCGATCGCGTGCTCGATGAGCGTGACACGCTGGGCAATCGGAAGCAGCGCTTGCTTCGCCGGGTTGTGCACGACGACCACGTGCACCTCGTCAAAAACGCCCGAGGCACGCTCGATGACATCGAGGTGACCCAGCGTGACGGGGTCGAACGACCCCGGAACAACAGCGATGGTGCTCATGGGGCCAGCCTAGCGATCGCCGGTTACAGCGACGTTTCTGCGGACTCGAGCGCCCTGGCGTACTTGGCGGTCACAAGAATCGGCAGGTGGTCAGATTGACCTTGCGGCAGAGTCGTGACCTTGGTGATCGTGAGGCCGATCGAGGTGGCGAAATCGAAGTGCCCGCGAAAGAACTTGTAGCGCGTGTAGGTGCGCGCATCACTCAGCGAGACCTCGTGGCCGGTCTCTTGCACGCTCGTCGAGAGGTGATCTTTGAACACCGGGTAGTTGAAGTCGCCCACCATGAGCGTCGGCAGGGTCGACCCGAAGCTGTCGAGAGCCTCGTGTGCCGCCCGAATCTGGGTGCGCCGCAGTGAGTTGAGCGCCGTCAACGGGGCAGCGTGAAAGCAGCCGATGACGACCTCTCGCTCGTGCTCACGGTCGATGAGGTGGGTGCCGAGCAGTCGCTCAAGAGCGGGCTTGGCAATGATGTCGTGCAGCGAGCGCTTGAGCGCGAAAGCCTTGGTGCTGAGCGCCTCGAAGCGATCGTGGTTGTAGTAGATCGCGAGGCCGAGCCTGTTGAGCTTCGTCGCGTCGGCGAGCGTCAAGGCTCCGAGCACGTGGGGCAGGTCGTCGGTGTCGACCTCTTGCAGGCACAGCAGGTTGGGCGTGTGGGTGTCGACCAGCTGTTCAAGCTCACCGCGTGCCGCGTGCTTGCGCAGGTTGTACGAGATGACTCTCATGAGACCATCCTCCCCCGCGTGGGTGCCTGCGACGAATCGGGCGCGCTAGTTCTTGGCCAAGAAGTCGCGCTCGGTCTCATCGAGCCGGCGATCGAGAGCCGCCTTGAGCGCCGGATGCTCACGCAACGAAGCATCCCCCTCGAGCACCCCGGCCGCAGCCTCGCGCGCCTCGAGGATGAGGTCGCCGTCTGTGGCCACCCGCAGCAGCCGCAGGCTCGAACGCCCGCCGCTCTGGTTGGCGCCGAGCACGTCGCCCTCGCGCCGCAGTTCGAGGTCAACCTGCGCGAGTTCGAAACCGTCGAGCGTTGCGGCCACGGCCTCGACGCGCTCGCGCGCGAGGCTGCCCTGCTGCGCGGCGGTCACGAAAAGGCACAGCCCCGGCACGCCGCCGCGCCCCACGCGGCCGCGTAGCTGGTGCAACTGGCTCACGCCAAAGCGGTCGGCGTCGGCCACGACCATCGTCGAGGCGTTCGGCACGTCGACGCCGACCTCGATGACGGTCGTGGCGACGAGCACGTCAATCTCGCCGCGCGCGAAGGCCTGCATCGTCGCGTCTTTCTCATCGGTCGACATGCGGCCGTGCAGCGGCTCGACCCGACGCCCCGCGAGCGCCGGGTGCGATCGCAGCAGGGGCGTCAGCTCGGCGACGGTTGCGGGCGGGCGGGCCACCGCATCCGTGTCATCGGCAGAACCATCGGCCGGGTCATCGGCGAGCGCATCGGGGTCGTCTTCGGGGGTGGCCGCGTCGATCGCCGGCACGACGACAAAGCCCTGGCGGCCTTGCTCAAGCTCTTCGCCGAGGCGCCCCCACACGCGGTTCCACCAGCCCGGCTTGTCGGCGAGCGGTACGACGTGGCTCACGATCGGAATGCGTCCGGCTGGCAGCGTCGTGATCGTCGACACATCCAGGTCACCGAACACCGTCATGGCCACCGTGCGCGGAATCGGCGTCGCCGTGAGCACGAGCACGTGCGGTGGCAGAGCACCTTTGCGGCGCAGGCTTTCGCGTTGCTCGACGCCGAAGCGGTGCTGCTCGTCGACGACGACGAGTCCCAGGTCGGCAAACTGCACCTGGTCACCCAAGAGCGCGTGGGTGCCAATAACGATGCGGGATGCTCCGCTCGCGATCGCCAACAAGGCCTTTCGGCGCTCAGCCATCGACAGTTGCCCCGTGAGCAGCACGGGCCGCAATCGCGCCGCGCGGTCAGGGCCCAGAGTCTGCACGATCGAGCGCAGATGTTGGGCCGCCAGCACCTCGGTGGGAGCGAGCAAGGCGCTCTGGCCGCCACTCTCGGCGACCGTGAGCATCGCGCGCACGGCGACGAGGGTCTTGCCCGACCCCACCTCGCCCTGCACGAGCCGGTTCATCGGCACCGTCGCCGAGAGGTCACGCGTGATCTCGTCGCCCACGAGGCGCTGGTCGTCGGTGAGGCTAAAGGGCAGGGCGTCGTCGAAGCCCGCGAGTTCGGCGCCGGGGGTGCGCGCGGTGGCCGGCTGCTCGCGCAACGCGGCGCGCCGCTGCAGCAGAGCCGCCTGCAACAAGAAGGCCTCGTGAAAGCGCAGGGTGTCGCGCGCCCGGCGCCACTGCCCATCGTTTTCGGGGCGATGGATGAGCTGATAGGCCTGGCCGAGGTCGAGCAACTCACGATCAACGCGCACGCTAGCGGGCACCGGGTCATCGATCGGCGGCAGCGTGTCGAGAACGACGCCGAGCGCCTTGGCGATCTGCCAACTCGCGACCGTCGAGGTCGCCGGGTAGATCGGAATGGGCATCATCGCCCACTTCTTCGCCTCGGGCCCCGCATCACGCTCGTCGCCCGCCTCGAAGAGCTCATAGTCGGGGTGAGCGAGTTGCCGCGTGCCGCGATAGTCGCCGACCTTGCCCGCAAAGATGCCGCGCACGCCGGGCTTCAAGTCGTTCTTGCGCCACGCCTGGTTGAAGAAGGTGAGCACCAAGATGCCCTTGCCGTCGGTGATGCGCACCTCGAGAATCGAGCCCTTGCGCTGCCGCATCGTGCGCTCAACGACCTCGATGACTTCGGCCACGATCGTCACGTTTTCGTCGATCGCCAGATCACTCAGGGCGGTGAGCTCGCCACGGCGGGCGTAGCGCCGGGGATAGTGGGTGAGCAGGTCACCGACGGTGAGCATCCCGAACGCCTTCTTGAGCGAGTTCGCGCTGCGGTCGCCCAGCGCACTGCTGAGCTTGGCATCGAGCGCGTTGGTCACGGGGTCAACGGTACCCGCGCGGCCCGACCGTCTCTCGCGACTAGCGTTAGTGCCGTGACACGCATCATCGCCGGGTTTGCGGGCTCGCTGACGCTCAAGGTTCCTTCGGCGGGCACGCGGCCCACGAGCGACCGCGTGCGCGAGGCCATCTTCAGCGCCCTCGAGGCGCGCGACGCGATCGACGGGATGCGCGTGCTCGACCTCTACGCCGGCTCGGGCGCCCTCGCGCTCGAAGCCATTAGCCGCGGGGCCGCCTCGGCTGTGCTCGTCGAGAAGTCGTACGCGGCCGTTCAGGTGTGCAAGGCCAATGCGGCGCTCGTCGCCGGTCGGGCGGGGAGGGGCTCGCGGCCGAGCATCCAAATCATCGGGAAGCCCGCGACCTCATACCTGTCGTCGGCGCTCGACACCTTCGACCTTGTGTTCATCGACCCGCCCTACGAGGTGGGCGGCCTCGAGCTCGACCACGTGCTTGAAGGGCTTGTGCCGCGATTGGCGACGGATGCTGTGGTCGCGGTCGAACGCTCATCGCGTACCCCGGCTCCGGCATGGCCTGCGGGGCTCGCGCTCGACAAGGTCTCACGCTATGGCGAGACCGCGGTCTACTGGCTGACCCCATAACCCACTGACGCTCTTTGAAGGGCACGGCGCGCTTTTGGGCGATCTCGAGTCGTGTAGCGCCCTCGGCATCTGTTGAGATTGGCACAATCAGCGCGCCAGAGGGCCATCGGAGGTGTACCTACAAGCTGCCGCGGTCATGCCCAATCAATGTGACTCGAGAGCC
>CALRWH020000100.1:0-8590 GCA_943371805.1 Pseudomonas synxantha | reverse complement strand
CTCCCGCGATCGCGGGGGCAATCGTCTGGGGCAGCGTCGCCGCAATGTTGATGACGCCGAGGTCTTTCGCGTGCGCGTGCGAGTCGGGCAGCACTTGCGAGACGAGCGCGGTGTCGACGGCCTGAAAAGCCCCGAAGCCGAGACCGGCGAGCAAGGCGAAAACGATCATGCCCTCGAAGGTCGGCCACACCCAGGGCACCACTTGCGCGAGTGCGACGATGAGTGACGAGGCGACGACGAAGGGCTTGCGGCGACCGACGCGGTCGCTCCACGGGCCCGAGACGACGACCGCGAGCACGAGGGTGGGCAGTGCGGCGGCTGAGACGAACGGCAAAAGTGCGACGGCATCAGCCCCGAGTCCGATGTAGTCCTGCAACAAGTAGAGCTGGTACGCGACGACGAGAAAGTAGCCCGTGTACAGCAGCAGGCGGCCCGTGAAGGCCCAGAAGAAATCGGGATGTGCGACCGGGTTGACCCAGAAGGTGCGCGCGGCATCCACGAGGCGAAACGGCGGCCGCGGCTCGCCCCGGTTGTCACGCGGCCCCGTGAACACAGCGAAGAGCGTGAGGAGCACGAGCGAGCTGCCGGCGAGAACGAGGTAAGCGCCCGGAATGCTCGACGACAGTAGCGACGCCAGAATCACACCGCCGAGCGAGCCGACCATGGTCATGGCGCCGATCATGGCCGCGAAGGTTCCGCGCACCGATTCGGGCACGCGGTCGGGCAGCATCGCCGAGAAGGGCCCCTGAGCAATGTTGAACGAGACCTGCACGAGCACCCAGCACAGGGCGACCATGAGAATGCTGCTCGAGAACCCGAGGGCCACGAGCGCCGCACCGCCGAACAGCGCGCCGCCCACGATGTAGGGCGCGCGACTGCCAAAGCGCGAGCGCGTGCGGTCGCTGATCGTCCCCGCGACGGGCTGCATGATCATGGCGGCGAGCGCGCCGATGGTCGTGACGATCGCGAGGTTGGCAACTTTGTTGGCGGGGTCGAGTTGCTCGACCTGCAGCGGCAAGAGCACGGTCGGGATGGCGCCCCACAAGATGAAGATTCCGAGCGTGCCGGGCATGAACCACAGCAACAGGCTGCGCAGTGGGCCTTGGATGCGCACGCGCTCGGCGGGCTCGCTCTGGCTGGCGGCCTGCGGGCTCGAGGTGGTCGACATGGCGCTTCCTCCCGTGGCGCGTCGTTGCGCCGAGCCCAGCGTACGACGGGGTGCCGCGAACGCGAACGACGACATAGTCTCGAGAGCGTGACGCACCGCATTGACGCGACGACGCTGAGCACCGACGAGCAGCTTTCGCTGCTGTCAGGAGCCGATTTCTGGCGCACGCGCGCTCTGCCCGAGCACGGCATCCCGAGCGCGATGATGGCCGACGGGCCACACGGCTTGCGCGCGCAGCTCGAGGCGACCGATCACTTGGGGCTCGCGAGCAGTGTGGCGGCGACGTGCTTTCCGCCGGCAGTGACGCTCGCGAGCAGTTGGAGCACAGAGCTCGTGCACGAGGTGGGCGAAGCGGTCGGGCGAGAGGCGCGCGCCCTTGCCGTCGACGTGGTGCTCGGCCCCGGCATGAACATCAAGCGGCACCCGCTGTGTGGCCGCAACTTTGAGTACTACAGCGAAGACCCGCTGCTGAGTGGGCTGCTCGCGGCGAGCTCGGTGCGGGGCATCCAGAGCACGGGCGTGGGCGCGTGCCTCAAGCACTTCGCCGTCAACAATCAAGAGCACCGGCGCTTTGTCATCGATGCGATCGTCGACGAGCGCACGCTGCACGAGCTCTACCTGCGCGGTTTCGAGATCGCCGTGCGGGCAAGCGAGCCGCGCATGGTCATGGCCGCCTACAACCGCATCAACGGCGACCACGCGACCGATGCGCGCTGGCTGCTCACCGACACGCTGCGCGAGCGGTGGGGCTTCGACGGGGTCGTCGTGAGCGACTGGGGCGCCACGGCCGACCGACCCGCGGGCGTCACCGCGGGCATGGACCTCGAGATGCCCGGCGGCGCGGGCACCGAGCCGGCCATGCGGGCGGCCCTCGCCGATGGCTCGCTCGACCCCGCCCACGTCGCCCTCTCGGCGCAGCGCGTCATCGACCTCGCGCTGCAGGCGCAGGATGCTCGCGCCCACGTCGCGCCCTCGATGGCCGAGCTGCTCGACCCGCACGACGCGCTCGCCCGCCGCGCGGCGGCGACGAGTTCGATCGTGCTCACGAATGACGGGATTCTGCCTCTCACGCCCGGCACCCGCGTTGCCCTCATCGGCGCCTTCGCCGAGCACCCGCGCTACCAGGGCAGCGGCAGTTCGCTCGTGACGCCGACGCGCGTCACGACGGCGCGCGTCGCGCTCGAGGCGGCCGGGTTCACCGTCACGTACTCCCCCGGCTACGAGCCCGTGCGGTCACCTGCTGATGCCGCACTCGTCGCCCAGGCGGCAGCAGCGGCGGCGAGCGCCGACGTGGCGATCGTCATGGTCGGGCTGCCGGGCATCGCCGAGAGTGAAGGCTTCGACCGCGAGCACCTGCGTCTTCCGGCGCAGCACGACGCTCTCGTGGCGGCGGTCGCCGAAGCTCAGCCGCGCACGGTCGTGGCCCTCAGCGTGGGCTCGCCCGTGCTCATGCCCTGGCGTGATGACGTGTCGGCCATTCTGCTGAGCTACCTCGGCGGGCAAGCGAGCGGCGGCGCTCTCGTTGATGCGCTGCTCGGCACCGTCGAACCGGCGGGTCGTCTTGCCGAGACGTGGCCGGCCGCGCAACACGACGTGGCGGCCGACTCGTACTTTCCGGGCGACCTCGCGCAGGTGCACTATCGCGAGGGCGTGTTCGTGGGGTACCGGCACGCGACGACGGCGGGCGTCGCCCCAGCCTTCGCGTTCGGGCATGGCCTCGGCTACGGCGCGAGCACGTGGGGGCCGGCGCGCGCGAGCGCGGCGACCCTGCCCGCGGGCGGCACCGTGACGGTCTCGCTCGACGTGACCAATGCGAGCGAGCGCCCGCGCACCGAGGTCGTGCAGGTCTACGCCCACGACCAGTCAATGGTCGTGCTGCGCCCGCGTCGCGAGCTCGTGGGCTTCACGCGCGTCACCCTCGCCGCTGGTGAGACGCGCACCGTCGAGGTCGAGGTGACCGCCGACGCACTGCGCTTCTGGGACGTTCGCGTACACGACTGGGCGCTGCCGCGCGGCGCCGTGCAGCTCGAGGTTGCGCGCTCGAGCGAAACGATCGACTCGGTGCTTGAGGTTGAGTTGCTCGGCACGGCATCCGACTCGGCAGAAGCGCCGAGCACCGTGGCCATCGCAGCGAGTGATGAGCAGTGGGCGCGGCGCTTGGGCCGCGCCATCCCGAGCCCGACACCGGCCCGACCGTTTACGCGCGAGTCGACGCTCGGTGACATCGGTGGCACGCTCACGGGTCGGGCATTGCGCGGCGCGGTGTTGCGCATGGCTCCCGTGAGCGACGACGACCGACGCGACCCCGCATCGATGGCACTCATCGAGCGCAGCATCGACGAACTGCCGTTACGCGGGCTCGCCCAGATGTCGAACGGGCGCATGTCGTGGGCGGTTGTGGATGCCGTGGTCGCCTTCGCGAACCGCCGCCCACTGCGGGGCCTCGGCGCGCTACTGCGGCGCGGCTGACCGCCCGGGGCGACCTCGCGTGCGGGCGCACTCACCCGAAGAGTGCACCCGCGCGGGGCGGCGCGCGGCGAAGCCGACGGCGCCTGAAGAACGCTATCCCCCTAGCGTTCTTCTTCCTCAGCGCGCGTCAGGCGCTGAGAGATGTAGACCGGGATGAACGAGAGCAGAATCAGCACCGTTGCGATCACGTTGACCTGCGTTGCCTCGTTCGGTCGAGCCATCTGGTTGAACATCCACAGCGGCAGAGTTTCGACGCCCGCCGGGGCCGTAAAGATGGTCACGACGATCTCGTCGAAGCTGAGGGCAAAGGCGAGCAAACCGCCCGCGACGAACGCCGTGCGAAACTGCGGAAAGGTGACGAGGCTGAACGTCTGCCACAGGCTCGCCCCGAGGTCCATCGAGGCCTCTTGCATGCTCGGGTTCATTCGGCGCAAGCGCGCAAAGACGTTGTTGAACACCATGACGATGCAGAACGTCGCGTGGGCAACGATCATGCCGAAGTAACCGACCTGAATGCCGATGGGCTCGAGCACATTGTTGAACGAGTTGCTGAAGGCCACACCGGTCACGACGCCCGGCAGGGCAATGGGCAACACGATGAGCAGGTTGACGGTGTGCTTGCCGAAGAAGTCGTACCGCTGCAGGGCAAACGCCGCGAGCGTGCCGAGCAAGAGCGCAATCACGGTTGCCCCCGCGGCAACGACAACCGAGTTGCCCACGGCCGTCCAGAGTGCCTCGTTCTGGAAGGCGCGTACCCACCAGTCGAGAGTGAAGCCCGTGATCGGCCAGCTCGCGATCGGGGCGACGTTGAACGAGTTGATCATGACCAAGAACAGCGGCACGTACATGAACAGCAGCACGATGGCGACGACAATGCCAAAGGCGACGCGGGTGCCGCGAGTGAGTCTCAGCATGAGCCGCTCACATCCTCTCGAGGGCGCCAGTGCGCCGGGTGGCCAGCAGGTAGAACACGACGAAGGCGATCGGGATGACCGAGAAGGCCGCCGCGACGGGCGGGTTGAGGTTGATGTTCGAGGCGATGATGCTGCCGATCATTTGCGCGTTGGCTCCGCCCACGAAGCGCGCGACGATGTAGTCGCCGAGGCTCAGCGAAAAGGTGAAGACACTGCCCGCGATGAGTGCTGGCCAGAGCAGCGGCAACACGACCGTGCGGATCGTCGTGAAGCCATGCGCCCCGAGGTCGGCAGAGGCGTCGAAGAGGTTCACCGGAATCTGCCGAATCGCGGTGTCGACGGGAAGCGCCATGTACGGAAACCAGAGGTACGTGAGCGTGAGCACGACCGTCAGCACGCTGAATCCCGGCCCGGTGATGCCAAACGGCGCCATGACCGAGTTGAAGAACCCCTCTTCGGTGAAGGTGATCCGCATGGCGAGAATCTTCACGAGGTAGCCGGCCCACAGCGGCAGGGTGATGGCGACGGCGAGCACCGCGCGCATCCAGGGTGAGGCGAGCTTGGCCATGAAGATGCCGAGGGGCACGGCGAAGATAGCGCTGAGCACCGTGACGGCGAGCGCGATGCCGAGCGTGCGCAGCGATGTCGCGATGTAGGCGGGCTCACTGAAGATGAGCACGAAGTTGTCGAGCGTGAAGCCCGGAATCACCTTCGAGGTGAACGAGTCGATGTACCAAAACGCCGTGACGAGCAGCAGCGCGAGCGACACGATGTAGAGGCCGATCAGCCAGGTGAGTGGCAGGCTCAACAAGCCGACGAGCCGCATCCAGCGGTGCCGGTACAGCAGCGTCGAGAGCGGCTTGCTCGTTCTCGCCGGTGTCGTCGTGGTGGTCACGGTTGTCCTTCGTGCGTGCAGGGAAAGAAGGGAGTGGTGCGGAGGGGCGAGGCGGACTGCCCCACCCCTCCGCGGTCAGGGTCTAGCCCTTGATGGTCGCCCAGGCGTTGGTCCAGTCCTGGAACGAGGTGCACTTCACCTCGGTGCGGCCGTCGATGCACTGCTCGATCGGGGTCGTCCAGTACCAGACGTTCTCGAAGTACTCCTCGTTGAGCGCGTTGAACTGCTCACAGTGAGCAGCCGCCTCGTCGCTGAGTTCGCAGAACGCACCATTGGCGGGAGCCATACCGAAGTTCATGGCAATGGCGCCATTCACTTCGGCCGAGCTCGTGTAGTCCATCCAGAGGTAGGCGCAGTTCGGCGCGTCAGACGAGCTCGAGATCATCCACGCGTCAGACCAGCCGGTCGAGCCCTCGACGGGCAGGGTGCCGCCGAACTTCTCGGTGTCCTCCGTGAACTTGCGCAGCACCTCCCACGAGGTGCCCGCAACGGTCGTGCCGCCGAGGAACGAGGTGATCTGCGCGACCGGGTCGGCCCAGTACTCGGCAACGATCGCGTTCTGCTGCTTGAGCAGGTCGACCGCGGCGGCGAGTTGCGTCTCGTCGAGTGCGTAGGGGTTCTGGATGCCCAGCTCAGGCTGGTGGTACATCAGGTACACCGCGGCGTCGGCGATGTAGATCGGTGCGTCGTACGCGGTGATCTGGCCGGCGTAGGGGCTGTCGGCCTCCCAGACGATGTCCCAGCTCTCGGGCGTCTCGGTGACGACCTCGGTGTTGTACTGCAGGATGTTGGCACCGCGGCCGATCGGAACGCCGTAGACCTTGCCGTTGATCGTGTCGTAGAGCTGGCCCTGCATGCCGGGAACGATGTCGTCGCCGAAGTTCGGGAGTAGCTCGCGGTTGATCGGGGCGACGTCGCCGCCGACGATCAGGCGCAGGCTCGCGTCACCCGAGGCCGAAACGAGGTCGTAGTCACCGGTGCGCATGAGCTGCACCATCTCGTCGCTCGTGCCCGCGACCTTGCGGTTCACGACGCAACCGGTCTCTTCGGTGAAGGTGTCGGCCCATGCCGGCTCGACGAAGCCCGACCAAGCGATGATGTCGACTTGGCCTTCGCCCTCGCCCAGCGACTCGAGCATGGGCACGTCGGGAACGTCAAAGACGAGCTCGCCTGATCCCGAGTCAGCCGGCGCGGCACAGCCGACCAGCATGAGCGCCGACACGGCGGAGACCGCCGAGAGCGCCATCAGTTTCTGTCGCATGTTTTCTCCTTGTGAGTAGGGGTGGTGCAGGGGTGGTGCTGTGGTGGTGCTGTGGTGGTTCGGCGAGAGCGCGCGTCAGGGAACGATTGCGGCGTGCTCAGTGACCCACACCGCTCGAACCGCGTCGCCGCGGTGGTAGGGGGCGGTGTCGCTCGGGGCGTGATCGTTGTGACGTTCAGCGACGACGCGAAGACCGTCAGCGGTGTCGACGATGTACCGCGTCGTCGGGCCGGTGTAGACGGTCTCGACGATCGTGCCGTCGACGCAGGTCTCGTGGGCAGCAGGCTTGGTGCGGGCATCCATGAGGCGCACCCGCTCGGGGCGCACGCTGATGGGGGTCGCGACACCGGTGAGTCGCTTGGCGTGCTCAGCATCGATGAGGTTCGAGATTCCGAGAAAGCCCGCAACGAAAGCTGTTTGCGGGTACTCATAGACCTCGCGCGGCGTACCGACCTGTTCAACGCGACCGTTGTTGAACACGGCGATGCGGTCGCTCAGCGTGAGCGCCTCTTCTTGATCGTGCGTCACGAAGATGAAGGTGATGCCGACCTCGCGTTGAATCTGCTTGAGCTCGATCTGCATTTGCTCGCGCAACTGCTTGTCGAGGGCGCCCAGCGGCTCGTCGAGCAGCAGCACGCGGGGCTGCAGAATGAGGGCGCGCGCAAGGGCGATGCGCTGGCGCTGGCCGCCGGAAAGCTGGTGCGGCAGTCGGTCGGCAACGTGCGTGAGGCGCACTTGCTCCAGAGCCGTCGCGACGCGCTCGCGCTGTTCGGCTTTCGCGACCTTGCGAACCCGAAGGCCATAGGCGACGTTCTCGGCGATCGTCATGTGCGGGAAGAGCGCGTAGTCCTGGAAGACCGTGTTGACAGTGCGGTCGAAGGGCGCAGCGCCCGTGACATCGGTATCGGCGATCGCGATCGAGCCGCTCGTGACCTCTTCAAAGCCAGCAATGAGGCGCAACACGGTGGTCTTGCCCGAACCGGAGGGGCCGAGCATCGAGAAGAACTCGCCCGATTCAACCGAAAGAGTGAGGTTGTCAACGGCGGTGGTCTCACCGAAACGCTTGGTGACGGCGGTCAGTTCGACGCCACCCTGCCCGCGTTGTGCATCAGCGTGGCCGGGTGCGTCGGGGGCGGTCGTCGCATGAGGGGCGGACATGGCGGCGGTAATCCTCCGAAACATCGTTGGTCGGTGCAATAACTGTAAACGTATAGTTTCATATCTTTTATTTCGATCGCATAACGCCGATGTAGCGCTCATGGCTTTGTGCCCGACAATGGGGCCATGAGCATCCGCAGTGCCGCGCCCCGCTCGGGCCGACCCACCCGGCTGCACAGCGCCGTCTTTCAGCCCATCGGCGACGAAGGGCGCGCCGCCCTCGTCGAGCGCCGCATCGCCGAGGCGATCATGGGCGGCGTGCTCGCCGCCGGAGAGCGACTGCCGGCCGAGACCGAGCTCGCCGCCGCGTTCGGCGTGGCCCCCGCGACGGCGCGCGAAGCATTGCTGGCCTTGCGAGAACGCGGCCTGATTGTCACCCGGCGGGGTCGCACCGGCGGCAGCTTCATCGCCGACAGTGCCGACCCCGTTCGCTTCGCAACCCGCGCTCTGCTCGATGGGTCGCGCGTAAGCCTTCGCGATACAGCGCAGCACTACCTCGCGATCACGGCAGCGTGCGTCGACCTCGCCGCGCGCCGCGCTGATGCAACCGAGATCGCGATGATCGTGGCGCGCCTCGAGCGCGGAGACGATCGCGACCTTGCGGCCTGGCGCCGGGCATCAGACGACGCCGTCATCGAGCTCGCCGCTCTCAGCCAATCGGCACGCCTCACGCGCGAGCAAATGAAGCTGCAGGGCGAGCTGTCGCCGCTGCTCGCACTCGTCGA
>CALRWH020000099.1:0-8686 GCA_943371805.1 Pseudomonas synxantha | reverse complement strand
ATCGTGCTTTCGCCGCGGTTCTCGGGGCACTTTGCCGAGCGGGTGTTCCCGGGCGGCCTCACCTACAGCGGGCATCCACTCGCCGCCGCCTCGATCGTGGCCGCGCTCGACGCGATGACCGACGAGGGTGTCGTCGACAACGCCAAGATGATCGGCGAGAAGCACTTGGGCCCCGGCCTGCGGGCGCTCGCCGAGAAGCACCCCATGATCGGTGAAGTGCGCGGCATGGGCGTGTTCTGGGCCCTTGACCTCGTGACCGACCGCGCGACGCGCGAGCCCGTGGGCGCCGACGTCATCAACCGCATCAAGGCCGAGCTCATGGCGCGCAATGTGTTGCCGTTTGCGGCCGACAACCGCATTCACGTGGTGCCGCCGTGCATCGTGACTCCCGAGCAAGTCGCAGTCGCCTTGCAGGCGTATGACGGCGCTTTCACGGCGGTTGCGCAGAACTAGCGACGTACCGTTCTTGAGGCCGCGGGCACCCCTTGCGATCGGGCGAGGGATGCTCGCGGCCGTTCCACGCTAGCCGCACCCGCCCGGCGCTCGTCGCCCAGCCGCGCGGCGGTACGATGGGGGGCTATGTCTTCTTCGACCAACCCCTACCGCGTGAACGTTCGCGACCTTGTGCACCGCCCCGGCGAGATGCGCGAGAAGCAGCTGACGTTTGCTGTGCCCGAGCAATTGGGTGCCGGAATCGCCGTTGTTGCGCAAGGGACCGAGCTTGAGCTCGACCTGCGACTCGAAGGCTTGCACGACGGAATCTTGGTGACGGGCTCGGTGCGCACGACGGCAGCGGGCGAGTGCGTGCGGTGCCTTGACCCCGTGACGCTCGCGGTCGAAGTCGAATTCCAGGAGGTTTTCGCGTATTCTCAAGACGACGCGTACGACTTCTTGGTTCACGATGATCACGTGGATTGTGAACCGGTGGTTCGAGACGCTGTCGTGCTGTCGCTCCCGTTTCAGCCGGTGTGCCGCGAAGATTGCCCTGGTCTCGACCCTGAGACCGGTGAGCGCCTCGCAGATTCCGGCCCGCGAGAGCCCCGCGAGGTGCTCGATCCTCGCTGGGCGGCGCTCGAAGGTCTTGCTCGCGAGGCTGACGAAAACTAGGGCTGCGCTGCACCCCACAACCTCACCAACACGCGCGCGCGTGATGGCCTGACAGAGAGAAGAACCACCATGGCTGTTCCCAAGCGGAAGATGTCGCGTTCGAACACGAACTCGCGCCGCTCGCAGTGGAAGGCGTCTGTGCCGACCCTCGTGAAGACCGTCGAGAACGGCAAGGTTGTCTACAGCCTTCCGCACCGCGCCAAGGTGGTCGAAGACTCCGCCGGCACGCCCCTGTACATGGAGTACAAGGGCCGTAAGGTCGCCGACGTTTGATCTCGCTGTCGGCATGACGCCGTCAGATGATCGTTCTGCCCTCGAGCGTGAGCTCGGGGTAACAATCGCGCCCGAATTGCTCGAACTGGCGCTCACGCACCGCTCGTGGGCCTACGAGCACGGCGGCGCCGCTACGAACGAGCGCCTCGAGTTTTTGGGCGACTCGATTCTCGGCCAGGCCGTGACGGTCATGCTCTACGAGAGCTACCCCGACCTGCCCGAGGGTGACCTCGCCAAGCGTCGGGCCTCGCTCGTCTCATCGGCGGCTCTCGCCGAAGTGGCGCGCTCGATCGGCCTCGGCGAGCACCTCAAGCTCGGCAAGGGCGAAGAGCTCACGGGTGGCCGGGACAAGTCGTCGATTCTCGCCGACACCGTCGAAGCGCTCATCGGCGCCACCTATCTCGACCGCGGCGCCGACGAGGCGACTGCCCTCGTGTTGCGCCTCGTCAATGGGCTCATGGCTGACCCCGATCGCTTTGGCACGTCCATGGACCCGAAGACGGCCCTGCAAGAGCTCGCCGCGGCACTTGGTATTGCCGCGCCCGTCTATGCCATCACCGACAACGGCCCCGACCACTCGAAGGTGTTCACGGCCACGGTCATGATCGCCGCCGAGGCGATCGCCACGGGCGAAGGCACGAGCAAGAAGCACGCCGAAATGGCAGCCGCGCTCGAAGCGTGCACCGTGTTGCAAGCGCGGCGCTGACGCCACCGTGCCCGAGCTGCCTGAAGTCGAGGTCGTGCGCCACGGCCTGCACCCTGCTGTCTCGGGAGCCACGATCGACGCCGTCGAGGTGCTCGATGAGCGTTCGCTCAAACGACACGACGGCCCCGCCGAAGACTTCATCGAACGCCTCACGGGCGCGCGGCTGCGCGGAGCGGTTCGGCGCGGCAAGTTTCTGTGGGTGCCGGTTGAGCCTGCGCGTGATTCGTCGACGGATGCTCCTACCGAAGCCCTCGTCGCCCACCTCGGAATGAGCGGGCAAGTGTTGTTGCGTGACCCTTCGGCCGAGGCCGCGGCGCTCACGCGCATCAGGTTCTCGCTGACGCATCCACTGCACGGCCCGCTGCGGGTCGACTTTGTCGACCAGCGCATCTTCGGCTCGATGGCCGTGGATGCGCTGCTGCCGACGCGCGACGGCGCGGCGGCGGGGTACGGGTTGCCGCTCGCGAGCATCCCGAGCCAGGTTGCTCACATTGCGCGTGACCCGCTCGACCCCGCCTTCGATGAGCGCGCCTTTCTGCGCCGGCTGCAGGGCAAGCGCACGACCGTCAAGCGCGCGCTGCTCGACCAGACGCTCGTGAGCGGAGTCGGCAACATCTATGCCGACGAAGCGCTCTGGGCGGCGCGCGTGCACTACGACCAGCCGACCGAGACGCTCTCGACGCGCAAGGCGCGCGAGCTGCTCGAGGAGGTACGCATCGTGCTTCGCCGCGCGCTCGACGAGGGTGGCACGAGCTTCGACGCGCAATACGTCAACGTCAACGGAGCCTCGGGCTACTTCAGCCACTCGCTGCGCGCCTACGGCCAGCAGGGCAAGCCGTGCCCGCGCTGCGAGCGACCGATCGTGCGCGAGCAGTTCATGAACCGCGGCTCGCACTTCTGCCCGCGCTGCCAGCGCATCCGCAACTCGACCCCGCTGCCGCGCATCTCTCCCAGTCAGTCGGCCTCGAGGTGAGCCGGCTCGACGATCTGGCCGTCGTGCTCGACGCCCTCGTTGCCTCCGATCCCGAGCAAGCCGCGGTCTATTGCCGAGCGGCGCAAGATGCGAGTGCCGGTGCAGGCGATCCCTACCTGCTCGCGCTCGAGAGCTTTGCGCTCTTTATGTCGGCACGTTTCGACGAGGCGGCGATACGGGCGGATGCGGCGCTCGGGCGGTGCGGCGACGGAGACCTGGTGCTGCTAGCCACAGCCCGGGCGGCCCGAGCGCTCGCCCAGTCGGGGCGTCCGTTCGACGAAGGGCTCGCCGGTGGCTGGGCGGCGACGGTTGCCCCGCACGGCGACCCACTGCTGGATGCCGTCGAGGCACTTCCTGAACTCCGCCCTCTGCTGGCCGAGGCGCAAGCCGACCTAGCGATGTTCGCTCAGTACCTCGTCGCGGAAGCCGCGATTGCGAGTGCGCGATTGCACCTCGCCGAGCGGGCGCTAACGGCTGAACCCGTCGCGCTCGACAGTTTTCTCAAGCGCAACGGAGCAGCGCATCCGTTCGGCATGATCCTCGGTGTTCTTCGGGTGCGCGTGCTGACCTTCAGAGGTCGGGTTGCCGAGGCCATCGACGCCCTCTCGTCGTTGCCGCCCACCACCGAGGTACTGCCGAACCAGCTGCGACTCGCGACCGAAATTCTCGTGCGCGGCAATGCGGCTGAGCATGTTCAGGTGCGCTCGCTCGCCGACTCGCTCGTCGCATCGACCGCGGCTCCTCGCGATTACCTCACGCGTGGCTGCTTCTTGCTTGCCGCCTTCGGGCTCGTTGCCCTCGGTGATGTGCGCGGCTCGGCGCGATTCGCGCTGGCGGCCGGCGGAGACCTCGCGGTGTCGCAGTTGACGACGGTCGACCGCGCGCTGTGCCTCGAGCTGCTCGTCGCTGCCGCGGCCGACGAAGACGATGCCGACGCGGCCGAGTCGTGGGCGGCGCTCGCTCTGCCACTCGTCGATGACCCGATCGCAGCGTCGACGGTGCACCGCATCATCTCGCGCATTGCACTGCTCGAGGGGCAGCCGGCGAGTGCCCTCGTCGCAGCCGATCGAGCTCTCGAACTCGCCAACGCAGAGGGGCGAACCGTCGAGGCAGCCGAGGCCGAGGTGCTCGCCGCGCGAGCGCGCCGTGCCGACGAGCACGCTGACTCCGGGGCAGCGCGCCTCGTGGCTCTCGCCGCTGCGGCAGAGAGCACCGGCCACCACGCTGCCCGCCGGGCCGCGGTGCGCGAGCTGCGGGCCTCGGGTCGCCGATTGCCGCCGGCAGCGGGCGCGGGGTGGAGCGGGCTCTCCACACGCGAGCGTGAAGTTGCGCTCATGGTCGCCGACGGGTTGCGCAATGTCGAGATCGCCGCCGCCCTGCACGTGTCCGAGCACACCGTGCGCGCGCACGTCTCGCGCGTGCTGGCCGCGTTCGGTGCGGCATCGCGATTTGTGGTGGCCGCGCGGATCGCTGAGCTCTTCCCGGCGGCAAATGCCCCCCGCCCCGCCCCGCTCTCGCCGCAACTCACGGCCGTCGCCGTGCGCGTGGCCTCAGGGCTCGGAAACGCCGAGATTGGGCGCGAACTGGGGGTGAGTACCAAGACGGTCGAGAAGTACGTTGCGGAGATTCAGCGCCGCTGGCAGGCAGGGTCGCGCGTGGGCATCGCGCGGCTCGTGCGCAGCATCCCGAACGAGAACGAATAGGCCGCAACCCCACTGTCGGTGTGGCGCTTCTCGCAACACACTGGCGGCATGGCCACTACCAAACGTGCTGTTCTCGTTCCTCTCGCTCTCGTGAGCGCCCTCGCCCTTGCCGGGTGCACGACCGGTGCGACCGCTGACAATGGCGCAGAGGGCGGCACGACGGCCGGCGAATCGACCGACTCGGGCGGCGCGCTCGACTGCTCGGCCGCGACGACCGAGGGCTACGACCTGTTTCTCGACCCCGCGTTGACCGTCGAACCCGCGCTCGACGTGTACCCGCTCGAAGCGGGCGACACCATCGCGTTCACCTACGCGGCGCACAACGGCGACGCCTACCCGACCTACGGCTGGTCGTCGACCTACATCACCACCGAGGGCGATGTGGCCCCCTCGACGGGGTCGTTTTTCTTCGACGAGGTCGATGGAGTCTTTGCTTTCGTCGGCCCCGAGGCCGTCGCGGGCATCGATGGCGGACCGTACACGGGCTTTTTGGACATCGAAGTGACGATCGACACGACCACAACCGTGATCGGTCGCCTCTGCGTGCAGTACGCGCTGACTGAGTAGCCCGTGTCGACCGACCGTCAGCGGTCCGCGATCGAGCGGCCGTGGTTCGCCGTGACCGCTGTCGTGGTTGCCATGAGCCTGTTGGTCGCGGCAGGGGTCGTTGCCGTGACCAAGTTTGGCTGGCCTCTCGCGACTCCCACGGCGCAGGCAGAGCGGGCGCCGAGCGCGTTTCCACTCAGCCTCACCGCGCTGTCGTCACCCGCCGTGGAGCGCGGCGGCACCATCAGCGTGGCCCTCATCGGTCAGTCGCCCGAGCCGATTGACACGGTCGAACTGTGGGATGCCGACCGGCTCGTGCTCTCGATCCACGACGTGGACGAGACAGAACTCAGCGACGGCTCGTTTGCGCTGTCGCTCGAACTCGATCATGTTCCGACGATCGCGGGTGATCGGCCGCTGCTCGCTCGCGCAATCACCGCCAGTGGCACGGCGGCGCACTCCGCGCTGCTGCCTACGTCAGTGCTCGACCTGCCTGCCGACCTTGGTCTCAGTGCCCGGTTAACGGCGACGACGGATGCCCCGGCACCCGTCACTCGATTGCGCGCGGCGCCCGGCGACACCCTCGCGTCGATCGCCGGACGTCTCGCGCTGACCCCCGACCAATTGCTGCCGAGCGTGCGAGTGGATTCGTACGACGCCGTTCTCCCTCCCGGAACGCCTGTCGTGGCGCCCGTCGCGCCGCTCGCGATCGCGGATGACCCGTCTCGCTATGTGCTCCCGACCAGCTCGTGGCTTGAGCGCATCACGGCAACCGTCGAGGGCTGCGAGGTCGTCGTGACGGCTGCCGATCCGGATGACGAGTTGTGGATCTACGCCGGCCCTGAGCTGCGCAAGGTGGGTGAGGTTCGCGGCGGCGTAGCGACTCGGCTGAGCGGTCTTCCGATCGGCCTACTGACGCTCGTGGCCTTCCTGCCGCGCGTTACCGACGACGTGAGCGGGCTCAACGGCCCATCGGTACCGATCTCGGTCACCGTGCCAGAAGAGTGCGCCGACCTCGGATGGTCGGGCGACGCCATCATCGTGAACGGGGTGCTGTGGTCGTCGATCGACGTTCCCGATCCGTACCTCTACGTATCGATCGACCGAGGCCCCTGGCAACGTGTTCCGTCGGCTGACGGCGAGTTCTTGCCGTCGAGTGTCGCGGCCGACCTTCGCTCGTTCGTGTCGGTCGAGCTCTCGGATCAGGTCGACCTTGAGCTGTGGCACCGCGACGGCACGGAGGCCGTGCAGGTGGGGTCGGGGCTGTTCTGTAGGGCGAGCATCCAGCCGCCATCGACCGATGGCTCGACGGGTTCGGGCGGACCATGTCAACCAGCGGGAGCCAGCCAACCCGGCACGGCGGCGCCCGCTCAGTCGCTCACCCTCACCGCCTCGCTCGGTGGGGTTTCGGGAGCTGATGCGTATCTCAGCGTGCCGACAGACCCGCTCGTTGAGCAGGCGGTCAACCTGGCGACGGATGCGCCGGTCACCCTCACCGTCGAGAGTCTCGACCCAGCGCTACGAACGGCGCTCGTACAAGTGTCGATGGCGCGCATTAGTCCGGCGTCGACGGCCGTACCGACTGCCGGAGTGTTGCGTACGATTAGCGTGTCGCTCACGCCGACGGCGGATGGTTCCGTCGGCACGACGACGATCAGGCCGTGGCAGTGGCGCTCGCTGAAAGCAGGCGACGATGCCGGCAGTCTCGCCGGTGCGGACTCACTCGTGCTCGAGGACGCCGTGGCGGCCTCGCTCGCGGCGGCCGCACTCGCGGCGAACGACGGACTCATCACCGACCTCTCGGTGCGGGCTCTCGCGGTTGGCGGTGCGACCGGATCTGGCAGTGAGGGCTATGCCTCGCGACCCATCGCGATCGACATGACCCAGTCCGCTTTCTGGACTGATGAGACGGCCCCTCAGCTGATTAATCCCTCAGTGGAGTTTCGGCAGGGAATTGCGCAGTCGGCGACGGATCAGGCCTACCAGGGCGCCTGCTTCGACATCCAGAGCTACCCGCCTGCCGAGGTCTGGCTCGCCGAGCCCTGGGCAGGACCGACCGCTCAGACCCCGTTGGGAATCACGTACTCGGGCGCTCCCGAACCCGGTGACACGGTGGTGTCGACGGGAAACATCGCGCGTAGCGACCTCGGGCTCGCACTCGCGTCGTATCCGACAGGCGACTGGATCTACTGCGAGGAGGCTCGCACAGCCTTCAGGAACAGTGCCGAGCTCGGCATCTACGACGCTGAACAGAAGTCGAAGCCGAAGTGCGGGTTCGTCTGCGTGCTGCAGACGACCCTCATGGGCGCCTTCGTCGGGTTTCTGGTCGGAGGCCCCGCTGGCGCATTCGTCGGAGCGTCGATCGGCTTTGGAGCGGGATTGGTGAGCACCATCTCGCCGGGTATTTACGAGGCGCTCACCGAGTTGTGGGACACCGTAGCCGGCATCTACAACAAGATCTACTCGACCGCGATCGACGTTCTCGATGCGATCAATCCCGTCTGCCTCGCGGCCGGTGCAGCATCGTCTGATGCCAAGAAAGCCTGCGATTCGGTGACCAGCATGGCGGTCGCGGTCGCCTTCACCTACGCGACCGGTCTTCCGCCGCAGGTGCCCATGCATGAGAATGTGGCAGCCGTCGCCTCGGGCAACATGAAGGCCCTACTGGTGGCAGCCATGGACTACGCGCTCTCGCAGGCCGGACTCAGTTGCGACACGTTCACCGTGCCCGCCGACTCCGCCGATGACCTCGTGGCGGCGGCCGAGCTCTACGGTGATCCTGACGTCGACGCAACTCTCGGAGCCGCCACGGCCCCCGACGGATCACTGTCGGCGTGCCAGGCGTTCGCCAGCGTGCTGTATTCGACCGTTCGACGCGGACTCGAGACCGAGCAGGGCAAGCTCATCTCGAGTGCGTACCGCGTGGGCTACATTCCCGGCCTCGTGTATCGACCGGTGGGGGATGCCCAGCCGACGATCGTCGTCACCGGCGGCGTACCCGGTCAGCTCGCCAACGGCACCGCGTGCCCGATTACCGCCAACACGACTCTGGTCATGAACGGACGCGCGTACGAACTTGCTCCGGCGATCGAGTCGGCGGTTGTGCGGCGCGCGGCGAGCTACGAGCAGGTGGCGGGGATCACCTCGACTTGGAGCGGGACCGTTCCATTGCCGGTGCTTCCTGACTGGGACTTCGCGTCGGGCCCTCCGTCGTCGCTCGTGCGCTCGATCAGCCAGGCCGCACCGGGTTCCCCGTATCTGACCGTGCAGGTCGACTCGCCCTGCTTTGGTGACACGGTGACGTTCACGCGCGCGCGGTTTGAGCCGGGCATCCGGGCCTTCTTTACCGATGTTCGGGGTGTGGCGTACTACTACCCC
>CALRWH020000098.1:0-8954 GCA_943371805.1 Pseudomonas synxantha | reverse complement strand
AGCCACCACTTCCACCACACGGCCGTCGGGTCAGCCGGCCACACCGGTTCGGTGATGGGTGTTTCGCCCGACAAGCGCAAGCGAGCGATCTCGAACTGGCCCGTGTAGCGGGCGAGAAGCAGAGTGAGCGAGATGAGGAAGATGCCGACGATGACGATGAGCAGGCTCACGGCCGTCGAGAAGATCGAACTCAACACGCTCATTACGACGATGGCAATGACAAACGTCGGAATCAAATAGCCGAGCGCGCGCGGTACGCGACGCCAGAGGGCGCCGTAGCTCCAGCTCGTGGCGGCTGCCGGCGCCGCAGTGGGCGCCGCCGCGGGGGTCACAGGTGCGGTGGTCATGGGTTTCTCCTGAGGTCAGACTGCCACGCAGCACGGTGCTGCGAGCGTGAACTCAGCCTCGCGAAGTAACGCGCGCCGCGGCATCCGGCCGACCCACGAACCCCAGGGGGGATATCCCCCGGGTTACGCCTCGAGCTGCAGGGTCACGATCGACACCGCGATCGTCACGCTGATGGGCGCTTGCCACTCGGCGAGCACCTTCTCGACCTTCGCACGGTCTTGGTGAAACGCGTTGGGGCCCATGAACACGGCGTCGAGAGCCTGCTCAACCGAGAGCTGCACGCGCTGACGCACCTCGTGCACGCTCACGACGTGGGCATCGGGGATGCTCGCCGCCGCCTCTTCTGCCTTGCCCGCCGGCACCTTCATGAGCTTGAGCCCGTGACCCAGCTCGCGCAAGTGATCAGCGTGCGGCACGACGAACACGGCAGTGCCGCGGGGAGCCAGAATGCGTCGCACTTCGGCGGCACTGCCGGGCGCGAAGATGCGCAGAGCAACGGCAACGCTCGCGTCGCGCAGCGGAATTCCGGCCCAGACATCGGCGCTCACGCCGGCCAAGCGCTCGTGCGCGCGGGCCGCGATGCGCACGGCGGGTGCCGAGGCGTCGAGCACGACCGCGCGCAGGTCAGGGCGAGCATCCAGCACCGCGGCGGCGTACCAGCCGGTACCGCCCCCGAGATCGGCAAGCCAGCCCCGCGCATCCGTCGGCACGGCCGCGAGCACGGCGTCGCGAATCTCGTCGTGCCAGCCCTCGCTTTGAAAGCGCTCGCGCGCCTCGAGCATCTCGACCGTGTCGCCACTGGCGGGCGCACCCTTGCCCTTGTGCGCGGCACGCAAGCTCAAGTAGCCCTGGCGAGCCTGGTCGAAGTGGTGGCGGTTGGTGCACGAGGCACCGCCGTCGGCCGGAGCAAGCGGCTCGCCGCAGCTCGGGCACTGCAGAATGTCGAAGGCCGCGTCGAGAGTGCTCACGTGCGCAACCGTACAGGGCGCGGCGGGCCACCCCGCGCTCGGTAGGCTGAGCGCGGCGACTCCCGAGCAAGTTCGGCGGCCATTTCTCTCGGCGCGAAGGTGTTCGCATGGCGCTCGTCTACATCCTCATCAACGCGCTCTTCATTGCCATCAGCAACGTCATGGGTGGCGTCGCGGCCCGGCGCATGCCCCTCGCGATCGTGGTCGCCATCGCTGGCCCGACGACCATCGTCGTTGCCCTGCTGCTCGCGCTCGTCGTGCCCGGCACGCCGAGCTGGCCGGGGTTCTGGCTCGGCTTCGCCGCGGGCCTACTCGGCGGCAGCGGCCTCCCGATTGCCTATCGCGCCTTCGCGATTGGGCCCGTCGGCATCGCGGGCGCCGTGCTCGCGGTTGTCGGCACGGGCCTGCTCGTGCTCGTGGGCGTCATTATGGGCGATTCGATCACGCCCTTGCGCGGTGCGGGGCTCGCGCTCGGGCTCATCGCGATTCTGCTCGTGACCTACCGACCCCCGGTCGACGGCGTGCGGCCCAGCCTGAAGGGCCCGCTGTTCGCGGCCATCGCGGCCACGCTCTTCACGGGATTCATCGTCACGATCAACGCGACCCCCTCGGCCGACGGGCTCTGGCCCATCGTCGGGGCCCGCTTCGGTGTCACGACCGTCGCCATGGTGCTGCTGGGGTGGATGCTCTACCGCCAGGGTGCCCGCACCGTGGGCGGTCACTTCCGCACGCGGTACGTGCTCTTTCCGATGGCTACGGGAGCCGCCGACATTCTCGGCAACCTGTTCCTTGTGCTCGCGCTGCAAACGGGAGACCTCGTACTGCTCGCGATTCTGGCGCCCGCCGCCCCCGTCTTCACGGCGATCATCGGCCGCGTTTTTCTCGGCGAGATCATGACCCGCTGGCAAGTGCTCGGGCTCGTCGTGGCCTCGGCCGCGCTCGTGCTCGCTTCGCTCTAGTCGCGCGCGGCGAGTGCCGTTGCGATCACCTCAATCACGCCGAGCGGCAATGGCTGTGCGTGCGAAAAGTGCACCGAGTCGGTCTTCGCGCGATACGGCCCGACCGCGGCTTCGAATTGCTCATCACCCCGGTAGATCGGGTAGAGCGCGAGGTGCTGCTTCCAGTGCGCGTAGTGCAGGCCGTGGCGGGCGTCGATCATGACGGCGGGCATCCCGTAGCGAAACGCCTCGGTGCCGTTCGGGATGCACCGCAGCAGCACCTCGCGCACCGCCGTCAGGCGCTCGCGTGTTGCCTCGGGCGCCGCAGCGATGTAGTCGTCGATCTCGGTCATGCGCGGGCTGCGGCCACCCGTGCGAGGGCGAGGCGGTCGGCCGCATCGAGGGGCGTGATGCCCTCGAGGGTCGCGAGGGCGAGCACGTCGGCGAGCGTGTGCCCGATGGCGCGCAGCCGCGCATCGACGGTCTCGGGGCTCTCGCCGCGCTCGGTCAAGGCGAGGTGAATGACTCCCCCGGCGTTGACGACATAGTCGGGGGCATACAGGATGCCCCGCGCCGCCAGCGCGTCAGCCCCACTGCGCTCGGCAAGCGGGTTGTTCGCCGGCCCGCACACGGCGCGCACAGGCAGCTGCTCGATCACGGGCGCGGTCAGGATTCCGCCGAGGCCCGCCGGCACGAACACATCCGCGGGCGTCGACACCGCGTCGGCCGCGTCGATCCAGGTCGCGCCAAGCTGGTCGGCGATCGCGAGAGCGCTCGGGTTGATGTCGGTCACGGTCAGCACGGCGCCCGCCTCGGCGAGTCGCCGCGCGAGTCGCGAGCCCACTTGCCCGAGGCCCGAGATGACGAAGCTACGACCCTCGATGTCGGTCGAGCCGAAGACCGCGAGCAGAACTTGCTCGATCGAGGCGAACACGCCGAGCGCCGTACCGGCGGCCGGTTCACCCGCGCCGCCATCGGCGGCGGGCAGGCCGACGACGTGCTGCGTCCGCTCGCGCACGACGAGCATGTCGTGCTCGGTGACTCCCACGTCTTCGGTCGTGATGTACGCGCCGCCGAACGACTCAACGAGGTCGCCGAGGTCGAGCAGGGCATCCCGTCGCTCAGTGGGGTCGAGAAGGCGACCGGGCGGAAGCGCGATGACGGCTTTGCCGCCGCCCGCCCCAATGTCGGCGAGCGCGTTCTTCATCGTCATGGCCTGACCGAGACGCATGGCGTCGGCGACGCCGTCGAGCCAGTGCTCATAAGTCCACAAGCGGCAGCCGCCGAGCGCTGGGCCAATGGCGCTCGAGTGCAAGGCCACGGTGATGTGCAAGCCCGAACGTGGGCCTGTCACGGTCGTCACGCGCTCGTGCGTGAAGAGCGGCAGGGGTGCAGTGGTCATGAGGCTCCTCCTGGGTGAGCACCGCTTGTGGCAGTGCGGGGGTGACCGCGGGTTGTGCGGTCAGCACCATCCTGGTCTAGCATCGCGCGAGTGGGTGATATTCAGTCGCACCTGACCTGCAACGTCGAGCAGTTCAGTCAGCGCATCAAGATGCGTGACGATGTCGACGTGGCTCGCGAGGTCGAGCACTTCGCCGACTTCGCGGCCATCAAAGATGCTCGCTCGGCGAGCACCGCCCTCGAGAAGCTTGGCTACAGCGTGACGGTCACTCGCCGCCGCGTCTTTCGGGCCGTGCTGCGCGCGGCCAAGCTCGCGACCGTCGACGTCGAGACCGCTGACCGCATGGTGCACGAGGTGTTCGCCGTCGTCGCGGCGAATCACGGCGAGTACGACGGCTGGGGCGCGCCGGTCGTTCAGAGCTAAGGCCGCTCGGCGCCCGCACCCTCGAGGTCGCCGACACTGAGCGACACCGCGTCGACGATGTCGAGCGGGGTGGCCGGGCGGGCGGGCATCCACGTCACGCGGCGCTTCCAGCGGCCGCGGCCGAATCCGCCGACGAGCGAGCGCAGCGCGGCCGTCTCGTCGAAGCCCGCCTCGACGAGCGCCGCGAGCTCGGCCGCGTTGAGGCCGAGCGGCTGTTCGCCATTGCCGAGGTCGCTGCCATAGAGAACCTCGCCGCCGGCCGCCGAAAAGGCCCGCACGTTCTCGATCGCGATGGCGCGCTCGGCGGGGGCGTGAATCGCGAGGGTCGAGACCCATCGCTGGCCCTGGGCGACGGCGTGCTCGACGAGCGCTGCCGGTAGCACCTCGCTGAACGGCGCGTGCGCGAGCACGTCGACGCCAGCCGTGATCGCGCGAGCCGCGTGGCCCACACCCTCGACGTGCGCAACGACGGGGAGCCCCGCGGCACGCACTTCGGCGATGACCTCGGCGAGCAGCGCGTCGTCCCACACCGGCCCCGCGCTCGCATTGAGCGCGATCTTGATGCGGGATGCCCCTGCCGCCACCTGCTCCGCCACCGCAAGCTCGGCGTCATCGGCCGAGGCGATCTCGCGCCACGAGTTCGCCGGAGCCCACGCCCGGTCGCTCGGGTAGCCACCCGGAGCGGTCAAGAAGGCGCCGGCAAACTCCAGTGTCGCGGCAAAAGGGTCGGGCTCGGCGAGCACGGCGAGCACATCGGGGTCGCCCCCGAGGTCGATCACGCGCGAGAAGCCGCCGGCGGCGAGCGGCTCGAGCGCATCGCCGGGGTGCAATTGCACGTGCACGTGGTGGTCGGTGAAGCCGGGCAGCAGCACTCCGGGGAGGTCGACGACGCCCGCAGGGTCAGCGGCCGACGAGGGGCCGACGTAGTGCAGGGTGCCTCCTCCACGGCGCACGAGGCTCGGGCCCATCCACGTGCCGCGCCAGGCGTCGGCGACGCGGAAGACGGCGGGAGGAGCATCCATCGCCTTCGGGGTCACGGCTGGCCGATCTCGGTGCGCACGGCGTAAAGCTCGGGAAAGAACGTGAGATCAAGCGCGCGCTGCAAGAAGTCGACGCCCGCGGAGCCGCCCGTGCCGCGCTTGAAGCCGATCGTGCGACGCACCGTGCGCAAGTGCCGGAAGCGCCAGAGTTGAAAGTTGTCTTCGAGGTCGACGAGCTCTTCGCACGCCTCGTAGACGCGCCAGTTCGATTCGTCGGGGCCGTGGGCGCCCTCGTAGATCTCAACGAACACGGGCACGAGTTCGGGCGTGAAGACGTGGGCCTTCGTGACGTCGCGTTCGAGCACGCTCGTGGGAATTGCAACGCCGTGCCGCGCCAAGTAGCGCAAAAACTCGTCGTACAGGCTCGGCTCGTGCAGCAACCCGCTGAGCACGGCGTGAGCCTCGGGGTCGCTCTCGAAGACGCTCAACATGCCCGCGTGCTTATTGCCGAGAATGAACTCGATCGCGCGGTACTGGTGCGATTGAAAGCCCGAGGAGTTCGCGAGAAAGCCGCGGAACTCGGCGTATTCGGTGGGCGTGAGCGTCGCAAGCACGCTCCACTGCTGAATGAGCGCCTCTTGAATGTGCTTGATGCGCGCGATGCGCTTGAGGGCGCCGCCGAGGTCATTGTCGATGAGGCACTGCCGGGCCGAGCGCGCCTCGTGCAGCAGCAGCTTCATCCACAGCTCGCTCGTCTGGTGCTGGATGATGAACAACAGCTCGTCGTGGTGCTCGGGCTCGCTGATCGGGCGCTGCAGCTGCAACAACTCATCGAGCGCGAGATACGAGCCGTAGCTCATGCGCGTCGAGAAGTCAGTGACGATCGTGTCTTCGATTGCGCGGGTGTTCTCGGGGGTTTTCTCGCTCATGACAGCTCCGGGGTGTGCGGGGGCGGCACGCGCGTGCCACCGAGAGCGGACCCGGGCCGAGTGGCCGAGGCTTCGAAGGCGGCGCCAAAAGCGAGCAGCCGAGAGTCATCCCACGCGCGGCCCGCGAAGGTGAGGCCGATCGGCATGCCGATGTCGGCCATGAGCCCCATCGGCACCTGAACGCACGGGATGCCGAGGTGCCGCGGCACGAGGTTGCCGTTCGCGACCCACGTTCCGTTGCGCCAGGCCAGCTCGGCGCTCGCGGGGTTGACGTCGGCATCGGCGGGCCCCACGTCGGCGACCGCCGGAAAGACGACGGCGTCGAGGCCCAGCTCGTCCATCCAGGCCTCGAGGTCGCGGCGACGCGTCTCGTTGAGTCCGCGCACGCCCTCGGCGATGGTCGGGATGCTCTCGAGAGCGGACACACCCGTCGCGCGGGCGCGGTGCACGTAGTCCTCCAGCGGAACATCTTCGGGCGCGAAGCGGCTCAGATGATCGTCGTACCGCCCGGGCAGCGAGCCGGGCGGGGTCGGAAAGATCAGCTCAGGGTCCACATCGGCAAGCCGGTGCAGCGCGGGGTCACCGTTCGCCTGCAAGAACTCGTCCCACCCCCACATGCTCAGTTCGTAGAGCTCGTGGTCGGCGAAGTGCGGGGGAACCAGGCCGCGCGCGACCATTGAGCGGTCATCCGCCCGCCCGCGGCTCTCGTAATTCGTGACGACCGGAAAGTCGACCTCGACGACGGTCGCGCCCGCCGCCTCGAGATCGGCTCGCGCCTTCTGCCACTGGGCGATGACGGTCGGCCGCGTCTCGATCGGGTCGTCGTTGTCGGTGTCTCCGATGTAGAGGCGCGGCACGCCCAGGCGCACACCCTGCAGCGCGGCCGGGTCGGCGAGCGCGGGGTACGACTCGGGCCGCAGCGTCGATGACGGCGGGATGCTCACCCACGGCTGCACCCGCCAAAAGTCTCCGCGGGTCTGGGTGTCGTCGGCCACGACCGCATCGAGCACGAGGAGCAACTCGGCCATCGTGCGCGTGTAGGGAACCACAACGTCCATCGTGGGCACGAGCGGCCAGTTGCCCCGCACCGAGATCACGCCCCAGCTCGGGGTGTAGCAGCACAGGCCGTTGTTGCTCGCGGGGCCGCGGCCGCTCGACCACGTCTCTTCGGCGAGCGCGAAGGCCGCGAAGCTCGCCGCGAGCCCGGTGCCTGATCCGTTCGACGAGCCCGAGCCGAACGGAGCCGTCAAGTACGCCGGGTTGTAGGGGCTCTCGGCGCGGCCGTAGAGCCCGCGCTGCATGCCGCCGTTGGCCATGGGCGGCATGTTTGTGAGTCCCAGGCAGATCGCGCCGGCCGCGCGCAAGCGCTCGACCGTGAAGGCATCGTGCTGCGCCACGAGCTCGGCAAAGGCGGGCGAGCCGCTCGCGACCGTCAGGCCGCGCACCATGTAACTGTCTTTCGCGAGGTACGGAATACCGTCGAGCGGCCCGAGGGCGGCACCGGATGCTCGCCGCGCGTCACTCGCGCGCGCCTCGTCGAGCGCCGCCGGGTTGTCGACCACCACGGCGTTCAGCGCGGGGCGCGTGCCATCGCTCGACGGCTCGCGGTCGAAGGCCGCGATGCGATCGAGGTAGCCCTGCACGAGGTCAACGGCGGTTGTCTCGCCCGCGGCCAACATCGCGGCCAGAGTGACGATGTCCGTCTCGACCAACTCGATGGGCCGAGCGTCTCGGCTCATCGCGCGGCGCTCTCCGCGCCGCGGGGCTGCTGCTGCGTGATGCAGTGGATTCCGCCGCCGCGCGCGAAGATCTCGCGGGCGTCGACCGTCACGACCTCGCGGCCGTACGCCTCGGCGAGCGTGTCACGGGCGCGAGCATCCGCCACCTCGTCATCGAACCCGCACGCGATGATGCCGCCGTTGACGACCAGGTGGTTGACGTAGCTGTAGTCGACGAAGCCCTCCTCGTCGCGCAACTGCGCGGGCGCCGGCAACTCGATGAGCTCGAGGCTTCGGCCCCGCGCGTCGGTCGCCTGGCGCAGGGCGTCGTAGATGGCGGGCATGACCGCGTGGTCGGGGTGCGCGGGGTCGTGCTGCGCGTGCACGAGCACGCGGCCGGGGCTCGCGAAGGTGGCAACGATGTCGACGTGCCCGCGCGTGCCGAGTTCGTCATAGTCGCGCGTGAGGCCGCGCGGCAGCCAGATCGCCTTCGTCGTGCCGATCGTGCGGGCAAGCTCGGCTTCGACGCGCTCTTTCGTGGCCCAGCGGTTGCGGTCGGGGTCGAGCTGCACGGTGTCGGTGACGAGCACGGTGCCCTCGCCGTCGACGTGGATACCCCCGCCCTCGTTGACGAGAACGCTCGAGACGCGCGTCACGCCGAGCTCGTCGAGAATGCGCGCGGCGATGAGCGCGTCGTCGTCGCAGTCGGCGCCTTGACCCCAGGCGTTGAAGATCCAGTCGACGCCGCCGAGCTCACCCGTGACGTCATCGATGACGAACGTGGGGCCGAAGTCGCGCATCCAAAAGTCGTTGAGCGGAGCCTCGATGATGTCGATCTCGGCGCTCAGCATGCGGCGGGCGCGCTCGCGCTCGCTGGGGTCGACGACCATCGTCACGGGCTCGAACGGCACGATCGCGTGGGCCACGGCCGTCCACGCGGCATAGGTCGACTCGCGCGCGGCGGACGAGTCGCCCATCACCTCACCCTCACGCGGAAACGCCATCCAAATGCGGTCGTGCGGGGCCGTCTCTGCGGGCATGCGCCAAGTCATGGATTCTCCTCACTTCACGCGCGCGCGGGCCTCGTTGCCCGGCACGGGTCGGCCAGCAATTCTCCCGCGAGCCTACTGGGGCTCGACTCAGCGAACCGAGCGAATCGGCAGCACCGCGAGTGCCCCGAGAACGCTGAGCACGATCGCAGCCGGAAACAGTCCCACGACTCCGAACGCGAGCACGACGGCTCCCGCG
>CALRWH020000097.1:0-8962 GCA_943371805.1 Pseudomonas synxantha | reverse complement strand
AGTCGCCGCTGGCAATGGCGTCGACAAATTCGCGAATGACCAAGGGATGCTCGCCCCCGACCACGTGCACCTCGGGCGTAATCGTCACGGGTGCGCCGGCTTCGTCGCGGTAGATGCGCAGCGTGTCATCGCTCGAATACTGCGGAATGAAGAGGCGCAGCCCACCCTCGATGCCGAGCAGTTCGATCGAGATGTCGTCGGTGTCGACCCCGTGGCCGGCCCAACTGATTTCGAAGGCCACGCTCGAGCCGTCGTCGAGGCGAAAGAGGGCGCTCGCGAGGTCGTCGACTTCGAAGGCGCCTTTCGCGCTCGACATTTGGTCGGCGCGATCCCACGAGCCATAGCCCGCGCGGCCGAGCGCGCCATGCGTGACGGCGCTTACCGAGACGACGCGCGGCTCGCCGAGCAAGAACAGCAGCGAGTCGAGCACGTGCGGGCCGAGGTCGATGAGCGCGCCGCCGCCCGCCATCGCCTTGCTCGTGAACCACGAGCCCAAGCCGGGAATGCCTGCGCGCCGACGCCACGAGGCGCGCGAGTGATAGACCCGCCCGATGCCGACACTTGTCAGGTAGGTGCGGGCATATTGCACGTCGGCACGGCGCCGGTGGTTGAACGCCACCTCGAGCACGCGGTCGTTGTCGCGCGCGGCCTGCACCATCTCTTTCGCCTGGGCAGTGTCGATGGCGATGGGCTTCTCGCAGAACACGTGCTTGCCGGCCGCGAGCGCCGCCATCGTGATGGGGTGGTGCAGCGCGTTGGGGGTGGCGATGCTCACGGCGTCGACGTCGGGCAGCGTCACGAGGTCGGCCCAGTCGGCGAGCAAGTGGCGCACGCCGAATTGCGCGCCCAGCTCGGCGAGCCGCGCCTCTTCTTTACCGGCAAGGGCAACCACCTCAACATCGGGCATGGCGGCGTAGGCCTCGAGGTGCACGGCACCCATGCCGAGGCCAATAACGCCAACGCGAAGCGGGGCGGGAGAGGAGGGGATTGTTGCCACGAGCGTTGCTCTTTCGATGGGAGGGTTCAGGCACATGCCACGCGCACGCGCCCTTTAGGTATGATCTAAAGACTACAGGTGAGGACCTCGATATGACCGACGCAATGGTGCGCGCCCGCTCAGACGATGGGGGGCGCCTTGCGGTCACGCTCGACGACACCATTCTGAGTGATGCGGCGGCCCTTCTCGTGGAGGTTGACCGTCGGCCCGTCGATCACTGGGTCGACCCGCGCATCGGCGGTGAGGGCGACCTCGTCACGATCGAGGGCACGCTGGCCGACACCGGCGAGGGCACGAGCCTGCATGCTGCGTGGAGCGCGCGCCGGGTCGCCGGCCAACCCGTGTGGGAGTTCGCGCTGACGCTGCGCAACGAGGGCGAGCATCCGCTCACGATTACGCGCATGGATCCGCTCTCGCTCGTCACGGGCCCGGCCTGGCGCACGAACGGCTTCACGAGTGCGTGGGGCGACGAGTTTCGACCGCTGCAGGGGCACGCGGGCCATCACCTCGTGCTCGAGAGCCGCTCGGGGCGCAGCTCGCACGGCATGATTCCGTGGCTCGGTCTCGAGCGCGGGCCCGTGCGCGGCGGCTCCGGTCGGGGCCCCGGCGAAGGCGAACCGGCCGCGTCTCTCACGGTGGCCCCCGCTTACAGCGGCAACTGGCACATTCACGCGATGGCCGGCGGGCACATCACTGCGGGCATTTCGCCGTGGCAGTTTTGGGTCGACCTCGCGCCGGGCGAATCGGTGACAGCCCCGAGCGTGGTGCTGACCGTGGCGCCCTCGCTGGATGCGGCCGCCGTCGCCCTGCAGCGCGCCGTCGCCGCCAACTGGCTGCCCCGCACCGAGTTCACCGATTCTCTGCCCGTCGAGTGGAACCACTGGTGGCCCTACGAAGACCAGGAAGTCGACGAGCAGGTCATCGCGGCCAACGCGCGCGTCGCGGCCGAGGTGGGGATCGAGGTGGCCACGGTCGACGCCGGCTGGTTCGGCGCCGCCGACCCCACGAGTTACTGGCAAGAGCAACGCGGCGACTGGTCGAGCGTCAACACGGCGCGGTTTCCGTCGGGACTCGAGGCGCTGGGGCAGAGCATCCGTGACGCGGGCGTACTGCCGGGCATGTGGATCGAGGCCGAAGCCGTCGGCGCGAACTCGCTGCTGCGCGCCGCCCACCCCGAAGCGATGGCGCACTCGGTCGAGGGTCGGCGCGCTGACCCCTCGTATCGCGTGCAGACCGAATCGCTCGACCCCGCCGACCCCACGTTTTTGGGCTACGTGTGCCTCGGCTCGCCGGCCGGCCGCGAGCACGTGCTCGAATCAATGAGCACGCTCATCACCACGACGGGCGCGCGGTGGATCAAGCTCGACTTCAACATCGACCCCGACGCGGGCTGCACGCGCACCGACCACGGGCACGGCGCGGGCGATGGGCTGCTGCGCCACTATGAGGGCCTCTACGCCGTGCTCGACGAGCTGCGCGCGCGGCACCCCGACCTCATGCTCGAGTCGTGCTCGTCGGGCGGATTGCGCATCGACCTCGGGCTTGCGCGCCACGTGCACGCCTTCTTCTTGAGCGACCCCGACTACACCGAGCACCACTTGCAGGTGCTGTGGGGCGTGCGCAACCTGCTGCCGCCCGTGGGCATCTTGCACTGGTCGTGGTCGCAGTGGCGTGGCGACTACCCGCCCGCGTGGCGCGACTGGTCGACCGTGACGGTGGACGAGTTCGACACGATGCTGCGTGCGGCGATGCTGCACCGCTTCGGCGTGAGCCTGCGGCTGCCCGAACTGCGTCCAGAACTGATCGACCGGCTGCGCACACACGTCGACCTGTTCCAGCGCGAGGTCGAGCCCTTCGTGCGCGACGGCGTGCTGCAACCCCTGACCGCGAGCCCCGTGCGGGGTGGGTGGGGTGAGCGCGCGCCGAGCATCCAGATCGACCTGCCCGACGGCCGCGTGCTGCTCGCCGTCTTCGTGCTCGACGGAGGCGTGCGGCCTCACCCCGTCTGGCCGCGCGGCCTCGAGCCCGACACCCTTTACCTTGTGACCGACCTCGCCGACGGTGACGTGCGCCGCATTTCGGGCGCCGAACTCGACGTCGAAGGTCTCGTGCCACTCGGTGACGAGCCCGTCACCTCGTGGCTGCTGCTCCTTACTCCCCGCCGCTAACTCCACTCGAAAGCTCGCCATGCACAACGACCACGCCCTCGTCGAAGCCCGCCTCGATCGCTTCGTGCGCGATCATCTGACGACTGCGCTGTATCGGGATGCCCGGCCGCTCGCCGCGACCGCCTGGCAGGTCGAGCGCGAGCCGGTGCCCTTCGAGACCGCGGTGGGGCAGCCGTTCGAGCCCGTGCCGCTCGGCTGGCGCTGGGGCCGCGCGTGGTCGACGGTGTGGTTGCACGTCACGGGTGAGGTGCCCGCCGAGTGGGTGCCCGCGCCGCCGGCGGGCACGCGCATCGAAGTGCTCGTCGACTTCGGCTACAACCGCTCGCGGTCGGGGTTTCAGGCCGAGGGCTTGGCCTATCGGCCCGACGGCACGCTCATCAAGTCGATCGCGCCGCTCAACTCGTACCTGCCGGTCGCCCCCGGCCAGACCGCGATCGACGTCTACATCGAGGCCGCCGCCAACCCTGACGTCGCGGGCGAATACACCTTCGACCCCACGCCCTACGGCCAGTGGGAGACCGCGCCCGACGAGCCGCTCTATTCGCTGGCCCAGCTCGACGTGGCCCTGCTCGACGAAACCGTGTGGGAGCTGCTGCAAGATGTCTGGACGCTGCGCGGCCTCATGGCCGAGCTGCCCACCGGCTCGTCACGCCGCCACGAGATCTTGCGTGCGCTGGAAGACATGCTCGACGTGCTCGACCCGGAGGGCATCCCGAACACCGCAGCAGCGGGTCGAGCGGCGCTCGCCGCGGTGCTCGCGAAGCCTGCGCACGCGAGCGCCCACCGCGTGCTCGCGACGGGTCACGCCCACATCGACTCGGCCTGGTTGTGGCCGCTGCGCGAGACCGTGCGCAAGTGTGCGCGCACGTTCACGAACGTCATGGACTTGATGGACCAGCACCCCGACTTCGTCTTCTCGTGCTCGAGCGCGCAGCAGTACCAGTGGATGAAAGAGCACCACCCGCAGGTCTTCGCCCGCATCAAAGAGAAGGTGGCGGCCGGCCAGTTCGCGCCCGTCGGCGGCATGTGGGTCGAGAGTGACACCAACATGCCCGGCAGCGAAGCCATGGCCCGACAGTTCATCGCGGGCAAGCAGTTCTTCATCGACGAGTTCGGCGTCGAGTGCGAAGAGGCGTGGATGCCCGACTCGTTTGGGTATTCCGGCTCGCTTCCGCAGATTGTTGCGAGCGCCGGCTCGCGCTGGTTCTTGACGCAGAAGATCTCGTGGAACCAGATCAACACCATGCCGCACCACACCTTCTGGTGGGAGGGTATCGACGGCACGCGCGTGTTCACGCACTTTCCGCCCGTCGACACCTACATCAGCGAAATCTCGGGCAAAGAGCTCGCGCACGCCGAAGCCAACTTCAGCGAGAAGGGCCGCGCGACGATGTCGCTCGTTCCCTTCGGCTGGGGCGACGGCGGCGGCGGGCCCACGCGCGAGATGATCGCGGCGGCGCACCGCACGGCCGACCTCGAAGGGTCGCCGCGCGTCACGATGGGCAGCTCGCGCGACTTCTTCGAAGCAGCCGAAGCCGAGTACCCGCAGGCTCCCGTGTGGAGCGGCGAGATGTACCTCGAGCTGCACCGCGGCGTCTTCACCTCGCAACTGCGCACCAAGCAGGGCAACCGCCGCAACGAGTCGCTGCTGCGGCAGGCCGAGCTCTGGGCCTCGACGGCCGCGCTGCGCACTGACTTTGAGTACCCCGCCGAGGCGCTCGACCGCGCCTGGCAGACCGTGCTGCTGCTGCAGTTTCACGACATCTTGCCGGGCAGTTCGATCGCCTGGGTGCACCGCGAGGCCGAGCAGCGCCACGCGGCCGTGACCGAGGTTCTCGAGGGCATCATCGCCGAGGCTCTCGCGGCGCTCGCCGGGCAGGGTGGCGACCACGAGCTTGTCGTCAACGCGTCGCCGTTTGCGCGCGCGGGTGTGCCGGCTTTGGGTGCGTCGGTGCGCGAGGCCGAGCATCCGTCGGTCACGGCGACCGAGGCCGCCGAGGGTGCCACGGTGCTCGACAACGGCATCATTCGGGCGGTCGTGGATGCGCGGGGTCACCTGACCTCGCTCATCGCGCACGCCGATGGTCGCGAGTCCATCGCGCCCGACAGCCCCGCGAACGTGCTGCGGTTGCACCGCGACTTGCCCAACCTCTGGGACGCGTGGGATCTCGACGCGCACTACAAGCGCACCGTCACCGAGCTGCTCGAGGTCGACGAGCGCGACGTCGTGCAGTCGGCGGGCGAGGCCGCGGTCGTGACCGTGCGCCGCGTTGGCGCCTCGACGATTGAGCAGCGGCTCGTGCTGCGGGCGGGCGCCTCGGCGCTCGAGATTGAGAACCGCGTCGACTGGCGCGAGCGCGAGAAGATTCTCAAGCTCGCGATGCCGCTCGACGTGCACGCCGACCGCATCGCGGCCGAGACGCAGTTCGGACACCTCTTCCGCGCAACCCACACCAACACCAGTTGGGATGCCGCGCGGTTCGAGGCCTGCCAACACCGCTTCGTGCACCTCGGCGAGCCCGGCTATGGCGTGGCGATCGCGAACGACTCGACCTATGGCTACGACGTCTCACGCGACACGCGCGCCGACGGCGGCACCACGACGACCGTGCGGTTCTCGCTGCTGCGGGCCCCGCTCTTTCCTGACCCGGAGAGTGACCAGGGCGAGCACGTCATGCGCTTTCGCATCGCGCCCGGCGCGACGATCGGCGATGCCGTGGCTCTCGGGTATGACCTCGCCACACCCCTGCGGGCCGTGCGCGCCGCGGCACCCATCGCCCCGATCGTCACGAGCAGCAACCCCGCGGTCGTGATCGAGACCGTCAAGCTCGCGGGTGACGGCAGTGGCGACCTCGTCGTGCGGCTCTATGAGTCGCGCGGCGGTCGCGCGACGACGACCCTGACCCTCGCCGGAACCGCCGAGGTGATCGAGTCGACTGACCTGCTCGAGCGAGCGCTGAGCGGCGAACCGCGGGGCGAAGGTGAGAACATCGATCTACCCTTCCGCGCGTTCCAACTGCGCACCGTCCGATTCCGAAACGTGAGTGCTTGATGACCCACCCGCACCCGCTTGCTGACCCACGCCCCGCTCCGGGAGCGCTCCCAGCCACGGCGACGATGCGCACCGACGCCATGGTGCTGCCGCTCGACGGGCACTGGCGCTTCCGCTGGTCGCCGACCGTGGCGGCGGCGCCCACGGGCATCGAGAGCCCCGACTTCGATGACAGCGACTGGGGCACGATCGCGGTGCCGTCGAGCTTCACGATGCCCGTGCACGACGCGACCGTCGGCGGCCCGCACGGAGCCCCGGCCTACACGAATGTCAAGTACCCGTTCCCGCTTGACCCACCCTTCCCGCCTGACGAGAACCCGCTCGGCGACCACCGTCTGCGGTTCACGCTCGACGCCGTGCCCGCGCGGGCGCACCTCCGCTTCGAGGGCGTCGAGGGTGCGGGCGACGTGTGGCTCAACGGCACGTTCGTGGGCTCGACGCGCGGCAGCCGCTTGCCCACCGTCTTCGACGTGAGCGGCTTGCTCGCCGCCGCGAACGTTCTCGTCGTGCGCGTGCACACCTTCAGTGCGGCCTCGTACCTCGAAGACCAAGACGAGTGGTGGAACCCCGGCATCATCCGCTCCGTCACCCTGCGCGAGCGGCCCGCACTCGCCATCGACGACGTGCACGTGGTCGCCGGCTGGGGGCCGAGCGGGGCGAGCCTGCGGGTTGACGTGAGCGCAGCATCCGTCGCCTCGATTGAGCTTGTCGAACTGGGGCTCGCGGTGACGCCCGGCGTTGAGATTGCGGTGGCGGATGCTCAGCCGTGGTCAGCCGAAAGCCCCCACCTCTACACGCTGCGGGTGTCGAGCGGCCCGGCCGAGGCCGGCGGCGAGACGGTCGAGACGCGCATCGGGTTCCGCTCGATCGCGATCGTCGACGGCGTCTTCACGGTCAACGGCGCGCCCGTGCAGATGCGCGGGGTGAACCGTCACGAGCACCACCCCGACTTCGGTCGAGCGGTGCCCTCCGAGACGCTCGTGCGCGACCTGCACCTCATGAAGCAGCACAACGTCAATGCCATTCGCACCTCGCACTATCCGCCGCACCCTGACCTGCTCGACCTCGCCGACGAGCTGGGCTTCTGGGTCATCGATGAGTGCGACCTCGAGACGCACGGCTTTGGCGACGTCGGCTGGCGCAACAACCCCACCGACGGCGTCGAGTGGGGGGCCGCGCTGCGCGACCGCGCCGCCCGCATGGTCGAGCGCGACAAGAACCACCCGAGCATCATCATGTGGTCGCTTGGCAACGAGGCCGGGGTCGGCCGCAACCTTGCCGCGATGGCCGACGAGATGCGCGGCCGTGACGCCACGCGGCCCTTGCACTACGAGGGCGACCAAGCGAGCGTCGACGTCGACGTGTGGAGCCGCATGTATGCCTCGCACGCCGACGTTGAGCTCATCGGCCAGGGCCTCGAGCCGCCGCTCGGTGACGACCCTTGGGTGAAACTCGGCCCCGACGACGACGCGGTCGCCCTGCACGAGCGGCGCAAGGGCATGCCCTTCGTACTGTGCGAGTACGTGCACGCCATGGGCACGGGCCCCGGCGGCATGAGCGAGTACCAAGAGCTGTTCGACCGCTACCCGCGCATCATGGGCGGGTTTGTGTGGGAGTGGCTGGAGCACGGCATTCACCGGCCTCTTGACGGTGGCGGTGTCGGCACCTTCTACGGCGGCGACTTCGGCGAGCCCCTGCACGACGGAAACTTCGTCATCGACGGACTCATCGCCGCCGACCGCACGCCCCGCGCGCAGCTCGCTGACCTCGCGGCCGTCTTCTCGCCCGTCGTTCTCGACGTGGATGCTGAGGCCGGGGTGCTGCGCGTGCGCAGCCGCCTCGACCACACTGACACCTCGCGGTATGCGCTCAGTTGGCGGGTTGCCTCGGCTGCGTCGTCGCTCGACGCCGACGGGCTCGACCCCGACGCCCATGCCGCTGGCCGCGCGGGTGTCATCGCTCACACGCCGGTGCCGCCGCGCGGCACGGCCGAGATCGCCCTGCCCGACGCGCTGCTTGAGCACGTGCGCACTCCAGGTGTGGTCGTGACCGTTGAGGCGTTCGAATCCGACGACACAGCCTGGGCACCGCGCGGCTGGGTCGTCGCGCGAGCGCAGGTGGTGACCACAGGAGCCGCGGATGTTCGGCCGGCCGAGTTGTCGGCGGCGAGCATCCTGTCGCTCAGTGATCTGGTGATCGACGACGCGACCGGCGCGGTCACCGCGTTCGGTTCGCAGCTCGTGGAGGACTGGCGGCTCGAACTGTGGCGCGCGCCGATCGACAACGATCGCGGTGCTGGCTGGGACACGGGCGGGGCGCCCTCCGATGCTGAGCGCTGGAAGTCCCTGGGCCTCGACCGCCTGCGCTCACGCCTGGTGTCGCTCACGCGCACACCCGAGCGCGTCGAGGTCGTGACGCACATCGGCGCGGCCGCCCTCGACTGGAGCCTCACGGCCACCTGGGTATTCACGGCCGAGTCGGGCGCGCTGCGCCTCGCGGTCGACCTGCACCCGCACGTGCCCGAGGGCGTCGACCTGCAGTGGGCGCGCGCGGGAGTCTCGTTCGCCCTGCCGGGCCTCGTCGACAAGGTGCAGTGGTTCGGTCGCGGCCCCGGCCCGGCCTACCCCGACACGGGCCAGGCGGCGAACGTCGGCTGGTTCACGCGGTCGCTCGACGGCATGCTCGAGCGCACGGTGCGTCCGCAAGAGTCGGGCGCCCGGGCCGATGTGCGCTGGGCGCGGCTCG
>CALRWH020000096.1:0-9095 GCA_943371805.1 Pseudomonas synxantha | reverse complement strand
CCGGCATCCATTCCTGACCAACCAGGCCCGTCATGACGCCCTGGCTCCGTGGCTGGAGCACTACAACTACGCTCGAGCTCACACCGCTTGCGGAGGCCTGCCACCGATCAGCCGCGTGTCACCAACGTCATGACCGGGTACATCTAGCGCCCTGCTCCCCCGGCGCTCGGCGCCGACCGCGCTCAGTCGAGCTCGTGGCGCCACGGCGGCTGCGCACCCGCGCGCGTCACCGTAATGGCCGCACACCGCGCGGCAAAAGCCAGCAGACCATCAACGTCGATCGAGGCGAGGGCGCGATCGCGATCATCGCCAAACGCGTCAACAACACCCTGGTCGACGAGCGCCGCGATCAGGCCCGCCATGAACGAGTCGCCCGCGCCGATGGTGTCAGCCACCTCGACCCGCGGGGGTGCGAACTCAACAACGCCGGTGCGAGACACCGCGATCGTGGATGCTCCCCCGTCAGTCACCACGACGAGCGCGGGCCCCCGGCTCAACAGATGTTGCGCCGCCTCAACAAGTGACAGGGAGTCGTAGGCCCACGCCAAGTCTTCAGCGCTCGCCTTGACCACCTGGGCGAGCGAGCAAAAGCTCTCGACGCGCTCGCGCGCGAGCTCGACCGAGCCCATGATCTGGGGCCGCAGGTTGGGGTCATAGGTGACGAAAACGCCGTCGGCGTGAGCGCGAATGAGCGCGTCAACCTGGGTCGCCCCCGGCTCGAGCACGGTCGCGATCGAGCCCGTGTGAATGAGGCGCGTCGCGGGTGCGACGGCAAAAGAATCCGGCAGTTGCCAGTGCATGTCGAACACGTACGACGCCGAGCCTTCGGCGTCGAGCGTCACCGCGGCCGTGGATGTCGCCCGGTCGACGCCCGTGACGGAGTGCACGCTCTGCACTCCGCTTGCATCGAGGTGGGCGCGCAGCCACTCGCCGTGGGCATCCGCCCCCAGGTAGGTGACAACGTCGACGGGCAGGCCCAATCGGGCCGCGCCCACGGCGACGTTGAGCGGGCTGCCGCCCGCGTGCTCAACGACAGAGTCGCCCGAACGCACGATGTCAACGATCGACTCGCCGACCACGCAGATGCGCGTGGCCGACGAGTCGTGACGGATGCCCGCCGCCGTCACGCGTCAGTCGTGGGTTCGGAGTCAGCAGACCCCGTGATCGCCGCGATGAGCGAGTCGGGAGTGAACTCTGACGTGGGGGCATCGCGCACGATGCGACCGAGGCGCAGCACCACGATGCGGTCGGTCACTTCGAGCACGTGAGGGAGCGTGTGCGAGATAAAGATGACGCCCAAGCCCTTGGCTTTGGCGGCACGGATGACGTTGAGCACCTCGCCCGCTTGGCGTGCCCCGAGGTGGTTGGTCGGCTCATCAAGAATGATCACCTTGCGTGCCCACGACACGGCACGGCCGATGGCGACCGCTTGACGTTGACCGCCCGAGAGCGCAGAAACCGGACGGCTCGACGCGGGCACCGCGATGCCCACCCGCTCAAGGTCGTCGTGTGCCTCTTTTTCCATGCGGCGACGAGCGAGAAAGCCGAGCTTGCCCAGAATGCCCGGGCTCATGACCTCGCGACCGAGGAACAGGTTCTGCGACACCGTGAGGTGCGGCGCAAGGCTTGAGTCTTGGTAGAGCGTCTCGATGCCCGCCTCGAGCGCTTCGCGAGGCGAGCCCCAGACGTGCTCCACACCATCAAGCTCAAGGCGACCGGAGGTGGGCTGGTGGGCACCCGAAAGAACCTTGACCAAGGTCGACTTTCCGGCACCGTTGTCGCCAACGAGCCCGACCACTTCGCCCGCGTGAAGCCGCAGGCTCGCCCCCGTCAGCGCCTTGACCGAGCCGTAGCTCTTCGAGACGTCGTGTGCTTCGTAGATCACGGTGTTCGTCATCAGCTTCGCCCATCACTCTTTCGCAGAACTTGAGCCGCCACCGCCGCAGCGATGAGCACGGCCACGACAACCTTCTTCCAGTCGGGCTCGACACCAATCATGATGAGCCCCGACTGAACCGTGAACAAGATGAGTGCGCCGATGACGACACCGGGCAGACGACCGATGCCTCCCATGAGCGACACGCCACCGATAACGACGGCCGCAATGGCGTCGAGCTCTCGGCCGGTTCCCGACGAGGGCGAGCCAGCGCCCAGTCGAATGTAGACGTAGATGCCGGCGAGTCCAGCGAGGGCTCCCGACAGTGCGTAGACCCACGTGAGGTGGCGGGCAACGTTGATGCCGGCGGCGCGGGCGGCAAAGGCATTCGAGCCGATGGCGTAGGTGTAGAGACCGGCGCGGGCCTTGTGAAGATACAAACCCAGCACCGTGACGACGACGATCACGACGACGAGTGCGGGCGACAACGGGTTCCACTGCGGCGAGAATGACGAGATCAGTGCGAAGTCGTTGGCGCTGCCGATCGGCGCGCCTTGCGAGATGACGACCGAGAGGCCGAGAGCGGCACCCATCGTCGAGAGGGTGGCGATGAAAGGCACGATCTTCAAGATGTTGATGAGGAAGGCGTTGATCAGGCCGACAAGCAACCCCACGCCGACCGAGACAGCGGCACCGACGAGCAGGCCGCCCCAGGCGTCTTGGCCCTTGACCGTTTGGTCGAGACCAAGCACATTCGCCATCGTCCACGCGGCAACGACCCCGCTGAGGCCGATAACGGCGCCCACCGAGAGGTCAATGCCGCCGCTGATGATGACGAAAGCCTGACCGACAGCAATCAAGACGATCGAGCCCCAGTCCGTGAGGATGTTGCTCGCCGTTGCAACCGAGAAGAACTTCGGTTCGAGGATCGTGAAGACGATGATGAGAATCACGAGCACTCCGAGAAGGAGGCTGCTCTGCGATGTCAGGGCATCGAACGCCCGTGCCGTGCGCGCTGAAGCGGCAGGACTCGGGGTCACGCTGATCGCTTGACTGCTGTCGGTCATGGTGTGTGACTTTCGTTAGCTACGTCGAGGCCTAGTTGGCGACGTAGGTGTACTTGGCCAGGTCGGCCGCGGAGGTGTTGGCGTCGAGCGTAACGTTCGGGATGACAACCTCGGCAGGGGTCGACGTGGCACCCGTACGGATGAACTCAACAATGGTGCGGATGGCGAGACGGGCCTCTTCAGCCGGGTCTTGCGCGATGAGAGCGGTGAAGATGCCCGACTCGATCTTGGCCACGTTGTCGGGGTACGCGTCGTAACCGACGAGTCCGACCGTGCCCACGAGGCCCTTGGCCTCGAGCGCCGCAGCGGCACCCGACGCGTTCGTGCCGTCAATGGCGAAGATACCGTCGAGGCCCGGGTACTTGGTCAGCCAGTTGTTCACGTTGGTGGCGGCCTTCTCGGGGTTCGACTCCGAGTAGGCAACGTCAACGATCGCGATGCCCGGGTACTCGGCTTCGATCTGCGCCGTGAAGCCGTCGAGACGACCCACGTTGGTGGTGGCGGTGGGGCTCGTCAGACCAACGACGACCTCGTAGCTGCCACCCTCTTCGTAGCCAATCTTGGCGGCGAGAGCGTCAGCAGCCTTGGCGCCACCATCGGTGTTGTCACCCGTGATGAAGGTCAGCACGTTGCTGAGGTCTTCGACTCGCGTGTCAACGTTGGCAACGACGATGCCCGCGGCAACGGCCTTGTCGACCGAGGCCTGCAGTGCCACCGGGTCGGTCGGGATGAGCACGAGGGCGTCGGGCTGCTGGGCAAGCACGGCGTCAACGATCGGAATCTGGGTCTCGGCCGAGTAGTTGGCCGGGTCACCCTGCCAAATGAGCTCGACGCCCTGGGCGGCGGCCTCTTCTTCAGCGCCAACCTTCATGGCCTGGAAGAAAGGGTCGGACTCGGCGCCCATGACGAACGCGATCGAGATCTCCTCGACGGCAGGCTCACCGCCGGTTTCTGTGGTGGTCGTGCAACCGGTGATGGCGATCGAGGCGGCAGCAAGGGCGCCGACAACCGCGACTGTGCGGAACGGGGTCTTCATGCGATTCTCCAGTGGTTGAGTCGCGACTCCGTGCCGAACGCTGTGCGGACGTCGTTGTCGCGAAAAGGTGTTGGGTGCGAGAACGTTCTCGCACTTGAGAGGCAATGATTACACTCAGAAGCGTCGAACGCAAATCTTTTCGTGCGACACGCCCATCGACCCAAGGAGTCGTGCCTCTGTGCAGAAGCCGAGCGCTCCCACCATTGCCGACGTTGCCGCGGCAGCTGGCGTGTCGTTGGCCACGGCATCCCGGGCCCTCGCCGGCTACGGCCGCGTCGCTGCGGCGACGATCGATCGGGTGCGCGACGCCGCCGACGGGCTGGGTTATCGCCCTAACGAACTGGCGCGCTCGATGCGCATCGGGTCGACCACCACAATCGGCCTCGTGGTGATTGCTGACTTCACCAACGCGTTCTTCGATCGCGTGACGAAGTCGATCGTCGATACCGCGCGCGCCAACGGCTATCAGGTCATCATCTCGAACACCGACGAAGAAATCTCGGTCGAGTTCGCCGCTGTGCAGACCATGCTCGACAAGCAAGTCGACGGCATTCTCGTAGTGCCCTCCCTTCACGAAAACTCTGACCATTTGCTTGCTGACCAGGTAAATGGCAAACCCGTCGTGCTGCTCGACCGCTATACGAACGATGCGCGGCTGAGTTCCGTGACGACCGATGACCGACTCGGAACCCGCCGTGCAGTCGATGAATCGATCGCGCTGGGGCACCGTCGGTTGGGGTTCTTGATCTCGACTGTTGGCGTCGATGGCTTCACCGACCAGCAGCCCGAGGCCATGATCTCGACGGTGCGCGAACGCGTCGAAGGGTTTCGCGCCGGGGCGATCGTTGCGGGCGATCGCGTGCTGTCTGAACAGTGGCGGTTCGCGCAAGACTCGGCCGAGGCCGCCGAAGCGGCGATAGCCTCGATGCTCGATGAGCCGAACCCGCCGACGGTGGTGTTTTGCTCGAACAACGACATGCTCATCGCATCACTGCGCGTCATCGCCCAGCGCGGGATGCGCGTGGGCCTGGACATCTCGATTGTTACGGTCGACGACAGCCCGTGGGCCTCGGCGTTCTCGCCGGGCATCGCGGTCGTCGCACGCCCCGTCGAAGAGGTCGGAGAATCTGCCGTGCGCCTGCTTCTCGAACGCATTGCCGACCCCGGTCACGAGCCCGTCAGGATCACCCTGCCGACCGAGTTCATCGCGCGCGGCTCGCTCGCCCCGCCGCCTGCCCGCTAAAGCGTCAGCGCGACAAAGAGATCCGCTGCCGGGCGGCCACCACAGCGCCCGGCAGCGGAAGTAGGTGAGTACTAGCCCTTCGGAATGAAGGTGTACTTGGTCGTGAGGTATTCGTCAATGCCCTCGAGCGAGCCTTCACGGCCGATGCCCGACTGCTTGACGCCACCGAAGGGCGCCGCGGCGTTGGAGATGACGCCCGCGTTGAGGCCCATCATGCCCGTCTCGAGGCGGTCGATCATGCGCATGCCGCGGCCGAGATCTTGCGTGTAGACGTAACTGATGAGCCCGTACTCGGTCGCGTTGGCGAGCTCGACGGCCTCGTCTTCGGTGTCGAACGGAACGATCGCGAGCACGGGGCCAAAGATCTCTTCTGTGAGCAAGCGGGTGCCCGCAGCGACACCGGTGATGACCGTCGCCGGGTAGAAGTGGCCGGCGCCATCGGGAATCTGGCCGCCCGTCGTGACGGTAGCCCCGCGCGACACGGCATCCTGAACCAGCTCGTGCGAGCCCTTCACGGCGTTGTCGTCGACGAGCGGGCCAATCTGCACGCCCTCTTCGGTGCCACGGCCCATTTTCATGGCGGCGACGCGCTCGGTGACGCGGCGGCTGAACTCGTCGACAACGTCGCGCTGAACGAGGATGCGGTTGGCCGCCGTGCAGGCCTGGCCAATGTTGCGGAACTTGGCGAGCATGACGCCGTCGATCGCCTTGTCGAGGTCGGCATCGCCGAAGACGACGAAGGGGGCGTTACCGCCGAGCTCCATCGAGGTGCGCAGAATGCCGTCGGCGGCCTGCTTCATGAGCACGCGACCGACCTCGGTCGAGCCCGTGAAGCTGAGCTTGCGCAAGCGCGGGTCGGCAATGATCTCGGCCGACAGGGCGCCCGACTTTGCCGTCGTCACAACGTTGACGACGCCCTTGGGCAGGCCTGCGTCTTCGAGCGTCTTGACGAAGTACATCGTCGTGAGCGGCGTCAGCGCGGCGGGCTTGATGATCGACGTGCAGCCCGCGGCGATCGCGGGGGCGATCTTGCGGGTCGCCATGGCGAGCGGGAAGTTCCAGGGCGTGATGAGGAACGACGGGCCAACCGGCGCGTGCGAGACCACGATGTTTCCGGTGCCCTCGGGGTTCGAGCCGAAGCGTCCGGTGATGCGCACGGCCTCTTCGCTGAACCAGCGCAAGAAGTCGGAGCCGTAGGTGACCTCGCCACGAGACTCGGCGAGCGGCTTGCCCATTTCGAGCGTCATGAGCAGAGCGAACTCGTCGGCTCGCTCGGTGACGAGCTCCCAGGCCTTGCGCAGCAACTCGCCCCGCACGCGAGGCGCGGTCGCGGCCCAGCTTGCCTGGGCAGCGGCCGCGGCATCCATCGCCCTCTTGGCGTCGGCAACCGAGGCACTCGCGATCTCGGCGATCACGTTGCCGTTCGAGGGGTCGGTGACCGTCATGGTCGCGCCACCCTCGGCGTCGACCCACTGGCCGTCGATGTAGAGGCCGCGGGGAACCTTGGCGAGCAGTTCTGCTTCGGTGATCATGAGAGTCCTTGAGTGAGTGGTGGCCGTGCTCTGATGTGTCGCGGGTCTAGTTCGCAGCGAGCGCTTCGGCGATGACGCTGATGCCTTCGCGCAGCAGGTCGTCGCCGATCGAGAGCGGCGGCAGCAAGCGGATGACGTTGCCGTCAGTGCCGCACGTGAGCACGATCACGCCGTTGACGTGGCAGTGCTTGGCCACCTTGCCGGTGAGTGCGGCGTCGGGCTTGCCGTGGGCGTCGACGAGCTCAATCGCCATCATGGCGCCGCGTCCGCGAATGTCGCCGATGCGGGCATCCGTCGACTGCAGGGCGGTGAGCTCGTGACGGATGATCCCCTCGAGCTCGAGCGCCCGCGCGAGCAGATCGTGCTCGTCGTAGGCCTTGAGCGCACCAAGAGCCGCGGCCGTCGCAATAGGGTTGCCGCCGTAGGTGCCGCCGAGGCCGCCCGCGTGCACAGCATCCATCATCTCGGCCTTGCCGGTAACGGCCGCGAGCGGAAGACCGCCCGCAATGCCCTTAGCGAGCGTGATGAGGTCGGGAACGACACCCTCGTGCTCGCTCGCGAACATCTGGCCCGTGCGCGCGAAGCCCGTCTGCACCTCGTCGGCAATGAAGACGACGTTGTTGGCGTTGGCCCACTTCTGCAGCGCCGGCAAGAAACCCTCGGCGGGAACGACGAAGCCGCCCTCACCCTGAATGGGCTCGATGATGATGGCCGCGATGCGGTCGACGCCGATCTGGCGGTCCATCATGTGGATCGCGCGCTCGGCGGCCTCGGCACCGCTCAGTCCGTCGCGGTAGGGGTACGACATGGGCGCACGGTAGATGTCGGGCGCGAACGGGCCGAAGCCGGCCTTGTAGGGCATGGCCTTGGCCGTGAGGCCCATCGTGAGGTTGGTGCGGCCGTGGTAGCCGTGGTCGAACGCAACGACCGCCGACTTGCCGGTGTAGTAGCGCGCGATCTTGATGGCGTTCTCGACTGCCTCGGCGCCCGAGTTGAAGAGGGCGGTGCGCTTGGCGTGGTCGCCCGGCGTGAGGCGGTTGAGGGCCTCGGCCACCTCGACGTAGCCGTCGTAGGGCGTGATCGTGAAGCACGTGTGCGTGAAGCGCTGCACTTGCTCGATGACGGCAGTGGTCACGTGCGGGTCGGCGTTGCCGACGTTCGTGACCGCGATGCCCGAACCGAGATCGATGAGCGAGTTGCCGTCGACGTCGACGATGACGCCGCCGCCCGCGGCTGCCGCGTAGACGGGCATCATCGTGCCGACGCCCGCCGAGACCGCGGCCTGCTTGCGGGCGATGAGCGCTTCGCTCTTGGGGCCCGGGATGCTCGTAACGAGTCGGCGTTGCTGCGGCAGGCTCGGCCCGCCCTGCAGCGTCGGGGCATCAATGGTCATGCTCATGGGGCAAGGGTACGACTGCGCGGGTCGCCTGCGCATGTACGAGCTGTACATGAACCTCGGAGGCGCTCGACGCCTTGTATAGCGGCACGGTAGGGTTCCCCTCAACGCACTCCCCAATCGAAGGAAGCCCGATGCCCGTCACGCTCGACGCCGTGCTCGCTCGACGCGAACTCGACTTGCGGCTCATTTGGGCCGACGAGGCGGCCCGAGCGCGGCCGTGGGGCTGGGTGCACTCGAGTGATCTTGTCGACCCCACTCCCTTTCTCTCACCGGGCGATGCCCTGCTCACGACGGGCACGCAGTGGGCGAACGACGACGACATCGCTCCGTGGGTCGCGCGCCTCGCCGCCGCCGGCGTGCCCGCCGTGGGCTTCGGCACCGAAGTGATTCGTGACGGCACGCCCGAGGCCCTCACCGAAGCATGCACCGCACACGGCATCGCGCTGCTCGAAGTGCCCTACCGCACGCCCTTCATCGCCGTGGCCCGCGCCGTTGCCGACCTCGAGACAGACGAGCGTTTCGCGCGCGTGCGCTGGACACTCGAGACGCAACGAGCGATCGCCGTCGCCGCCCTGCGCCCCACGGGCCTCGCCGCGGTCGTGGCCGAACTGGCGCGCCGTATCGGCGCCGAGGCGGGCATCGTCGACCCCAGCGGTAGCGTGCTCGGCACCACTCCGCCGACGGCTGTGCTCGACGAAGCGCTCGCCATGTTGAGCGCCGGCCGTCGCGCCGCCCGCACCCTCGACGACTGGAACTTGCAAACCGTCGGCGCCGCCACGGCCCTCACGGGCGTGCTCGCGATCGGCCCCGGCTCGGTGCACGACGACGCCGAGCGGGCCGTCATCACGAGCGTGGTCGCCTTGGCCGGCCTCGCGGGCATCGCCGATCGGGATGCCCACGCCGCGTCAGCCGCCGACACCGCCGCGCGCCTCGCGGCCCTGA
>CALRWH020000095.1:0-9181 GCA_943371805.1 Pseudomonas synxantha | reverse complement strand
CGCCACCCGGTGGCCGAGACGGCCACCGGCGCGATTCGATCCGGGGCCAGAAATGGCCCCGGATTCGCGCTACGCGCCGAATCGCGGGAAGGCGCCACGGCGGCCGAGACGGCCGCCGCCGCGAGGCGCTCCGGGGCCAGAAATGGCCCCGGAGCCTCGGTTCTCGGCTACGCCGTGAACCGAGGGAAAGCGCCTCGCGCCGCATACACCGCGGCGTCGCCCAGCTCTTCTTCGATGCGCAGCAACTGGTTGTACTTGGCGACGCGCTCGCTGCGAGCCGGCGCACCCGTCTTGATCTGGCCGCAGTTGGTGGCAACGGCGAGGTCGGCGATCGTGGTGTCTTCGGTCTCGCCCGAGCGGTGCGACAGAATCGCGGTGTAGCCGCTGCGCTGTGCGAGCGACACGGCGTCGAGCGTCTCGGTGAGCGTGCCGATCTGGTTGACCTTCACGAGCAGCGAGTTAGCCGTGCCGCGCTTGATGCCGTCGGCGAGACGCGTGGGGTTGGTGACGAAGAGGTCGTCGCCCACGAGCTGTACCTTCGAGCCGAGCTGAGCGGTCAGGGCTGCCCAACCCTCCCAGTCGTCTTCTGATAGCGGGTCTTCGATCGTCACGAGCGGGTACGAGGCAACGATGTCGGCGTAGAACGCGGCCATCGACTCGGCCGTGTGGTCGGCGCCTTCAAAGCGGTACACCCCGTTCGAGAAGAACTCGGTCGCGGCAACGTCAAGGCCGAGCGCGATGTCTTTGCCGGGCGTGAAGCCGACCTTCTCGATCGCGGCCATGAGGAAGTCGAGAGCAGCCTTCGAGCTCGCGAGGTCGGGGGCGAAGCCACCCTCGTCGCCCAGGCCCGTGGCAAAGCCGCCGGCCTTGAGCTCGCCCTTGAGGGCGTGGTACGTCTCGACGCCCCAGCGCAGGCCCTCGCTGTACGACTCGGCGCCGATCGGAAGGATCATGAACTCTTGAATGTCGACGCCCGTGTCGGCGTGCGCGCCACCGTTGATGACGTTCATCATGGGCACCGGAAGCACGTGGGCGTTGGGGCCACCGAGGTAGCGGAAGAGCGGAAGGTCGGCCGAGTCGGCCGCGGCCTTCGCAACGGCGAGCGAGACACCGAGAATGGCGTTCGCGCCGAGCTTCGACTTGTTGTCGGTGCCATCGGCGGCCTTGAGCTCGGCGTCGATGAGGCGCTGGTCGCTCGCGTCCATGTCTTCGATGGCCGGGCCGAGCACGTCGAGCACCGAGTCAACGGCCTTGAGCACGCCCTTGCCGAGGTAGCGCTTCTTGTCGTCATCGCGCAGCTCGTAGGCCTCGAAGGCTCCGGTCGATGCGCCCGAGGGAACGGCGGCGCGCGAGACGGTTCCGTCGTCGAGCAGCACCTCCACCTCGACGGTCGGGTTGCCGCGCGAGTCCAGAATTTCGCGGGCGCCAACGGCCTCAATTGCAGCCATGGGAGTGTCTCCTTCGGTGGTGGTCTGTCGGCTTCAGGGGGTGATTAAGAAGCGGGTTCGAGCCTACGCCAGTCGAGCGTCGTGGCGTCCGCCTGCGCGTCGGCAGCGACCGTCGCGAAGCGCGTGAACCCCTCGCCGGCCAACTGCTCGAGGGCCGCCTTCATGTTCTTGGGGCGCTTGACGAGGCGCACGCGGGCTCCCTCGCTCACGAGCTGCGACTGCAGGGCCATGACAGTCGTGAGCGCAGCATCCGCGTCGTAGATGAGGGCCGAGGCGCTGGCGTCGTCGGCAGCACCGAGGTCAACGAGGTCGATGAGGCGCTCGAAGCCGAGCGAGAAGCCCGTGGCGGGCACATCGGCTCCCAAGAAGCGGCCGATCATGCCGTCGTACCGGCCGCCACCGCCGAGCGAGTAGCCCAGGTCGGGGTGCGCCACCTCGAAGATGGGGCCCGTGTAATAGCCCATGCCTCGAACGAGCAGCGGATCGAACTGCAGGGTCACGCCGCCGACGGCCTCGCGGATAGCGAGCAGGTCGCGCGCGGCCTCGGTTGCCGCGAAGGCCGAGTTCTTCAGCATCTCCCACGAGCTGTCGGCCGTGGCCGAGAGGTCGATCCACGCGAGCATCGCGGCCGGGTCGGCAACCCCAAGTGCGTCGAGCTCAGCGATGACCGCCTCGAGCCCGATCTTGTCGAGCTTGTCGAGCGTGATGAGCGCGGCGGGCCGAAGCGCTTCGGCGACTCCGTGCGACTGCAGCCACTCGGTCAGCAGTCGACGATCGTTGAGCCGGATGCTGCACCCCGGCACCCCGAGCGCGTCGAGCGCCGCGGCCGTGGCGGTGATGAGCTCGACTTCGGCGACGATGCCCGGCTCGCCAATGATGTCAATATCGCACTGAACAAACTGGCGGTAACGGCCTTTTTGCGGGCGCTCCGCGCGCCACACGGGCGCCACTTGGATCGCGCGAAACACGCTCGGCAGCTGCCCGCGGTTGCTCGCGTAGAAGCGCGCGAGCGGCACCGTGAGGTCGAACCGCAGCCCGAGGTCGGCGAGGTCGAGGGGGGTCGCGGCCGCACGGAGGTCATCCGTCGTCAGTCCACGCTTCATGACCGCGTAGGCGAGCTTCTCGTTGTCGCCGCCGAGGCCGGAAAACAGTCGGGCGGCGTCTTCGACCACGGGGGTCTCGATCTCGTCGAACCCGTGAGCGCGGTAGACCGAGCGAATGCGGGCGAGCACGCGCTCGCGCGTGGCCTTCTCGGCGGGGAGGATGTCGCGCATCCCCCGCGGGGGCGTCACAGGTGAGGCCATGACCTCGATTCTGTCACGCGGCGACAGACCCGTTCCGTCGCGACCGCCGTCTGGTCACACAGCGGGCGGGGCATCCGGTGACTCGGCATCGCGGATGCTCTGCTCCAGCCCGCGCAACGCCCCCCGCATCGCGCGCTCGGTGTCGAGCCCCGCGGCGCGCGCCTGCGCGACGAGAGCGAGCAACTGCTGCCCGAGTGCGGCCTCGTCAGCCACGGGCCCCTCGACCGCGGCCGGAGCCGCAATGCTGAGCCCTTCGGCCTTGCCGAGCAGCTTGTCGGCGCGCTGCAAAGCGGGCAGTCCCGAGGCAACACCGTCGAGCACCGAGGTGCGCGCGGGTTTCTCTTGCCGCTTCCAGGTCTCCCAGTTGGCGGCGACGGCGTCGGCCGTATCGGCAACGACGGTGCCGAACACGTGCGGGTGCCGACCAACCATTTTTGCGGTTGACCGGGCGGCGACATCCTCAATCGTGAACGCGTTCTCGGCGCGCGCCGCGGCGATGTCGGAGTGAAAAAGGACTTGGTAGAGCACGTCACCGAGCTCTTCGAGCACATCGTCGGGTGTGCCGTGCTCGATCGCGTCGATGAGTTCGTGCGCTTCTTCGACGAGGTAGCGCGTGAGGCTCTCGTGCGTCTGCTCGGCATCCCACGCGCAGCCGCCGGGTGCACGCAAATAGGCGAGCACCGCGATGAGCTGGTCGAGCTGCGGGTGCGGCTGTGCTGCAGGAAGCGCGGCGGTCGGCTCGGTCATGACTCCATCATGGCCCGACGCGAGCGTCGGTCGTCAGGCATAGCCGTCGCGAGCACGGCCGTCACGACCGCGCACAACAGTGCGCCCACGAAGACCGCTTGCGATGCGGGGATGATCGCGACGGGATCCACCGTGCCCTCGAGCCCACCCATTCCGCCCGCCGCCCGGTAGATCGTGTTGGCGAGTGCGCCGAAAATGGCGACCGCCACGGCCTGGCCCACGGCCCGCGCGAACAAGTTGGTGCCCGTCACGACACCGCGCTCGTTCCACTCGACGCTCGCTTGCGCGGCGATAAGCGACGGGGTGGCGACGAGCCCCAGACCGAGACCCGTGACGAAACACGCGATCGCGGCGATTGCGACCGAGGGGGTGGCGGCAAAAGCCGCGAGCAATCCTGTGCCGGCGAGCACGAGCACCATGCCGATGAGCACCGTGACCCTAAAGCCGAGCGTGAGGTAGAGCCTGCCCGACAAAGCCGCCGAGATGGGCCACCCGATCGTGAGGGCCGCGAGTGCAAGACCTGCGACAAGCGGCGAGACGCCGAGCGCGGCCTCGAGCGCGACGGGCACGTACGAGGCGAGCCCGATGAGAATCGCGCCCACCCCCACCGAGACGAGCGTGGTCGTCAGCAGCAGGCGACGCGAAAACACCCAGCCCGGCAGAATCGGCTCGGCCGCGCGGCGCTCGGCGAGCACGAAGGCGAGCAACAGGGCGCTGCCGAGTCCGAACGCGATGGCACTTTGCCATGACAGCCACGGCCAACTCACGCCGCCCTGCAGCACGCCGACGAGGAGTAGCCCGAGCGATGCGGTCAACAGCAGAGCGCCGAGCACGTCGACCTTGTGCGGGCGGTGTTCGACGGTTTCGTGCAGGGAGCGGATGAGCATCCACCCCGCCAGAAGGCAGAGCGGAATGTTGATGAAGAAGATCCACCGCCAGGCGTCGAGTTCGGCGAAGAGTCCGCCCAGGGTGGGCCCGATGACCGCCGATGCCGCCCAGACGCTCGCGATGTAGCCCTGCACTTTGGCGCGCTCTTCGAGCGAGTAGATGTCGCCCGCAATCGTGATGGCCATGGGGCCGATCGCGCCGGCGCCGATGCCCTGCACGGCGCGGAAGGCGATGAGGGCGGTCATGCTCCACGCGAGGCCGCACAAGATTGATCCGATGAGAAAGAGGCCGATGCCGATGAGGATGATGGGCTTGCGGCCGATCATGTCGCTGAACTTCGCGAAGAGCGGCGTCGAGACGGCTTGCGCGAGCAAGTAGATCGAGAACAGCCACGGGAACAACTCGAACGAGCCCAGCTCGGCCACGAGGGTCGGCACGGCCGTCGCGAGAATGGTGGCGTCGATGGCCACGAGCCCGGTCGTGACCATGATGGCGAGCAAAATGGGGCCGCGCTCTGAGCGCAGGCCAACAGCGGCAGTCGAGGTCACGTCTGCGACCATAACCCCATGCTCCCGGAACTCGGCTGGATGCCACGCCTCGCGGCCGCCCTTCTCGCCGTCGGCTTGCTCACCCTGTTCGTCGTGCGGGCAGTGCGAAAAGACCGCCGCGAGTTCGCGCGCTTTCGCCGCTACCGGTCGACCGCGCGGCGGCAAGCGATGATGCGGCGCTGGCTGATCGAGTCAGCGCTGCTGTTTGGCGGGTCGTCAGCGATCGTGCTGGTGCTGACGTGGCCCGTCGTGGCGCCCCTGCTGAGCGCCGCTCAAGCCGTGCCGCTCGTGGCGTGGCTGCGGGATGCCCTCACCGGCGGCCTCGGAATCGGCCTGCTGATCGGCGCAGCTCTGGGGCTCGTGCTGCTCACCGGGCTCGGTGTGCGCAGTGCTCGCCGCGAGGGTGGAGTCATCATGCTCGGCGACATCGCAGCGCTCTTGCCGCGCAACCGCCCAGAACTCGCGTGGGGAGCTGCGCTCTCAGTCAACGCGGGAATCGTCGAAGAGTTGCTGTTTCGCCTCGCGTTGCCCGCCCTGCTCGTGATCGTCACGGGTGAGCCCGTGAGTGCCTTTCTGCTCGCGGCGCTCGTCTTTGGCGCCCTGCACGCGTATCAGGGCTGGGTCGGCGTTGTCGCGACGACCGTCGTAGGGGTGCTCTTCACGCTGCTCTATCTCGTGAGCGGCAGCATCGTGCTCGCGATGCTCGTGCACGCGCTGTTCGATCTGCGCACGCTCGTCGTCATTCCGGTCGCGGTATATCGCGTGCACACGGTGCCCGGCTCTGTGCGGTTTCCGAAGCCGCTCGCGGTTGCGGCCCCCACGCCCCCGCGAGACTCGCCACCCGATCAGGTCGACTCCGAGGGATAGAACGGGTGCGCGCCCAACCCGCCACCTCACATCGAGGTCTTCCCGTGGGTCGCCACCATCCCACCCGCACGCCATCGGCACCACACCTCCGGATCGGGGTCGCCACCACCCCACCCGCGCGCCCTCGGCACCACCCCTCCAGCGCGGGTTAGCCACCACCCCGCCCGCGCGCCCTCGGCACCACCCCTTCAGCGCGCTCCTGAATCGAAGGAAAGAGACGAGCAAAGTCGATCAACTTTCCTTCGATTCAGGAGTGAGCTGGAGTGATAGCCCGCTTGGCTCGGGCACGAGGCGATGGAGACCCACGAGAAGCTGAGCCCGCCACAACCACTCGCCCGGCGCACCACGATGTCAGCGCGCGGCCACGATGTCTGCGCGCGGTGGCGGCCGCGGCGCGACGACCAGGCAGGCCGCGGCGCGACGACCAGGCAGGCGGCGGCGCGATCAGGCTGAGGGTGCCGGAGCCGACTCCGAGGCATAGAGGTTCGTCAGCACCTGGCCGACCCAGGCGACGAGGTCGTCGTCGCTCGCATCCTTCGGCAAGGGCACGGTGGCGACCCGTTGCTGCCCGAACCACTTTGAGCCCGGGTACATGCGCTGGAGGCGCAATTGCCGTGAGTCGGGCAAGTCGAGGCCCACGAGCCGCAGATTCGTGCCCATGACGACAACGTCGCTCAATCCGAGCTTCTGGGCTTGGCGGCGCAAGCGCGACACCTGTAGCAGCGTGAGCACCGGCGCGGGAGGGTCGCCGTAGCGGTCGGCGAGTTCGTCGAGCACGGCATCCAGCGCCGAATCGTCCGAAGCCGGCGCGGTTGCCGTTGAGAGCTTCTGGTAGGCCTCGAGCCGCAACCGCTCGCTCGCGATGAAGTCGTCGGGAATGTGCGCATCGACGGGCAGTTCGAGCCGCAGTTCGGTCTGCTCTTCGATGGCGTCGCCGCGGAAGACACTCACCGCCTCGCCGATCATGCGCAGATAGAGGTCGAAGCCGACTCCGGCGATGTGCCCGGCTTGCTCGGCACCGAGCAGGTTGCCCGCGCCGCGAATCTCGAGGTCTTTCAGCGCGATCTGCATGCCGCCACCGAGGTCACTGTTGGCGGCGATCGTCTGCAGGCGGTCGTGCGCGGTCTCGGTGAGGGGCTTGAGCTCGTCGTAGAGAAAGTAGGCGTAGGCGCGTTCGCGGCCACGGCCCACGCGGCCGCGCAATTGGTGCAGCTGCGAGAGGCCGTACTTGTCGGCTCGGTCGATGATGAGCGTGTTGGCGTTCGCAACGTCGAGTCCGGTCTCGATGATCGTCGTCGAGACCAGCACGTCGAACTTCCGTTCCCAGAAATCGACCATGACCTGCTCGAGCAGCGACTCGCTCATTTGGCCGTGGGCCACGGCAATGCGCGCATCCGGAACCAACTCGGCCAAGTGGCTCGCGACGCGCTGGATGCTCGAGACGCGATTGTGCACGTAGAACACTTGCCCCTCGCGCAGCATCTCGCGGTGAATCGCCGCCGTGACCTGCTTATCGCTGTAGGGGCCGACGAAGGTCAAGATCGGGTGGCGGTCTTCGGGCGGCGTCGCGAGTGTCGACATTTCACGGATGCCCGTCACGGCCATTTCGAGCGTGCGCGGAATCGGCGTAGCCGACATCGCGAGCACATCGACATTGGTCTTGAGCTTCTTGAGTGCGTCTTTGTGCTCAACGCCGAAGCGTTGCTCTTCGTCGATGATGACGAGCCCCAGGTCTTTGAACTGGATGCCCTGGCTCAAGATGCGGTGCGTGCCGATGACGACGTCGACCGTGCCGCTCGCAAGACCCTCGATGGTTTCTTTCGCTTCTTTGTCGCTCTGGAAGCGGCTGAGCGCGCGCAAGTGAATCGGAAAACCGGCGTAGCGGTCGGCAAAGGTCTCGAGGTGTTGCTTCACGAGCAGGGTCGTCGGCACGATCATCGCCACTTGCTTGCCGCCCTGCACGGCCTTGAACGCGGCGCGCACCGCCACCTCGGTCTTGCCATAGCCCACGTCGCCCGCGAGCAAACGGTCCATCGGAATCGGCGACTCCATGTCGCGCTTGACCTCGTCGATCGTCGTCAACTGATCGGGAGTCTCGACGAACGGAAACGCCTCTTCGAGCTCGCGCTGCCAGGGGCTGTCGGGCGGGAAGGCAAAGCCCTTGCTCGACATGCGGGCCGAGTAGAGCTTGACGAGTTCGACCGCGATGTCGCGCACCGCGCGCCTGGCCTTGCCCTTCGCAGCCGCCCAGTCGCTGCCCCCCATCTTGCTGAGGGTCGGGGCTTCGCCGCCGACATACCGACTGAGCAGGTCGAGCTGGTCGGTCGGCACGTAGAGCTTGTCGCCCGGGTAGCCGCGCTTGCTCGGGGCGTATTCGATCAGCAGAAACTCGCGCTGGCTCTTGACGGCATTACGGCCGCCCGTGCTGACCTCGCGCTGGACGAGCTCGAGAAACTTGCCGATGCCGTGCGTGGCGTGCACCACGAAGTCGCCGGCCTTGAGTTGCAACGGGTCAACGACGTTGGTGCGGCGGCTCGCGAGCTTCTTCGGCTGGCGCGAGTCGTAGCCGACCGCGCGGCCATAGAACTCGGTTTCGCTCAGCAGGCCCAACTGAAGTTCGGGCACCTCGAAGCCGTGCTCGACTTGCGCTTGCACGAGGTACGCGACGCCGGGCTCGAGCGATTCGGGCAGCTCGTTGACCATGCGCGCGGCGACCTCGTGCTCGGCGAGCACATCGGCCGCGCGCTCGACGAGGCCGTGTCCGGCTGCGACGACGATCATCGTCCAGCCCGCGCGCACGCGGTCGACGACGTGGTCGACCGCTCCGTCGCTGCGGCCGGAGAAGCCGGGAGGCTCGACGGCCTCGACGCGCACCACCTCGGGGTCGTCGGCGTCGAACGCACTGATGGTGAACCAGTCGCGGTCACCCGCCGCCTCGTGGAGGCCGTTGACGGTCACAAAGTCGCCCGCGTCGAGGTCGATCGGCGACTCCGCGCCCGCCGTCGCGGCGTGCCACGCCGCCGTCAAGAACTCGCGGTTCGTCTCGAGCAGGCTCACGGCACGGCTCGCGACGCGCTCGGGGCTCAGCACGGCGATGGCCGCGCTCGCGGGCAAATAGTGCGTGAGCGGCACCAGGCGCTCGACGAGCGCCGGCGCGAGGCTCTCCATGCCCTCGACCGGAATGCCCTCACCGATCTTGGCGAGCAGCCCGGCCAGGCTCGGAAACTCGTGTTCCATCTCGCGCGCCCGCTGCCGCACGCTCTCCGTCAGCAGCAGCTCGCGCGTCGGCGGCAGCTCGACGACGTCGATCTCGGTCGGCAACGAGCGCTGGTCGGCGACCGAAAACTCGCGCAATTGCTCGACCTCATCGCCGAAGAAC
>CALRWH020000094.1:0-9184 GCA_943371805.1 Pseudomonas synxantha | reverse complement strand
CCAGCCCCTTGTAGAAATCAAAGAGAGCACTGGTCCGACGAGAGGCAGAAGAACGATGAGCAGCACTGCCAGCAGCTTGCCGCGATAGCCCCTCGATCGTCCCAGTGACACGAGTGCTGCGACAACAAGGGCGAGGTTGACGATGACCGCGACAGTCCACGCAATGTCGAGAGGCCCGGGAACGAGAGGGTTCATGACCGGATCGTACCTGGGCGCCATCCGCGTACCGGGTTGTTGTACCCATACGCATAAGCCTAAACGAGTGCGGGCACTCCACGGTTCACGGTCGGGTCAACCGCGATGAAGCATCCGGTCACAAGGTCGTAGTAGCGAGCCCCAACAACGTCAGCCCAGAATCAGCATCTCGAGCCGCACCCAAGAAGCGGTGATCGCCCGGAACGAGGCATAGCGATCATCGGAGGACCCTATCGGAGAACAGAGCCGACCCGTCGACTCCCTACTCGCGCTCATGCTCTTCGCTGACAGCAGCATTCGGCTGAGCAAGAAACAAACGCCCGTCGGGCCCGAACCGCCAGTGTTCCTCGCTCATCATTCGCTTGACTGATCGACTCTCTAACAGCCGCGACAACAAGTCCGTGGATGCATCGGTAAACGTTTGATGCAGAGCAAGTTTGACTCGATCACCGCGTTCGCTGTAGAACACGGCCCACTCCTGACCTTCCGGAACTAAGCAGAACGCCTCAGCCTTGTCATGGCCAAGGCCGTAGGTAGAAGTCGGAACTCCGAGCCGCTTTAGTTCAGCCAGCAACCCTTCGATTTCACTCACGTAATCCGCCTCAAGTAGCCAGCATCCAACTCTTCGATGATGCGGTCGAAAGGTTCGGGGCTAATCGGCAAACGCTTCTTGGCACTCCACCTTTCAGCCTCTGCCACAGCCTCCCGCAACATCGAAACTAAAGCGGGCCTTGGGTCTACGGGCGGTAAGTCTGTGACCGCGACTTGAACCATCAGCAAGCTATCCGTGCGCCGAAAACTTCCGGTTCGCACGCCTACAAATTCTGGGCGAACAAGGTTTCCAGCGATATGGAACACGACATTGACGTTCAAGCCCGAAACCAGGCCTTCGCTAGCAGCGGATACCTCTTGCATTAGTCGCGCAAGCTCTTCAGTCCACGGCCGGTTTGCCGGGGTTCGACCCCCAATCACCACACCGATAGACAGGACATGAGCTCGCTCATCGTTTGCTGCGGTCACGGCACACCCTCCGAGAACTGCCCAGCCCAGCGCTCCCAGTTGTTTGGACCGGGGTCGCGTTCGACAATGAATCGCTCAGAATCAACACCTCACGTCCGATACCTGACTGACGTACATCCACTCTCCGTGGAAATGGCCATTGAGGTTCGCGATCATGTTTTCCTCCTCAGGTTTCACCGCGCCACGGATCTCCGACTCAAGATTGCGTCATCCAAGGCGCGGAGAGTGGTCCCCTGACGGAGTCCCGTACCCAAACCTGTCGCGTTTGGCGCGACTTAAGTCAGATGTCGAGGAGACCCGTGTCACGAAGGGAGACTCTTTGCTCCGAACCGTCGTCAAGGCCAAGCTCCAATTCGTTGTCACTCACCCACACGCAGGTCTCTACAACATCGCCAAACTCGAGCCGGCCCGTCTCTCGCCCGTCGATCACGCGCCTCACCGATGTTTCGCAGACCAAGATCCACCCTCCGGAGACCTCGAATACGGCCAAGAGGTCTTCGTCGACAACGATGTCAACAACAGGATCACTATCTGCATCATTCGGTAGCGAGATCACCGCACGCGCCGACCACAGATACGACCCCGAAACTCCGACTCCGACTCCGATTTGCCGCCACCCGGGCTGATCGAAGTTGACTTCCGGTCTGCGGCCGGATTTGATCGACACCCTCACCGACCTCGGCGGGTCGCTTGCTGCCACACGGATTCTGAATAGCCGAAGGCCACATACCAAAGCAGTCTCGCTGCCCACATTCAGCATCATTTCGTCGCCGTAATGAGTCGAGTAGTTCCATCGGGGTCCACAGCCCAGGCGGTCCTAATGTCCCAGGTTTGACCTGACGGCCCCGTCATTGAACCGCTCACGGTGAACTTGGTTCCCCCTCCAAGTATTGGGACCGACGGCGTAGCCGACCCGAAGTGCGTGGTCAGATGGCTTATCAACGCCGGTTCCAAGGTATCCCGAGAGAAGCCCAACGAGTCAGAGAAGATTCCGCTCTTCTCCGATCGATCCAAAAGGTAAGTGAACTTACCCTCCGGTATCACGACCCGCGCCGTGTCAAGCGCATCACCGGCAGAGTTTACGACGAAGCGAGCTGAACCAGCGTTCACCGCGCTCGCCGCTCTGGTGGAACTGCCGAGCTTAATGAGCCCGCCACCAGGCACCGCGATCGTTGCCGCCGTGAAGACCGTCCCACCCCACGCGTGACCTGGATTGTTGGCCCAGTCCTCACCGATCGGGCGCCAGAAGTTGTTCCACGGGTCAGACCACCACTCGCGGAACTGCTCACCCTTGGCCTGCTCATTCGCGAGATGAGCATCCCAATCAGAGAACGCACCCACCGCGGAATGGACGCTCGCCCCAACCATGCAAATCGAGCTACACGCGAAGAACGCCAAGCCAACGAGACCCTCCGCGAGTCCGCCGTAGTAGTGCAGCGTGTTCTGACCCACCCACGTGCCCACGCACGACAAGTTGCCGCCACAGCCGTTCAAATACGCCCACGACGTCGTCGACGGAGACGAATACGGGTCGCCATCGAAGTTGCCGTTCTGGTCCCGAGGCTCAAGCCCCGAAGCATCCGAGAACGTCACCGGATTGTTGAACCCATACGCATACGCGTGCAGGTGCGCCGGCACCTCAAGATTCAAGATCGGGTCAACCGAGATGAAGCATCCGGTCACGGGGTCGTAGTAGCGAGCCCCCAACAGCGTCAGCCCAGAATCAGCATCTCGAGTCGCACCCAAGAAGCGATGATCGCCCGGAACATCCGCATCGGTATTGCCCCGAATGCCACCAAACGGATCAGAGTAGACGCGGGCAACACTGGTCGACGTCCACTCGGTGTTCGGAACCGCAGCGAGCACCGACGTGCCGGTCTCGGCCGTTCACGAAAGCGCGAAGCGATACCCGACTACAGACCAAGAAATGGTGGACCTGAGGGGATTCGAACCCCTGACCTCCTCGATGCGAACGAGGCGCGCTACCAACTGCGCCACAGGCCCGTGGTGCGTCGACCACATTACCATTCGCGCGCGAGGCGCTCGACCGGCGTGAGGGCGAGGTGGGGGCGGCGTTAGCTGGCAGCGCGACGGCGCTGCAGCACCTCGTCGAGGTCGGGCGCGCGCGTCGGCAGGCCGTCGACGAGTCCCATGCCGGCGAAGCGGCTCGCGGCGGGGCGCTCGACGCGCGGGGCCTCGCCATCCGTCACGGTCGACGGCGCTGTGGTGCGGTCGACGGATGCCGCGGCGAGAGCCGCCGCGCGCTGCGCCCGCTCGGCTTCTGCTGCCGCGGCAGCGAGTGCGGCCGCGTGGTCGAGAGCCGGAGCCACCGCCCCAGCAGGCACCACCGGAGCGCTGAGGTAGCTCGGCTTGGGCAGCGGCACGGGTGTCCACTCGCGCCGCGCACCGGCGGGCGCCCGACGAACCGGGGGTGCCAGGTCGACAAACTCGGGGGCGGCGACACCCGCGACGGGAGCCGTGCGGCGGCGTTGCGCGCGCGCAAGACCCGTGAGCAGCATCCCGCCGCTGATCGCGACGAAGGCTGCAAAGCCGGCCCAGGCCCATGCGGACAGCGAGACGGCGACACCGATGCCGATGAGGGCGAGCAGAGTCGTGAGGGAAGTGACGGCGCGCGACCGGCGCAAGCGGCGCTGGCCGAGGCGCGCGGCATCCATTTCGGCCATGAGGCCCGGAGCCGACTCGGTGAGTCGCGCCCGGAGTGCGCGCTGCGCGGCGGCCTCACGTGCACGTTCGATCGCCGCGAGCTCGCGTTGCCGAGCAGCGAGTGAGCGCTGCTGCGCGGCCACATCGCGCGCCGTCAGCTCGGCGCGCACCGACTCGGGCACCTCGGCCGCGTGCGCCATGATGCGCAGCGTTTGCTGCAGGCGAATGGCGTTGCGCTCGGTCGCGAGATATTCGCGACGACGGCGCCACATGGGCACGAGATAGAGCAACCAGAGCGCGGCAGCGATGACGATGAGGATCGCCGTGCCGCCGCTCGTGGTCTCCATGCGGCAACGGTACGATTCTGAGGCCGGTGCGGTCGGCAGGTCGGCGGAGTGTCTGCAGACCCGAGACCGTATGCCGCCCCCTCCCCTCTGCACAAAGGACACCATGTCGTCGACCCCCGCCCCCGAAACCGCCACGACAGAGAAGACCGGCCTGCGCGCCTTCTTCGGTAACGCCGAACTGCTCATCGTGATTTTGCTCGGCATCGTCTCGGTGACCACCGCCTGGGTCTCGTTCCAGGCCGCTCTCTACGACGGGCAGACCGCCAAGGCGCTGTCGCAGTCGCAAAGCGCCACGGCCGAGGCCGAGTCGCTCTACCTCGAAGGCAACCAGGAGTACGTGCAAGACTCGCAGACGCTCGCGCGCCTGACCGAATTGCAGGCGCAGATCAACGCTGGCGACCCCCTCGCCACCGAGGTCTACGACGCGCTCTACTTCGTGGCCGTGAGCGAGCACTTCGGTGCCGCCATCGAGCGTGCCGACGCGATCAACGCGACCGACACCGAGTTCTACACGAGCCCCCTCGACGACGAGGAGTACCAGGGCGTGCTGTTCAGCGCCTACGCCGAGAAGAGCGACGAAGCCATCGAGCTGACCAAGCAAGCCGACGAGCTCGACGCGCGCGGCGACTGGCTCACGCTGACCACGGTGCTCATGGCCATCTCACTGTTCTTGCTCGGTGTTGCGGCCGTCGTGCGCTCGCGCAAGGTGCAGTACTCGCTCATCATCATCGGTTCGGCAATCTTCGTGTTCGCCGCGGCGATCATGTTCTCGATCCCGATGACCTGGGTCTAACAGCCGCCTCGCCTGCCGTTCGCGCGCGCTCAGCGTGCGGGCGGCAGGCTGATGCCGCGTCGAGCGGCAATGAGGTCAACCTCGGGCACGGTTGCCGCGCCCGGCGGCACGCGGCCGGTTTTCCAGCGCCGCAACACGCCCTGCGGCACTTCTTCGACCGTGAGCGCGAAACAGAAATGGTCGCGCCAGTCGTTGTTGATGTGGATGTAGCGGCGGCGCAGCCCCTCGTAGCGAAAGCCGAGCTTCTCGACCACGCGCAGGCTCGGCCCGTTCTCGGGCCGAATGCAAATCTCCATGCGGTGCAGCCCCACCGTGAAGAACACGTGATCCGTCGCGAGCGCCACGGCCGTGGGCGTGAGCCCGCGCCCGGCGAAACCGGCGCCGACCCAATAGCCGATCGTGGCTGAGGCGAGCGAGCCGTAGGTCATGCCACTGACGTTGAGTTGGCCGGCCAGGCGGCCATCCGTCTCGATGATGAATGGCAGGCCCGTGCCCGCCCGGGCGCCAGCGATGAGGTTGCGGATGCTGCCCTTGGTGTCCCAGTGCAGGGGCGCCGCGGGATGCGTGGCCTCCCATGGCCGCAACCAACTGCGGCTATCGATGAGTTCGGCTTCGAGCGCGCGCGCGTCGCGCACGCGAATGGGTCGCAAGACGGTCGCGCCGTCACGCAGGGTGGGGATGATCGACACCGCGGTTTAGTCCATGCGAGCGGCGAAGTCGCGCAGCCACGGGCGCAACTCGGGGCCGAGATCGGGGCGCTCAACGGCGAGCTGCACGATGGCCTTGATGTAGTCAAGACGGTCACCCGTGTCGTACCGGCGGCCGCGGAACACCACACCGTAGACGCCGCCGGTGTCGGGCGCTTTGGCGAGCTCGAGCAGGGCATCCGTCAGCTGAATCTCGCCGCCCTTGCCAGGGGCCGTGTGCTCGAGGATGTCGAAGATCTCGGGCCGCAACACGTATCGGCCGATCACGGCGTAGTTCGAGGGGGCGGTGCCCGGCGCGGGCTTCTCGACGAGATCGACGACGCGCACGACATCGGAGTCGTCGGTGGCCTCGATCGTCGCGACACCGTAGAGGTGGGCTTGCGCGGGGTCGACCTCGAGCAAGGCAATGACACTCGTGTTGTGCTTCTCGTGCACGTCAATCATGCGATCGAGCAGGGGGTCGCGCGGATCGATGATGTCGTCACCGAGCAACACGGCAAAAGGCTGACGGCCCACGTGCATGTGAGCGCGCAACACGGCGTGACCGAGGCCGAGGGGGTCACCCTGGCGCACGTAGTGCATGTCGGCAAGGTCGGTCGAGTACTCGACCTTGGCGAGCTTCTCAGTGTCGCCCTTGGCCTCAAGCGTGGCCTCCAACTCGCCGACACGATCGAAGTGGTTTTCGAGCGCCGTCTTGTTGCGACCGGTAATCATGAGCACGTCGGTGAGCCCCGCACCGACCGCCTCTTCGACCACGTACTGAATGGCCGGCTTATCGACCACGGGCAACATCTCTTTCGGCATCGCCTTGGTCGCGGGGAGGAACCGTGTGCCGAGTCCCGCTGCGGGAATCACGGCCTTGCTGATTCTCGGGGTCATGCGCTCAGCGTAGCCCTGACGGTCGTTCACGGCCCAGGAGCACACCGGGCTTGTGTCAGCCCTAGCATGGCGGTATGGCCCCCGACCGTGACAGCGAGCTCATCGCCGCCAAGCGCGCGCTGCGGGCTGAGCTGCGCGAACGGCGGCGCATCCGTGCCCAACATGAGCGCGAGGTCGCGACCGAGGGCCTGACGCGTCAACTCATCGCCCTCGCGTCTGCACTCGGGCCGCGCTCGATCTCGTGTTACCTCGCCACGCGCGACGAGCCCGAGACGCGACCGTTCATCGCGTGGGCCGCCGAGCAGGGCATTCGCGTGCTACTGCCGGTCTCGCGCGACGACGGGCTGCTCGACTGGGCGCTCTACGACAGCGCCGACGAAGGCCTCGACGTCATTGGCATGCCCGTGCCCACCACCGACGTGCTCGGGCCCATCGCCATCAACGACGTGGGGCTCATCATCGTTCCCGCAGCGGCGGTCGACCGCTCGGGCATGCGCATGGGCTGGGGTCGCGGCTATTTCGACAAGACGCTCGGCTCGATGGACCGCCGGCCGCCCGTGTTCGCCGTCGTATTCGACTCCGAGGTCGTCGACGAGTTGCCGCGCGAACGCCACGATCAAGGGGTTGACGGCGTGGTGACCCCCAGCGGCATCACGCGCTTCACCTCCTGAGGGCGGTTCGGGCGGATGCTCTGGCCGCCGTATCCTAAAAGGCGGAGGTCTTTTCCATGCCCACGTATTCGTACCGCTGCACCGAGTGTTCGACCGCGTTCGACATTCAGCAGGCCTTCACCGACGACTCGCTGACCGAGTGCCCGACGTGCCAGGGGAAGCTGCGCAAGGTGTTCTCGGCCGTCGGCGTCACCTTCAACGGTTCGGGCTTCTACCGCACCGACAGCCGCGCGGGCTCGAGCTCGTCGTCGAGCTCGTCGAGCAGCTCGGCGAAGAGCGAGTCGAGCGGTTCGTCCGCACCCGCGAGCACCCCGGCCGCGGCCCCCGCGGCTGCGCCCGCCGCCAGCTAGGCGCTCGCGCTCAGCTCGGTCAACACGCGCACAGCATCATCGGCGCGCGCTGCCGGCACGAGCACGTGATCGTGAAACGCGCCCGCGATGACGTTGCAGCTGATGCCGTGCTCGGTCAGAGCCGCGCTGAACGCCGCCGTGAGCCCCACCGCTTCGAGCGATGAGTGCACGCGCAAGGTGATCCACCGAAAGGGGTGCCCCGTGTCGAGCCCGAGGCGCTCGGCCTCGGCGCGCTCGACGAGCACCGACAGACCTTCTGACTCGTGCACGGTCGCGGCTGCGGCAACGCCCACAGCCGACTCGACTGTGCCAAAAAACCAGTCGCCCGGCACGAGCTCGGGGCGCATCGAGCGCAGCAGCACGCTCAGGTCAGTCTCACCGCGATCGGCAGAATCGTGAGTGGTCATGATCAGTAGTGCGGGGGCTTCTCGGCCGTGAGCCGCTCGTCGTTCTCATCGAGCCGGTGACGGTCGGGCTCGCGCGGCGGAGTGGGATCCGACCCGGGCGGAGGCGCCGTGGTGACTCGGCGGCGCGTGCGGGTGCGGATGCTCGGGGCGTGCCCCGCATCCGTCTCGCTCATGTCTCCAGGGTACGCGGGCCGAGAGGCACGGTCAGCGTTGGATCGGAATCTCTTCGGTCTGCATGCCTGAGGGTGCGGGCGCGCGCTCGGGAGCGGCGGGTGCTCCGCCGGCGAGCGCGTAGACGCGGTCAGCCACAGCCTCGGGGTTGCTGAAGAGTTCGAACACGTGCACGCGCGCGTAGTGCCAGCCCAAGCGACGCAACAGGTCGGGGCGCAAGCGCAGCGACTCGCGCAGGCTGAGGTGCGAGAGCGCAGCATCCGTCTCGACGGCCACGCAATAGCCGCCGCGGCTCGCCACGAGAGGCAACTTGCCGCGGTGCCCGAGCGCCACCGTCATGCCGCGCGCCTCGAGTCGACGGGCGAGGTCGATGAGCATGGGTTCGCTGTCATCGGGCATTTCGACGGCCGTGCGACGCGCCTCGATGTCAGCGAAGAGCTCGGCGAGCGCGCGGGCACCGTGCGACAAGCGGTCGTCGTCGAGGTCGCTCGGGCGAATGCAACTGACGATGCGCACGTACCGACGCGCGCGCGTCATCGCGACGGCAAGCAAGCGGTCACCACCGGGGCGACCAAGCGAGCCGAACTCGGTGAGCACGCGGCCGTGCGGCGTGCGGCCGAAGCCGATCGAGAAGATCACGCGATCACGCGACTGCGCCACCGACTGCTCAATCGTGAGCACCGCAAAAGGCTCGGCGCGGTCGCCGAGCAACACCACGTGCAAAACGGGGCGGTGCGTGAGCGCCTCGAGCACGGCCGTGTGCACGCGCGCGGCGTGCGTGGGGCTCGCCGTCACGACCATGAGTGATTCATTCGGGCGTGCCGTGGCGTGCTCGATGACGAGATCGACCGCGCGCAACACTTCGGCGTCGACGCTTTCGATCGCCCCCGAGTCGGGGTCGGGCATGCCCTGACCGGCGTCGAGATAGTCGACGGCAGTCGACGGATGCCCCAAGAACGACCCGGCCCACGGCAACGACT
>CALRWH020000093.1:0-9402 GCA_943371805.1 Pseudomonas synxantha | reverse complement strand
GGGTGCCACTGGGGCCACGGGTGCGGTTGGTCCTGCTGGCCCGGCAGGTCCTGTCGGTCCGCAGGGTCCGCAGGGTGAGCAAGGTCTGACCGGTGCGACGGGTGCGACTGGTGCTGCTGGTCCGCAGGGTGAGCAGGGTCTGACCGGTGCGACCGGTGCGACCGGTGCGACGGGTGCGACTGGTGCGACGGGTGCCGCTGGTCCTCAGGGCCCGCAGGGTGAACAGGGTCTTCCGGGTGCTACCGGCGCGACAGGCGCAACCGGTGCCACTGGAGCTACTGGACCGGCTGGTCCTTCAGGTCCTGCTGGACCCGTCGGTCCGCAGGGCCCGCAGGGTGAACAGGGTCTTCCGGGTGCCACCGGCGCGACAGGCGCAACCGGTGCCACGGGAGCCGTGGGCGCCACGGGCGCGACCGGTCCTGCTGGTCCTGCCGGCCCCGTTGGTCCGCAAGGGCCACAGGGTGCGCAGGGCTTGGCTGGAGCTAACGGTGCTACAGGCGCCACCGGTCCTGCTGGTCCCATCGGGCCTGTGGGCCCCGCGGGTCCTGCTGGTCCCGTCGGCCCCGAGGGACCCGCTGGTCCTCAGGGACCTCAAGGCGTGCCTGGTGCTGACGGTGCGCCGGGTGCCACGGGCCCCGCAGGTCCGATCGGTCTCACGGGTGCTCAGGGTCCTGCTGGCCCGGCTGGCCCGACGGGTGCAACAGGTCCTGCCGGCCCTCAAGGCCCGGCCGGCCCTCAAGGTCCTGCCGGTGTGAGCGGCCTTACGGGGACCACCGTGATCACAGCGACCACTAGCGCATCTCCGGCGAATAATGCTGTGGCCATTGCGACCGCGACCTGCCCGGCTGGACGCATTGCGACCGGCGGCGGCGGCATGATCAACATCGTGAATCCGAATCCCTCAGACGTGTCGCTGCAGGGCACCGCCCCCGTTGGGACGGCGCCCCCTACCGGATGGACGGCAACGGGCATCCAAGCGCGTAACGGTACTACTGCGTGGTCAGTCACTGCGTACGTCATTTGTGGTCCGTAGGGCTAGCGACGAAGCCTCGGCGGGCTAACCGTCAGAAGCGAGAGGCGAGATCTCCGTCCCAACCCGGGACACATGTCCCCGCGGAGTGACCACCCACTCGTTCTGGCGGAGCAGGTGTCGCAGGTGAGCGATGCGCACGATGAGGTTCTTGAACTCTGCGTAGAAGAAAACCGAGACGAACAAGTAGCGCCACCACCACGACGAGCGCTGCTTGATCTCGGCCGTCGCAACGCGATAGGCGAAAGCAACCTGGATCGGACCCGAGGCGAGCGTCAGAAGCGTGATGAGAGCTAGCAGCGGTTCGTAGGCGGGCAAGCCGTTCTCGCGCCACAGAACAAAGAGCAGGGTCGGCCACATGAGAGCCGCCGCCCAGGGGAACACTTCGCGCCACCCGAGCAAGATGAAGATGCCCAGCTTGGGGCGCCAGCCCAACCCACTCTTCTTGACGGTGGCGTGACCGTGGCGCAGGCTGACTTGAAACCAACCTTGCGCCCACCGCATGCGTTGGCGCCACAGCGAACGCAGGGTGACGGGGGCAAGCTCGCGGCTGAGTAGCGCGGGGTCGCTAACGATGCGCGCTCCTGCACGCACGGCGCGCAAGGCAGAGTCAATGTCTTCCGTCAGATAGCGCGACTGAAAACGCGTGGCTCTAAAGAGCTGCGTGTTCCAATAGCCGTTGCTGCCGCCGAAAATGCCGAAACCTTGGATGCGAGCGCGCCCCGGGTGATTGACCGCGTAGATCTGTTCGAACTCGACAGCGACCATGCGAGCGACCGATGACTCGTCGCCGTTACGGACGACGCAGTGCCCCTGCACGATCCCCACGTCGTCGGCCATCCATCGCCACGCGCGCTCGAATGCGCCCGGCATCGGCTGGTGGTCGGCGTCGAAGATGCCGACGAACTCGCCTTCGACAGACGCCAGTGCCGCGTTGACATTGGCGGCCTTCGATCGACTGTGCTCGACGCGAAGTGCGACAAAGTCGGGGTGAAGGGCTTCGAGTCGCTTGAGCTCAGCTTCAATGGGAAGGTCGTCGGGCGAGTTGTAGGCGAGGATGATCTGCAACCCGCCCGAGTACTGCTGCTCGAAGAATGAGTCGAGGGTCTCGAGAATCGTGCCTGCCTCATTGGGCAAGTAGGCCGCGATGATGGCTGTCGCTCTCGGCGGAGTCACATTAGGAGCCGGGGGTGGCTCGACGCGTCGCATCGCCGCGACGCCCTCCATCAACTGAGTGAGGGCCATGATCACGAGGGTCAGCACGACGCCCCAGTAGAACCACGGCGAGATGTCGACGCCCCACTGGTACGCCACGACCATAATGCCGAACGGCACGGCGATCGAGAGCGCGAAAGATAGCGCGATGAGAAGGGGCGTCAAGAACGGGCCGGGCGTGATGCGCCGCCCGCGCGGCTCGCCCGGGCGCACGTCGAGGTCGCGGTTGAGCAGTGCCTGGTCGGCCTCGGCCAGCACGTGTGTGCGACGCACGGTGTCAATTGCTGAATCACCCGAGAGCGGCACCCATGACACACCCACGTCGAGGTGATGAAGATCTCCGTCGCTGTAGAACGGCAACTCGACGATCGCTTTAGTGATCCTGCGCAACCGCGACAACAGCGCCGGAGTGACGCTGCCCCCCAGCTCCACAATGATGTGAGCCTCGGGCAAGATCGTGACGGCGTCGGTACGCCTCAGCCAGCGCTTGATGCGCATGGTGACATCAAGGCGCAGGCTGTCACTGACGGGCGGATGCTCCGCGTGCGACGTCGAGACTCCCACGGCAAACGCCGCAACGATCGAGGCCATGCTCAGCTCTTCTCTTCTGCCGCGCCTGCCCTGGAGCGCGGTACGTCGTCGGCCAGCTCAACGATGGCCTCGTTGTGCCGCAGAAAGCCCGGCTTCCAGGGCGGATCGAAGCGTGCATAACTAAGGGGGCCGACGGGCTCGAGCCCGGCATCCCACACCGCCGCAATGAGACGTTGCCCATGCTCAGCGAAGCGGTCTCCGCGCGCCGACCCGCTGAAGCGATGCACGGCAACAGTGCGCGGTGGCACGGATGTCATGCGTACGCGCGGGTCGCGTGGCGCGGGCACACCGTTTTCAGGCAAGTCGGCGGGCATCACGAAGCTCACGGTCTGCACGCCGGCGCCCTGGGGTTCTTGCAACACGGGAGCGGTCATGGCAATGCTCTGCCGGCTCGCGTTGTTGCCGGTGATGTACTGAAAGAGAGGCCCAAAACCCGCCCCCGCCCCCGCATCGAGTTCGGCCCGCACATCGACTTGAGCGAGCACGTGCGCGTCGTATCGCCGCACCTCGAAATCGTCGAATCGCCGTGTCACCGTGTAGGGCTGATGCTCGGTCATGTGTAACTCCGTTCCCCCAGGGCGGCGACTAGCCGAGCAGATCTTTCATCTGCTTGTAGATGAGCCCCGCGGCGTTCTTGGGGTTGAGTCGCGACAAGCGCGACATGATGCGGGCATCCGAGCCAATGAAGATCTCGTAGCTGCCTTTCTCGACAGCCTCGATGATCTGGTGGCCCGCTTCGCTTGCCGCCGTGGTCTTTCGAGCCGCACCGCTGCCGGCTTTGGCGGCCATGGCTTCCATCTCGGCGGCGGTCATGATGCCCGAGTTCTGGGCGATGTTGGTGCCGATGGCGCCGGGAAACACTCCCGTTACGGCAACGTTCGTGCCCATGAGTTCGGAGTGCAGGCCACGTGACAGCTGCGCAACGGCGGCTTTGGTCGCGCCGTAGAGCGACTGGCCAGGAACAGGAGCGTAGGCACCCATGCTCGAGACGTTGACGATCGACGCCTCGGGCCGCTTCATCAGTTCGGGCAAGAACGCCTTGATGGTGTTGAGCGTGCCGTAGAGGTTGACGTCGATGACCCGCTCGATTTGATCCCACTCGAGCTCGTTGATCTTCACGAACTTCTGAATGATGCCCGCGATGTTAAGCAAGCCATCGACCTGGCCGTGCTCTTTGATGATCTCGGCGGGAAGCTTGGCCACGGCCTTGCGGTCGGTGATGTTGATGACGTGCGTTGACACGCGATCGCCACCTTGGCCAGCGAGACGCAGGGTTTCGGCCAACCCTTCGTCGCTCAGGTCGAGGGCGGCCACTCGCGCTCCTTTGGCAATTAGCCCGAGCACGACCTCGCGACCGATTCCGTTACCGCCGCCGGTGACCGCGAAAACCTTGCCGCTGATCTGCATGATGCTCCTTCGAGAGAACGGATGCGCGTCTTCGCGCTGCGCACACCGTACTCCTCGCACCTGCCCGCGATTAGGGTCGAACGTCCCGCGCATCCCCAGCAATTCGTGGAATCGTTAGCGCATGACGGTTCTGCCGATGTTCCCGCTCGGGTCGGTGCTGTTTCCGGCGATGCCGACCGCCCTGCGCGTGTTCGAAGAGCGCTACATCGTCATGCTCTCGACGATCCTCGGGGACGAGCCGCCCGAGTTCGGCATCGTGCTCATCGAACGCGGTAGCGAGGTGGGCGGGGGAGAACACCGCTTTGCGATCGGTACGGTTGCCCAGATCACGCGCGTCGAGACGAGCGAAGGGTTCATCGGGCTCATCGCACAGGGCGACCGGCGCATTGAGATCGTGAACTGGCTCGACGATGATCCCTACCCACGAGCAGAGGTGCGCGAGGTCGCTGAGCTCGTGTGGAGTGACGAGCACCGCCCGCTGTTCGAGCGCGCAGAGCAGCTGGTGCGGCGCACGATCTCACGAGCGAGCGAGTTCGTCGAACAACAGTGGCCGGCCGACATCGAACTGAGCGACGACCCCGTCGAAGCGTGCTGGCAGCTCGCCGGCGTCTCGCCCCTCGGCCCGCTCGACCAGGTGCGCTTGTTGCGCTCGGAAACGGTGGTCGAGCTATTGAGCGCCCTCATTGAAGCGACCGAGGGGGCCGCCGAGATGCTCGCGATGCCGGGCCTCGACGACGATGACTTCTCAGCACTGCTCGATGACGAGTAATCTGCCGACATGACCGAGCTTCTTGCCTTTCCGGTGCCTGTCGACGATGCCACGGCGGCGTGGGCTGGGCCGGTGCTCGTTCTCATGGCTCTCACGGGCGTTGTCGTGTTGATCTGGCAAGCGGTGCGCTATTTTCGCGACAACAAGTAGCGCGGCGTCACCACGCGCGACACGCAGTAGAGTGAGCGCGAGCACCACCCTCAATTGAATACCCGGCCGTTTCCGCGATGCGGGAGAGCCGCGGGCCCCGGCTTGCGGCACCGAAGGAGCAAGCCTCCCCGCCAATCTCTCAGGTCATCAGTACCGCATCAGCTAGGCCACTCTGAAAAGTAGAGCGAGCATCCGTCGCCGACGGTCGCCCGTTCTCGCCCACGGTGAAAGCGCCGACACGGTTGCCACGAGCAGTCGCCCGACGTGAAACTCTCAGGCTCCATGACAGAGGGGGAGTTCCGCCGGCCGTCTGCGTCAGGAGAACTCTGTGTCTGAAAGCACCACCGCGTCTGAACCCTCTGCCACACAACGACTCTCGCCCCTGCACGCCGTGCACGAGGCTCTCGGTGCCGCGTTCACCGACTTTGCCGGCTGGCAGATGCCGGTGCGGTACAGCTCTGACCTTGCCGAGCACCACGCTGTGCGCACGGCCGCCGGTATCTTCGACATCTCGCACATGGCTGAGATCGGCGTCGACGGGTCCGATGCGGCGGCGTTTCTGGATGCTGCGCTCGCCGGCCGACTCTCGGCGATGCTCCCCGGCAAAGCCAAGTACTCGCTCGTGCTCAACGAGGCGGGCGGAATCGTCGACGACCTCATCGTCTACCGCATGACCGACACCTCGTTTCTCGTCGTGGCGAACGCCTCGAACCGCTTCGCGGTCGTCGAGGCTTTGCAGCACCGAGCCGAGGGATTCGACGTCGCGATCGACGACCGCACCGAGCAGATTGCCCTCATTGCCGTGCAGGGCCCGGCCTCAGTCGCGGTGCTCGCCGCCACCGCGGGCCTGGCGATCGAGGGGCTCGACGACCTCAAGTACTACGCCTGGGGTTCGGGCACGTTCGCGGGTGTCGACCTCATGGTCGCGCGCACGGGCTACACGGGTGAAGACGGCTTTGAGCTCTACGCGCCGGTCGAGCACGCGGCCGCGCTGTGGGCCGCATTGACGGCCGCGGGCGAGCCGTTCGGGCTTGTGCCCTGCGGTCTCGCCGCTCGCGACACCCTTCGACTCGAGGCGGGCATGCCGCTGTATGGGCACGAGCTCGGGCTCAGCATCCAGCCAGTGCAAGCGGGCCTGGGCCGCGTGGTCGTCACCGACAAGCCCGCGTTCGTGGGCCGCGACGCGATTCTTGCGGGCCCGCCGGAAGGCGCTCCCGTGCTCGTGGGCCTGAAGGCTGACGGCAAGCGCGCCGCTCGCGCCGAGTACCCGGTGTACTCGGGCGACACGCTCGTGGGCGAGATCACGTCGGGTGCCCTGTCACCGACGCTGGGGTATCCCATCGCGATGGCGTTCGTCGCCCCCGAGGTCTCGGCCCTCGGTACGGTTCTCGACCTCGACGTTCGCGGCACGCGCATTCCGGCGACGGTCGTGGCGTTGCCCTTCTACTCCCGTTCTTGATTCGCCCATCCACCCTGCACGACCGATCGAAAGGCCACCCTCATGAGCGCAGTTCCCGCCGACCTGCAGTACACCGCCGAGCACGAGTGGGTGCGCCTTGACGGCGACGTTGCCACCGTCGGAATCACGCAGTACGCCGCCGATGCGCTCGGTGACGTCGTCTACGTTGACCTGCCGAAGGTGGGCGCGGCACTCGCCGCGGGCTCGATCGTCGGCGAGGTCGAGTCGACCAAGTCGGTCGGTGAGCTGTATGCGCCGCTCGACGGTGAGGTCGTCGAAGCCAATGGCGCCGTCGTCGACGCGCCCGAGACGATCAACTCTGACCCCTACGGCGAAGGCTGGCTCGTGAAGGTGCGCATCTCGAGCGCGCCGACGCTCTTGAGCGCCGACGAATACCGCGCCCTCATCGGCGAATAGACACCCCGCTTTTCTCTTCTTGCCCCTCTGAAAGGTCCACTGTGAGCATCCCCTTCGTCGACCGCCACATCGGCATCGACGCCGACGCCCGCCAGCTCATGCTCGACGCGCTCGGCTACGCCTCGCTTGACGCCCTGATGGATGCTGCGGTGCCGTCAGCGATTCGCCAGACCGCCCCGCTGCGCAGCTTGCCGGCGCCCGCAACCGAGGCCGAGGCTCTCGCCGAGTTGCGCGCCCTGGCCGCGCACAACCGCGTGCGTCGCAGCATGATCGGTCAGGGCTACTACGGCACGGTGACGCCCGCGGTGATTCAGCGCAACGTGCTCGAGAACCCGAGCTGGTACACGGCCTACACGCCCTACCAGCCCGAGATCTCGCAGGGGCGGCTCGAGGCGCTGCTCAACTTTCAGACGATGGTGAGCGAGCTCGCGGGCCTGCACACGGCCAACGCCTCGATGCTCGATGAGGCGACGGCGGTGGTCGAGGGCATGCTGCTCGCGCGTCGCGCGTCGGGGTCGGCGTCGAACGTCTTCATCGTCGACAGCGATGTCTTTGCCCAGACTCGCGCCGTGCTCGACGGCCGCGCTGAGGCCCTCGGCCTCGAGCTGCAGTACCTGCCGCTCGCTGAGACCGAACCGGCCGCGCTGCCCGAGGCCTTTGGCGTCTTCGTGCAGTACCCCGCAGCGTCGGGTCGCGTCTGGAACCCCTCGGCGATCATCGCGCGCGTGAAAGAGCAGGGCGGTCTCGCGATCGTGGCCGCCGACCTGCTCGCCCTCACGCTCATCACGAGCCCCGGTGAGCTCGGCGCCGACGTCGCGGTTGGCACGACGCAGCGCTTTGGCGTGCCGATGGGCTTCGGCGGACCGCACGCCGGCTACCTCGCCGTGCGCGAGGGGCTCGAGCGGCAAATGCCCGGTCGACTCGTGGGCGTCTCGCGCGATGCCGATGGGCGCCCCGCCTATCGCTTGACGCTACAGACCCGTGAGCAACACATTCGCCGCGACAAGGCGACGTCGAACATCTGCACGGCTCAAGTGCTGCTCGCTGTCATGGCCTCGATGTTCGGCGTCTATCACGGGCCCGACGGCTTGCGCCGGATCGCCGAGAACGTGCACCGCCAGACCGCGGGCTTCGCGGCCCGCTTGCACGCTGCGGGAATTGAGGTCGCCCACACCGGCTTCTTCGACACTCTCGAGGTGCGCGTGCCGGGTCGCGCGGCCGAGATCGTCGAGACGGCTCTCGAGCGCGACCTGCTGCTGTGGCAGGTTGACGCCGACACCGTGCGCTTCAGCTTCGATGAGGTGACGGCCGCGAGCGGCATCGGGTTCTCCCGGGCCACCGACGGCCTGGCCGCTGACCTCGCCGCCGTGTTCGGCCTGAGCGACGGCTTTGGCGTAAGCCTCACCGAGCACCTGCCCGCGGAGTTGCGCCGGGCATCCGAGTACATGACCCACCCCGTTTTTCACGTGCACCGCAGTGAGACCGCGATGATGCGCTACCTCAAGCGCCTTGCCGACCGCGACTACGCGCTCGATCGCGGCATGATTCCGCTCGGCTCGTGCACCATGAAGCTCAACGCGGCCACCGAAATGGCCGCCGTCACGTGGCCCGAGTTCAGTGCGCTGCACCCCTTCGCGCCGCTCGACGACGTGCAGGGCTCGCTCGTCATGATCGGGCACCTCGAGACCTGGCTCGCCGAGCTAACCGGCTACGACGCTGTTTCGCTCCAGCCCAACGCGGGTAGCCAGGGTGAGCTCGCGGGTCTGCTCGCGATTCGCGGATATCACCGCTCCAGGGGCGACGAGCACCGCACGGTGTGCCTCATCCCCTCGAGCGCGCACGGCACCAACGCGGCCTCGGCTGTGCTCGCGGGCATGCGCGTCGTCGTGATTGGCACGACCGAGACGGGCGACGTTGACCTCGCTGACTTGCGCGCCAAGATCGCCGAACACCGCGACGAGCTCGCGGCGCTCATGATCACCTACCCCTCGACGCACGGGGTGTATGAGCACGGTGTCATGGAGGCCACCGCGGCCGTGCACGAGGCCGGCGGTCAGGTGTACATCGACGGCGCCAACCTCAACGCCTTGCTCGGCTACGCGCGCTATGGCGACATTGGCGGCGACGTCAGTCACCTCAACCTGCACAAGACCTTCTGCATCCCGCACGGTGGTGGCGGGCCGGGTGTCGGGCCTGTGGCGGCCAAGGCGCACCTTGCCGAGTTCTTGCCCGGGCATCCGCTCGCCCAAATGCACCAGCACCCGCCGTTCGATCACACGACCGGCAACGCGGGCACGGTTGAGCACCGTGGCGCGCCCGTCTCGGCGGCGCCCTACGGCTCCGCGAGCATCTTGCCGATCTCGT
>CALRWH020000092.1:0-9492 GCA_943371805.1 Pseudomonas synxantha | reverse complement strand
AGCGGCCCTCGGTGGCGAACTCGATGTTCTGCATCGTGGCGAGGTAGGTCTTGCCGACCGTCTGCAAGCCCGCGACCCAGCGCCAACTCAACGTGTTCGAGGCCGGATCGCCGTCGAGCAAGTGGCGCAGAAAGAAGTCGGCGCCGAGCTGCCAGGGCAGGCGCAGAGTGAAGATCCAGATGCTCGCGAACCACATGCGCGCGTGGTTGTGCAGGTAGCCGAGCTCGACGAGCTCGCGCGCCCAGTCGTCGAAGCCCTCGATGCCCGTGCGCCCGGCGATCGCGGCCTCGTAGGTGGAGCGGTCGTCGCTGGTGAGCGCCGCGAGCGCCGGTGCTACGGCTGCCGTATAGCGCGCCCACACGCTCGGCCGCAGTTCGAGCCAGCCCTTCCAGTAGGTGCGCCAATAGACCTCTTGCACAAACTTGCTCGCCGAATCGAGCGAATGCCGCTGCAGCACTGCTTCGACGACCTCGCGCTCGGTCACGAGGCGGTGCCGTACCCAGGGCGAGAGGGTCGAGACGTTCGAGCGATCCCCCGGGCCTCGGTCAGTGTTGCGCTCGGCGGCGTAAGCCCGCCCGGCACGCGGAACAAACTCGGCAAGCCGGGCCAGCCCGGCCGCGCGCGTGGGGTCGAACGTCATGCCCTCATCGTGCGGCACGGCGGCTGGGAGGGGGCGGGATGCTCGGCATCGCCACCGCCGACCCCGACCCGGTGCTCATCCTGACGAGGTCCTGAAGGCCCTCGCCCTTGATGAGCGCCATCACCAGGCGGACGCCCGCGTAGCCGCCCACGGGGTCAGCAGCCCACACCTCGTCGCCGAGGGCGACCTGCGAATTCAGCTATTCGGCATCAAGCTCAAGTCGACCGACGATTCTGGGCCCTTGCATGAGATGAAACGCCGCTCCCGGTACCAAGAGCTCATCACCCGGCCCTCCTGGAACGAGGGCTTCGACCTTCGCGAACGTCCAACCTTCTACCGCGGTGCCATCAAGTTGCACTCTCGCGCTGAAGTAACGATCAGACCGGAGGGCATCGTCATGGTCCGCAGAGGCCGGGGCCAGGTTCGGAAAGTAGAGAGGGCCCGCTGGCGGCCCGGCGACACGTCCCCCTAGACCAACAGGAAAAAACTGCACCCGTCCGGCCAGCAACCCCGTCATCCGATGATCCTTTCGAGTCGGTTGAGTCGACTTAGCTTTTCGGGCTCAGCGAGCGGTGCGTACCGAACGCGCAAACGGTTGAATCGTCCGTTGTCATGCAAGGCACAGGGGGAGTTCTAGTCGAATGGCCGAGTTCCGACGGCGAACCGCCCGTTGGCCCACGTGAAGAAGTCACCATCGGCTGGTCGCAAGTCTGGATGGGCCTGTGCTGCGGCACGAAGCTCGTCGCGGCCGAGATCACCCCGCCCAGACGTGCGTGCGTATTCCGACAGTCGCCAAGAGTCGAACACGGCGTTTCCGGACGAATACTCCCAGTCGACTTCGACCACAGTGCCCGACTTCAACTCGAAGCGACACCCGCGCCCATGAATGGTGAACCTTGTACGGTCGCGCAAGCGGCCACGACGTACCTGATCGCCACTGACGGGTTCAATCAATAGGAGTGGCCGGTACCCCTCCGGTGGAACACTGGACGGATAGGCCTCCGCTAGCGCGCCAAGACAACTTTCCGCCGCGAGGAGAAACTCGCTGATTGTTGCCTGCGCGTTCACCGTCTAAGCCTATTCGGCCCGGCTGTCGCCCAAGCGTTCAGAATGTCTTCGACTGAGCGCCAGGCGCCAGTCCCAATCACACTTTCCGGGTCCACGATCTGGAAGTCGATATCAACCCCGGCTCGCTTCGCCGCGGCGAGTCGGTGGTGACCATCGACGGCGATGCGCTGACCATTCAGCTCAACGACATCGATCGCAGGGCCGTCCCACTCGCCGCTTCTCATGAGATCAGCAATCTCGTTCACCTTCTTCGTCGATTCGCGACCTGAGATCGCATGCGACGGTTGGAAGTTGAATGGTGAAGCTGACCCGCAACTCATGTTGTGCACGAGAGTAGGCGCATCCCCCACCACCACGAAATACGTGTGCAGATCCGCCACCGTCAGGTTATGCACCACCGCCGGCCGCGACACCTCCACCACCTCAGTGACCACACTCGTGGCACCGTCAGCCTGAAGCACAGCATCCCCGACCGACAGATCGCCGGCGTCAACCCACGCAGCGTCCGACGCACTCCAGAACGGATGCCCCGCCGTCGCCACCACCGACCCCGACGCGGTACTCACCGTGACGAGGTCTTTCACACCCTCACCCTCGATGAGCGCCGTCACCGGACGCGCGCCCGCCTCACCCGTCTCAGGGTCAGCAGCCCACACCTCGTCGCCGAGCTCGACCTGCTCAATCGGCTCGGTGGAGAGTCCCGTTCACCGTCAGAGGCCGGGCGTATGCTGGGCCTCACGCGAAAGGAGCAGCCATGACCGACAGCCAGCGGGCCTCAAAGATCGAGTCCGATCAGCGCGCTGCCCTCATCGCGGCGATCCAGGTGGGCGCCGACGATATTCGGGATGGCCATTTCGAAAGTGTCGACAACCCTGCGGTGTGGGTCGACTCGGTCGAGAAGACGACCACCAGACAATCTGTCGCATAAGTGCCGGCGTACGTGCTGCGTATCTCAGCAGCCGCGCGATCTGACGTGCGCGAGGCCCTGGAGTACAGCGAGATCCGTTTCGGGATTGAGGCGAAACAGCGTTACGCGCGGTTGATCGCGCGGGCACTTGACGACATCGCATCCGATCCGCTGAGCATTGGCAGCCGAGAACGGCTCGAACTCGGCGACGGGATCATCGCGCGACACCTCAGCGCAAGCGCGAAAGGCTCCGGGGTGAGCGACCCTCGGCACATCATCTTCTTCCGGATTGTCGGATCAAACGTCGATGTGCTTCGTATACTCCACGACGCGCGCGACCTTCAGCGCTACCTCTCCGTCGAAGAACTGCCATAGTTCGAAGCCTGATCTTCAGGCGACGACTGCTTCCCATTGCAGAGAATTACACGCGCGCGGCCTTGCTGCCCTTCATCGCCGGGATGACGTGCTCGCCGTAGACGCGCAGCGTCTCTTCTTTGTTGTCGTGCTGCAGGTAGCCGGCGAACTGGTCGACGCCGAGGTCGCGCAGGGCCTCGAGCTTCTCGATGTGCTCTTTCGCGGTGCCGAGCACGCAGAAGCGGTCGACGATCTCGTCGGGCACGAAGTCGACGTGGTCGTTGCCGGCCTTGCCGTGGGTGTTGTAGTCGTAGCCCTGGCGGCCCGCGATGTAGTCGGTGAGCGCCTTCGGTACGTCACTGCTCTCGCCGTGCTTCGCAACGATGTCGGCCACGTGGTTGCCGACCATGCCGCCGAACCAGCGGGTCTGGTTGCGCATGTGGTCCCAGTCGGTGCCGATGTACATGGGCGCCGCGACGCAGAACTTAATCGACATGGGGTCGCGCCCAGCGTTGTCGGCCGCCGTGCGTACGGTCTCGATCATCCACTTCGCAATATCGAGGTCGGCAAGCTGCAAGATGAAGCCATCGCCCACCTCGCCCGTGAGCTTGAGGGCGAGCGGGCCATACGCGGCGACCCACACTTCGAGCTCGCTGCCGTGGCTCCACGGAAACTGCAGCGTCGACCCGTTGTACTCGACCGACCGTGAGTTGCCGAGTTCACGGATGACGTGAATCGACTCGCGCAGCTCGGCGAGCGTCGTGGGCTTGCCGTTCGTGACGCGCACGGCGGAGTCGCCGCGGCCGATGCCGCAAATCGTGCGGTTGCCGTAGAGCTCGTTGAGGGTCGCGAAGACGCTCGCCGTGACCGTCCAGTCACGCGTCGCGGGGTTCGTCACGAAGGGCCCGACGGTGATGCGCGTCGTCTCGGCCAAGATCTTCGAGTAGATGACGTAGGGCTCTTGCCACAAGATGTGACTGTCGAAGGTCCACACGTGGCTGAACCCGTACTGCTCCGCCAGCTTGGCAAGGTGCACCGTGCGGCTGGCGGGCGGGTTGGTCTGCAGAACAGCGCCGAAGTCCATGGATGCTCGTCTCTCGTCGTTCGCTCGTCTAGACCAGGTACTGGCTCAGGCCGCGGCGCAAGTACTGCCCGTGCCCGGCCCGCCCGTGGAACTGGTCGTTCTGGATGACTACCGAACCCCGGCTGATGACCGTGTCGACCTTGCCGTCGATCTCGAAGCCTTCCCACGCGGCGTGGTCCATGTTCATGTGGTGCTTTTTGCCGGTGGGGTTGCCGTTCTCGTCGACGGGCATGCCGATCGAGGTGTGACCGTTGGGGTCGTAGACGACGATGTCGGCGTCGGCTCCGGGGGCGATGACGCCCTTCTTGCCATAGAGGCCAAACATGCGCGCGGGCGTGGTGCTCGTGATCTCGACCCAGCGCTCGAGGGTCAGCTCGCCCGTGACGACGCCCTGGTACATGAGGTCCATACGGTGCTCGATCGAACCGATGCCGTTCGGGATCTTCGAGAAGTCGCCGAGGCCCAGCTCTTTTTGGCCCTTCATGCAGAACGGGCAGTGGTCGGTCGAGACCATCTGCAGGTCGTTCGTGCGCAGGCTCTGCCACATGTGGTCTTGGTGCCCTTCAGCGCGCGAGCGCAGCGGGGTGGAGCACACCCACTTGGCGCCCTCGAAGGCTCCGTACTTCTCGCTGACCGCACCCAGCTGCTCTTCGAGCGAGAGGTAGAGATACTGCGGGCACGTCTCGCCAAAGACGTTCTGGCCACGGTCGCGCGCCGCCGCGAGTTGCTCAACGGCTTGCTTGGCGCTCACGTGCACGACGTAGAGCGGCGCCCCCGTGAGGTGCGCGAGCATGATCGCGCGGTGCGTCGCCTCTTCTTCCATTTGCCAGGCGCGAGCGACACCGTGAAAGTACGGGTCGGTCTTGCCCTTGGCGAGCAATTGGGAGACGAGCACGTCGATCGCGGGGCCGTTCTCGGCGTGCATCATCGTCATGAGACCGTGGTCAGCGGCGACTTGCATGGCGCGCAGAATCTGCGCATCGTCGGCATAGAAGACGCCCGGGTAGGCCATGAACATCTTGTAGCTCGTGATGCCCTCGTCAATGAGCTTGGGCAGCGCGGCGAGCGAGTCGTCGTCGACGCCTCCGACGATCTGGTGAAAGCCGTAGTCGATCGCGCAGTTGCCGCCGGCCTTCTCGTGCCACGCGGCGAGGCCGTCGAACACCTTCTGGCCCGCCGTCTGCACGGCGAAGTCGATGATGCTCGTCGTGCCGCCCCACGCGGCGGCGATCGTGCCCGTCTCGAAGGTGTCAACGGCAGCCGTGCCACCGAACGGCAGCTCCATGTGGGTGTGGGCGTCAATGCCGCCCGGAATCACATACTTGCCCGAGGCATCGATGACCGCGTCGACGGATGCGGCCAGATCGTGCCCGAGCAACGTCGAGCCCGGGGCGAGCACCGCCACAATCGTCTCGCCGTCAATCAACACATCAGCCGCGCCGCGGCCCGTGGCCGACACAACCGTGCCGCCGGTGATAAGGGTGGTAGCCATTGTCGACTCTCCTTAGGGCTTGACCGTCGCGGTGTACGACTCGGGACGACGGTCGCGGTAGAACTGCCAGTTGTTGCGCACCTCGCGAATGACGTCGAAGTCGATGTCGCGTACGACGATCTCGGTCTGGTCTTGGCTCGCGACATCGCCCACGTAGTTGCCTCGCGGGTCAACGAAGTAGCTCGACCCGTAGAACGTCACCGCGAGGTCGCCGAACTCGTCGCTCTCGGTGCCGATGCGGTTGTTGGCCGCGATGAAGTACTGGTTCGCGGCGGCCGCAGCGGGCTGCTCGAGTTCCCACAGCCGGTTCGAGAGGCCGGGCTTGGTCGCGCTCGGGTTGAACACCAGCTGGGCACCGTTCAGGCCGAGCTCGCGCCATCCTTCAGGGAAGTGCCGGTCGTAGCAGATGTACACACCGACCTTGCCCACGGCCGTGTCGAACACGGGGTAGCCGAGGTTTCCGGGGCGGAAATAGAACTTCTCCCAGAACCGGTCGAGGTTCGGGATGTGGTGCTTGCGGTACTTGCCGAGAACCGTGCCGTCAGCATCCACGACCACCGCGGTGTTGTAGTACACGCCGGGCATGTCTTCTTCGTAGATCGGGAGCACGATGACGAGCTTGAGTTCTTTCGCGAGCTTCGCGAAGCGCTGCACGATGGGGCCATCGGCCGGCTCGGCGTAGTCGTAGTACTTGGCGTCTTCGATGATGCCGAAGTAGGGGCCGTAGAAGAGTTCTTGGAAGCAGATGATCTGCGCGCCATCGGCGGCGGCGTCGCGCGCGAACTGCTCGTGCTTGGCGATCATCGACTCTTTGTCGCCCGTCCAGGTGGTCTGGGTGATGGCGGCGCGGATGGTGGTCATCGGCGGTGGTTCCCCTCTGCATCAGTGAACAGGGGCCAGTGTGCGCCCCGGCTGTTACCGGCGCGTTTCGGCCACTGACGTCTCTCGTGACACGCTATGGCGCATCCGCGCAGGTGAACAGATGTGCGCGCACATGAGCACGCAGCGAGCGGCGCTAGCGTGGGGCGCATGAGAATCGTCGTGCTCGCGGGTGGAGTTGGAGGCGCGCGCTTTGTGCGCGGGTTGCGCGAGGCCGTGCGGCGTGCGCCCGTGGGGAGCGACCTCGCTGACGCATCGATTGACGTCATCGTCAACACGGGCGACGACTGGTGGCTCGCGGGCTTGCGCATCACGCCCGACCTCGACTCGATGCTCTACACACTCTCGGGTCAGAACGACGAAGTGCGCGGCTGGGGCCGCGTGGGCGAGAGCGAACGCGTGTCGGGCGAGCTGCAGGCGTACGGCGTGACTCCCGAGTGGTTCACGCTCGGCGACCTCGACCTCGGAACCCACATCGCGCGCTCGGCGTGGTTGCGGTCGGGGTCGACGCCCTCGGAGGTCGTCGCACGACTGCACGAGCGCTGGGACCTCGGCGGAGTTCGACTGCACCCCGCGACCGATCACGAGATCGACACCCACGTATGGGTTGCGTCTGACACCGGGGTCGAAGAAGACATGCACTTTCAAGAGTGGTGGACGCGCTACCGCGCACAAGTGCCCGCCCTTCGATTTGAGCAGCGCGGCATCGAGCTCGCGTCGCCGTCGCCGGGCGCTCTCGCGGCCTTGCGTGCGGCCGACGTCGTGCTCATCGCGCCGTCGAACCCGGTCGTGTCGATTGGCACGATTCTGGGCATCCCGGGCATGCGCGATGCGGTGCTCGCGGCCGCTGCGCCGATCGTGGGCGTCTCGCCCATCATCGCCGGATCCGCCGTGCGCGGCATGGCCGACGCGTGCCTCACGACGATCGGTGTGGCGACGGATGCCGGCGCCGTCGCCCGGCACTACGGCCCCCGGGCTGCGGCAGGCCTGCTCGATGCGTGGCTCGTGGGCCTCGAAGACGAATCGCTCGTCGCCGGGTTGCGCGCGGACGGCATCGCCGCCGCCGCGGTGCCGCTCTGGATGCGCGACCTCGACACCGCGGCCGCGCTCGCCGACGCGGCGGTGCAGGCCGCCCACGCGTGAGGTGCTGTGGCTACGCTGGGCTTAGTGGCCGCCGGTTCATAGAAATGGCATAGAAAGCGCATAGCTTCGAGGTCGACGGTGGGGTCTTGTCACCGCACGCGCTGCATCCGCAGCTCGAACCGAAGGAGTTCACAATGCGAAAGACGACCCGAACCATCACCACGCTCATCGCGGCCGGAACGCTCACGGCGTTCGGCCTCGCGCTCGCCCCGGCCGCCATGGCTGCGACGACGAGCACCGACTCGTCGGCGTCGAGCTCGACGTCGACGTCCGAGCGCGGTCGCGAGGGCCACGGCCCCCGCGGTGAGCGCCCGGGGCTCGAGACGGTCATGTCGGTTCTCGACCTGACCGAAGACGAGCTGAAGGCGGCTCGCGAGGCGGGCACGACGCTCGCTGAGCTGGCCGAGCAGCAGGGCGTGGAGGTCGCAGACCTCATCGACGCGCTCGTTGCCGACGCCGAAGAGCACATCGCCGAGCACGTCGCCGAGGGCGACCTGACGCAAGAGGAAGCGGATGCTCGGCTCGCCGAGATCGAGCAGCGCATCACCGACCGCGTCAACGGTGTGGAGCCGGCCGAGGGCGACCGCCCCGACCGCGGTGAGCGCGGCGAGCGCGGCCCCGGCGGCCACGGCCCGCACGGCCCCGCCGACGAGGACGCTGCCGCCGACGAGTAACCCCACGTCGCGGCCTCTCGCCGTCACACGCTGATCCCCCGCCGGGCGCACGTCGCCCGCGGGGGATCAGTGCTGTGTGCATCCGCGACCCACGGCACCCTCTCCCCCGCGCGCCCTCCCCCCTCACCCCGCGTCACCATCCCGTGCCTGTCGCCGCGCGCACACACGCGCTTGCCGCAGGGCTGCCGCGCGCGATACCGCCTGCCGCGTTCCCGAATAACGGTCGACTGTGCTCCAGTGGACGACGAGCCCCGCAGGCGCATCTCTCCCCACGCGCCCGCCCGCCGGCAGGCAAATGTGGAGTTCCTCCGCCGCCGAACCAACCGCACTCTCCGCACTCTCGGAACTCTCCGCACTCTCCGCAGACGGGAGCATGCCGTAGTACCGCAACGCGCTCACGCACGCGAGTGGCCCTCCGGCGCGCCATGCCGCGCGAGCATCCGTCGGCAGGTCGCTCGAGGCATACCAGCCGATACGAATGCGGTCGAGGTTGCCGTACTGCCAGGCGAACCACAATTCGGTTTCATTCCAGCCCGCGAGCCGCAGTTCGCGCCTCGAGGCAATGCCCCCGAGTCGACGAATCACCGGATCAAACCCTGAGAACCCAGCCATGTCGCAAGAGTGCCGGTCACCGTCCGATTACCGCGGACAATCACCACCCGCTGCGTTCTGGCGCGGCACCGAGCTCGCGGTGGAGGACTACAGGCGCTACAGCGTTGCTCAGACCACCTTGCGGCACTTTCATCTAGCTCCCTTCAACGGAATCGGAACTTCGTGAACGAACGTCGCGAACTTCCGATTCCGTTGAAGCGCGCCGAGGTGGGGCATCGGATGAGCACGGCGGGCGGGACGCGAACACGGTGGGCGGGACGCGAACACGGTGGGCGGGACGCGAGCACGGCGGGCGCGGAATGCGAGGGCGACGAACGGTCGTGACCGGGCGCAGCGCGAGGCTCGTGAGCGGGTGCGACGCGACGCAGCTCGACGCCCGCGAACACGCGTGACGCGAGTAGGGTGGGCGCACAACGTGTTGCGCCCGGTCTGGGGCGCGGCGTGGCGCCGCTCTTGAGGTGCCCGACCCGGCGGGTTCAGCGTGCCCGCCGTCGTTCGGCTTGCCAGGAGCATCCATGACGGAAACCACACCCCAGAACACGCCGGTGCGCGCGACGGGCGCGACGACGAGTGCGCCGGCCGGGTTCGTGCCGACGGCGTCGGCGATCTCGCGGGCGCTCAAGCGGGCCGAGTCGGGCG
>CALRWH020000091.1:0-9584 GCA_943371805.1 Pseudomonas synxantha | reverse complement strand
GCGGGTCGCCCTCACGCGAGGGCGACCCGCTTCGTCGTTGTGCACCGGGGCGCCCGGGACGGGCAGGCCCTCAGGCGGACGTCAGCTCACGGCGTCGGCGAGGGCGCGGATGCCCCGCTCAACCTCCGCGAAGCTCGTGCTCAGCGGCGAGAGCCCGATGCGCACTCCGCTCGGGTGACGGAAGTCGGGGATGATCCCCTGCGCCCAGAGCCGCTGCACGGCGATAGCCGAGTTGGGGTGGTCGATCGTCAGGTGGCTGCCGCGGCGGTCAGCGTCGCGCGGCGTGCTCACGGTTGCCGCGGGAATGAGCGCGTCGACGAGCTCGATGGCATAGCTCGTGAGAGCGATCGACTTCTCGCGAATCGCGGCGATGCCCGCCGACTCGATGAGCGTGAGCATCTCGCCGAGCGCGACCATGCCGAGAATCGGCGGGGTGCCACTCACGAGCGACGCGACGCCCGGAGCGGGCGAGTAGCCCTCGGTCATCGAGAAGGGCGCGGCGGCTCCGAGCCAGCCGGGAATCGGGTTGCGCAGAGTGTCGTGGTGCCGCGCGGCGACATAGGCCCAGGCCGGGGCGCCCGGGCCACCGTTCAAGTACTTGTACGAGCAGCCCACGGCGTAGTCCACGCCCCAGGCATCGAACTCGAGCGGAACCGACCCGACGGCGTGCGAGCAATCCCAGATCACGAGAGCGCCCGCGGCGTGCACCGTCGCCGTCACCGCGGGCATGTCAGCCCACCACGAGCTGCGGTAGGCGACGCCGCTGAAGAGTGCGGCGATGGTGCGCGGGCCCACGACCTCGGCGGCGAGCTCGGGGTTGATGCCGGCGTCGAGCGGGGCATCCACCCACCGCACCGTCAGCCCGTGGTCGACAGCGATGCGCTCGATGATGAACCGGTCGGTCGGAAACTCGTCGCTCAGCATGACGAGCTCATCACGGCCAGGCCGTGCCGCAATCGCGGCGCGCAGCACCTTGAAGATGAGCACGCTCGTCGAGTCGGCGACGACCGTTTGGCCGGATGCTGCACCGAGGCACGCCGCTCCGATGCGGTCGCCCAGCTCGCGTGGGCGGGTGAGCCACAATTCGTCCCAGCCGCGGATGAGCCGGCCTGCCCACTCCGTGCGCACGAAGGTCTCGAGCGCGGCGGGCACGCTCGCCACCGGGCGCCCGAGTGAATTGCCGTCGAGGTAGGCGACGAGGTCGTCGCCCGGCACGAAGCGCGTGACGTGCGCGGCCAGCGGGTCGGCGGCATCGAGCACGGCGGCGCGGGCGCGCAGCGCGGCGGGGTTGGCGGGCGCGGGGCTTTCAGCAGCACTGCTCATGCCGCGAGCCTAGCCGCGCACGGCGTGCTGCCTAGAGCGCCGCGAAGGCGAGGCCGGGGCGCTGCACCGCGAGCCGCAGATCGTCGCCGACCTCGGGCAGTTCAACCGCGGCCATGCGCATGAGCACCGAGGGGCCATCCACGAGATCGGCCGTAATCATGGCGTCGTGACCGGCGTAGGAGATGCTCGCGACGCGCGCGTCGGCACCGGCGGCCGCCTGGGCGAGCAGGTCGGGGCGCGGCACGATCCACTCGGGGCGCAGCATGAGGCGCACGGCGTCGCCGTCGGCGGGCGTGAAGCCCACAGCCGAGGCCTCGACCGAGCCGAGCGCGCACAGCACGCGCCCGCCGCGCCACTGCCCAGCGAGTTCGACGACGTCACCGACGAACGAGGCGACCCAGTCGGTCGCGGGCTGCTGGTAGATCTCTTCGGGCGTGCCGAACTGGGCGAGCTTGCCGTCGTGCAGCACCGCCACGCGGTCGGCGAGCGTCAGGGCTTCTTCTTGGTCGTGGGTCACGAGCAGCGAGGTCGTGCCTTGCGCGCGCAGCAACTCGGCGACCTCACGGCGCAGGCCCGTGCGCAATTGCGTGTCGAGGGCAGCGAAGGGTTCGTCGAGCAGCAGGAGGTCGGGGCGCGGAGCGAGCGCGCGGGCCAGGGCAACACGCTGGGCCTGGCCGCCCGAGAGCTGGTTGGGGGCGCGGCCCGTGTAGTCGTCGAGCCCGACGAGGTGGGCGAGTTCGGCAATGCGCTCGGCACGCGCAGCGCCCCGGCCGCGTGGCACCGCAAAGCCGATGTTGTCGCCGACCGACAGGTGCGGAAACAGCGAGGCCTCTTGCGGCACCCAGCCCACGCCGCGCTTCTCGGGTGCCACCGTGCGGCCCGGGCGCGAGATCTCGCGGTCGCCGATCGTGATGGTGCCCGACTGCACGGGCAGCAGGCCCGCGATTGAGAGCAAGAGCGTGGTCTTGCCGCAGCCCGAGGGCCCGAGCACGGCGACCAATTCGCCACTGCGGATGCTCAGCGAGACGTCGTCGATCGCGAGCGTTGACCCGTGGGTCACGCTCACACCGTCGACGACGAGGTCGCTCACAACTCCTCCTTGGCTGAACTGCGTACGCCCGACAGAATCACCGCGGGCACTGCCGCGACGAGCACGAGCAGAGCCGCGTAGGGTGCCGCGGCGCCGAACTCGAACACCACCGTGCGGTTCCACAGTTCGGTCGCGAGCGTCTGCGTGCCCGTCGGGCGCAACAGCAGCGTTGCCGGCAATTCTTTCATGGTCGCGATGGCAACCAGCAGGGCGCCGATGCCCACGCTCGGCAGAGCGAGCGGCATGGTCACGCGCCACCACGCGTGCCACGGCGACATGCCGAGAGTGCGCGCGACCGAGACAAGTCGCGGCGGAACATCGCCGAGCCCCGCGCGCATTGTTCCGATGGCCTTCGGCATAAAGAGCACCGCGTAGGCGAACACGAGCACCGCAAGGCTTTGGTAGAGCGCCGGCACGACCGCGAGCGAGAAGAACACGAGCGACAAACCCACGACGATTCCCGGGAGGGCGTGGCCGAGGAATCCGACCGACTCGATGGCCGTGACGAGCCGGCCGCGATAGCGGGCGGCGAGCGCCGCGATGGGCAACGCGAGCAGCACCGCGAGCAGCGCGGCGGCCACAGCGACGCCAATCGTTGAGCCGACCGCTTCGAGCAACCGTGGCACGTCGATCGCCCGCAGCGTGGCCGCATCAAGCAAGCGCGAGAGCAAGGCGAGCAAGGGCACCGCCACACCGATGAGCGGAGCGACAGCAACGACGGGGAGCAGCGAGATGAGCATCCCGCGCCCCACCGATCGTGGTGCGACGGCGCGGGCTGCCGCGCGCGGCAACTGGCGCCGCGCAGCCCGCTCGCCGGAGACGACGACGAGCGCGAGCACGACGAGCAGCAGCGCGAGAGTCGCGGCTTGCGCGCGGTCGAAGCTCGCCGAGTAGGCGGCATTGATGCCCCACGTCAGGGTCGGAAACCGCATCATCGCGACGAGCCCAAAGTCGCTCAGCGCATACAGCGCCACGAGCAGCGAACCCGCGATGGCCGCAGGGCGCACGCTCGGCCACGTTGCCACGAGAAACGCGCGCAGCGGCCCGCGGCCCAGCGTGCGCGCGACGCCTTCGAGGTCTCCGGATGCTCCGCGCAAGGCAGCCGCCACCGGCAGCGTCACATACGGAACCGTCACCGCCGTCAGCAGCAGCCAACTCGGCACGAATCCGTTGAGACCCGGGATCACCACGAGCCACCCGTACCCGGCGAGGTACGACGGCACCGCCAGCGGCAGGGCCGAGATCAGCAGCCACGTGCGCGCGAAGGGCACCCGCACGCGCGTGAGCACGAACGCCACGGCCGTTCCAAGCACGAGTGCGGTCGCCGTGGTCGCCGCCGCGAGGCCGAGCGAGTTGGCGGCGTATTCGAGCACGCGGCCCCGCGAGAGCGTCTCGATAACGGCCGCGAGCCTCGACTCGGCCGCCCGCACCACGAGGTAGACGAGCGGAATCGCCGCAGCCGACGCCGCCACGAGCGCGGCGCCGACGAGCCACAGCGGGGCTCGAGCGGGCGCGATCGTCATGGCTCTAGTGCATCACGAGTCGGCTGGTGGGCGGCAGTGACCGAAGTCCTGACCGTCGACTCAGATGAGCCCCGCGTCGGCAAGCAAGCGCTGCGTCGTCGCGAGGTCGTCGAGGTCGCTCAAGTCGAGACCCGGAGTGATGAGACTCTCGAGGCTTGGCAGTCCCTCGGGCGCGGCAACGCCCGGCAGCAGCGGGTATTCGAAGGTCTGCTCGACGAAGTACTGCTGGGCAGCCTCAGACACGAGGTAGCGCACAAACTCGAGCGCATCGGCGTCGAGCTCGCTGCCGTTCAGGATGCCCGCGCCACTCACATTGACGATCGAGCCGGCATCGCCGGGGGTCAAGAACTTCAGCTGCGCGCGCATGTTCTGTGCACCCACCTCGGCGGCCGCGCCGAACCAGTAGTAGTGGTTGACGAGCCCGAGCTCAACCGCACCCTCATCGACCGCCGTGAGAATCTGGCTGTTGCCCTCGAAGATTTGCGGGTTGTTAGCGGCGAGCGCCGAGACCCACTCGGCAGCAGCGTCATCACCCTCGAGCACGCGCAGCGCCGTCACGAACGATTGAAAGCTCGCGTTCGTCGGCGCGACGGCGAGGCGACCGTTCCACTCGTCGCTGACGTACTCGTCGATCGTGTCGGGCAGCTCATCGGCCGTGAGGCGTTCGCCGTCGAACACGACGACACGCGCGCGACCCGTGACGCCCACCCAGCTGCCGTCGGTCGAGGTGAACCCGGCCGGAATCGCGCTCGTCACGTCATCGGGCAGGGTCGTGAAGAGCCCGGCCTGGCTGAGGGCGCCGAGCGCTCCGGCATCCTGCGACAAAAACACGTTGGCGGGCGTCGCGTCGCCCTCTTCGAGCAGCAGCGCGCCGAGCTCCGCGGTGTTTCCGTAGCGCACCTCGACCACGATGCCGGTGTCTTCGGTGAACTGGTCGATGAGCGGCTGCACGAGCTCTTCGTCGCGGCCCGAGTAGAGCGTGAACTGGCCGTCGGCCGTGGGGACAACGGGCATCTCGTCATTGCTCGGTACCGACGCCGCGCAGCCCGCCAGCAAAAGGCCCGTGGCAGCGAGGGCGGTGAACGAGAGAGGTGCAGAAACGCGCATGACGAGGATGCTCCAGAACAGATGAGGCGAATGAGACGGGCTACGCTGCCGCAGGTAAGGTTAGCCTTACTTTACCTGGGGCGCCAGTCGCGGAGCTGTGCTCACACCACTCCCCCAGCCGGTGCCCTAGTCTCGCGGTGTGGACGCCATCGACTACCGCATCATCGACCAGCTGCGGCAGAACGCCCGCGCCGGCTACGGAGACATCGGCGACGTCGTCGGGCTCTCGGCCTCGGCCGTCAAGCGCCGGGTCGACCGCCTCGTCGCCGACGGTGTGATTCGCTCGTTCACCGTGCAGGTCGACCCCGCCGTCGACGGCATGGCCGTCGAGGCCTACGTCGAACTCTTTTGCCGCGGAACCGTCGCGCCCGACGAGCTCAAGCGCATCCTCTCGGCCGTTCCCGAAGTCGTCGACGCCGGAACCGTCACGGGCGACGCCGACGCGATCGTGCACATTCGCTCGCGCGACATTCCTTCTCTTGAGGATGCTCTCGAGCGCGTGCGCGTCGCCCCCAACGTCGACCACACGCGCAGCGCGATCATCCTCACGCGGTTGATCGACCGCCGACACCACTAGCCGCCACCGAGCGAGGTCTGCTCAGAGGCCTACCCTGATCTCGTGTCTGACGGCGAACTCTTGAGCGGCGGCCACTCCAGCGGTGCCGTCGCACGCGTGGGCGACACGGTGCGAAAGCCGTGGACTAACGCAACCCCGAGCGTGGTCGCGTTCATGGCGGCGGTTCGTGACGCTGGCGTCGACGTGCCCCAGGCTCTGGGCCGAGACGAAAACGGTCGGGCAGTTTTCGAGTTCGTGCCCGGCCAGCTCGCGCTCGATGCCGAACGACTCTCGCGCGACGAACTGATGCGAGTTGGGGCCCTCGTGCGCTCGATTCACGATGCGAGTGGCGACTTTGTTCCCCCACCGAACGCCGAGTGGATCACCGCGATCCCGACGCCCGGAAACGACCTGGTGTGCCACAACGACCTGGCTCCGTGGAATCTCGTCATCGGTGATCGCTGGGTCTTCATCGACTGGGATGCCTCGGCACCCAGCACGCGACTCTGGGATCTCGCGTACGCGGCTCAAGCCTTCGCGCTGTCGGATGCTCAGCGGGATCCCCGCGATGCGGCATCCGATCTCGCAGCCTTTGTGAACGGCTATGGCGCATCGCTCGAGCTTCGCGCTGCCGTGCCGGCCACCATGCTCGAGCGCACTCGCGCGATGTACGACCTTCTCGCAGACTCCCATCAGCAGGGAATCGAACCCTGGGGCAGCATGTACCGCGACGGCCACGGTGACCACTGGCGGGCCGCGGTGGAATACGTGCACCGGCACCAGGAACTCTGGATGCAGGCGTTGACCGTGGATCCGGTCGTCCGCTAGTCGCTTCCTGCGAGCTCGCGCGCAAACTCCACGGCCGCGGTAAGCGACTCGCTCACGATCGGGGTTGCCGCGAAGACGTGGGTCTCTTCGAAGGTCGCGAGTGCGCCCGAGGCCACGAGCTGGCGCATGACGTCGTCGGCGACTCCGCAGAGCACGAGCGAGCATCCCGAAGCGACCAGTTCGGCGCGATAGCGCAGCAAGGCCGTGATCATCGTGCTGCCGAGGTCGTCGGCACCCCGTAGCCGCAGAATGACGACGGCCCCGCGCGACTCGGCGGAGGCGACGGGAAGCTGGCTGATGAAGGGCTCGGCCGAGGCGAAGAAGAGACTGCCGTAGCCGTGCAAGATCACGATGTCGCGCGCGCTGAGCTCGGCGGGCGGGGGGTCTTCGCGCGGGAAGGGTCCGTCGGTCGGCACCCACCGAACGACCTTCACGCGGTTGGCGCGCCCGACCACGAACAGAATCACCGAGATGCCCACGCCCACGAGCACGGCGTATTGCAGGGGCACAAGCAGGGTGAGCGCGAACGTGATGCTCGTGACCACGGCTTGCGTCGGGCCGGTCTTGATGACGCCCCACAGTCGCCGCGGCTTGAACATGCGCGCCCCGATGAGCATGAGCAAGCCGGCGAGAGCGGGCATCGAGATGCTGCCCGCGAGTTCGCTGAAGAGCAGAATCACGATGATCATGACCGCACCCGCGAACAGATTGCCGAGCCGGCTGCGCGCTCCGGCTGCCGTGAGCACGGCCGTGCCTGAAAGCGAGCCCGCCACCGGTACGCCCCGAAAGAACGCCGAGACGATGTTGGCGATGCCCTGCCCGCGAAAGTCGCCCGAGACGTTCGAGACCGAGCCATCGGGTTGCGGCACGGCCTGGCTGATCGCGGCCCCCTGAATGAGCCCGATGAGGGCGAGCGAGAACGCGGGAATCAGCAGCGGACCGATGGTGTCGAACGCGGGAAGCACCGGCAGCGGCAGCCCCGGGGGAATCTCGGCGATGTCGGAGAGCTGCTGAACGTCGCCGAAGAACGGCAACTGGCCCAGGGCCGAGACGATCACGACAGCGACGAAGAGCCCCAGCGACGACAAGCGCGTTTTCTCGAGCAGGATGATCAGCACCACGGTGAGCGCACCCAGCAGCACCGTCGGCGCATGCCACGCCGCCACGTTGATGAGCGTCGCGATCGCGCGAAACAGCCGGTTGCCGGCATCACTCGCAAAGCCCGTGAAGTCAGCGAATTGGCTGAGGATGATGTTGATCGCCACGGCGCCGACAAACCCCGTGAGCACGGTGTGCGGCACGAAGCGCACGAGCGACCCGAGCCTCAGCAGGCCCAGCGTCAGCATGATGAGCCCGGTCAGCAAGCCGAGCATCGCGAGCGCACCCGCGGGGTTGTCGCCGCCGCGCACCTCGGGAACATCCGCGATGATGACGGCCATGGCTCCCGTAGCCTGCACCGTCATGAGCACCGAACTCGTGGTGAGCGCCCCCGCGACCATGCCGAACAGGTAGCCGTAGAGCCCCGCCACCGGCGACAGGCCGGCGAGCAGGCCCGAGGCCAGACCATCGGGAACACTCACGAGCCCGTGCACGAGGCCCGCGCGGGCGTCGGAGCCGATGCGCCGCCAGCGGCCCGACCGTGCCTCGTCGCCCTTGCTCGCACCCGGAGCCGTCATGCTGTGCACTCTAGTTGTCGCGGCCTCGGGCCACGAGGGGCAGCGATAGGGTCGCGGCATGCACTTCGCGATCGACGCCGGCGCAGCGACCCCGCCCTACGAGCAGATTCGCGTGCAAGTGCGCGACGTGGTCGCGGGTGGGCAACTCGCCGCCGGCGCGAAACTGCCGACCGTGCGCGCGCTCGCCGATAAGCTGGGGCTCGCGGTGAACACGGTCGCGCGCGCCTACCGCGAGCTCGAAACCGACGGCATCATCGAGACGCGCGGGCGGGCGGGTTCGTTCGTGGCTCCGCAGGGCGATGCCGGGCAACAGCAGGCGCAGGTTGCCGCACGCGAGTTTGTCGAGCGAGCTCGGCGCCTCGGGATCGACGACGCGAGCGCGCTCGACCTGGTGCGCGCCGCTCAACGCGGCTGAGCATCCGTCGCCGCGCTCAGAGCGCGAGCCAGGGGTTGACCGCGACGAGTTGCGCGATGGCGTCTTGCGAGATCGCCCCGGCCGAGAAGAAGTACCGGTCGGTCACGGTGATCCATGCGCCGTCGGGGTCGAGAATGTGCACCTGGGTCCACCCGGCCGGCGACTTCACCGGCACGGCGTAGAACTCGGCATCGCCGCCGTAGAACCGCGGAGCAATGCGGGCCGACGCGTACCACGCACGAATGCTGGCGATGTCGGCCGCGTCGACGTCGACTTCGGAGATCGTGAAGCTCTTGTCGAGCAGCCCGGCTGACCACGAGCACGTGCGGTGCGGGTTGGCGCGGATGATCGACTGCAGGGTCGGCGACGTAGCGCCGTACAGGGTGGTGCCGACGGGCGGAGTGTACGGACGCGCCGCAGAGAGCCCCGGGATGGCGGAGAAGGTCGACGCCGGAAGCATCTTCGTGCAAACGGGAATCGTGAGCGGCGTGACGGCTGTAGCGGGAGCGGCGGGCGTTGTGCCAGCCAGGGCTCCCGCGAGCAGCAAGGCTGCCGCCACGGGTGCGGCGAAGCGACGGGTGACGGTGCGGCGGGTGGAGTTCATCAGCGTTTCCTCTCGGCGAGACGGGGTGTCCCTCTGCTGATACGACGCGCAACCCCCTGCTTCAGGTTGACACGACCACGACCAATGAATCGCCTAGAGCTCGAGCTCAGCCATTGCGGCGAAGGGGTTGCCGAACCGGTGTGCCGTGATCGAGACAGCTTGCTCGCGCACAAACGGCAGCAGCTCGACGCGGCCGGCGGCCGTCACCGGCCCCGACCAGATCGCCACGTCGGGGTCGCCGCCGAGCGCTGCCTGCAGTTCGCGCGCGCTCTCTGCGCCGTTCGGCGCGACCAGGCGGATGCGGGCGGGGCGACTCTCGATCACGCGCTCACTGAAGCGCGCATCCGTTTCAATCGCGATCGAGGCCGCGCGCAGCGTTGAGATGCCACTCTCGAGCAGCGCGAGCAAGGTCGCGGGCAGAGGAGTGGCACTGCTGATGTCGACGCGCGAGCCGGCGCGCGT
>CALRWH020000090.1:0-9854 GCA_943371805.1 Pseudomonas synxantha | reverse complement strand
GGGCCGTCACCAACGCGGCCCGCACACTGCTGTGAGTCAGGCCCGCGGATACTGCCAAATCTCAAGTTGGATGCCGTCAGGATCGCGCAGGTACGCCCACTGCGAACCCGCAAGGTCGCCATCGGTCAACGTGACGGGCGGGCCGTTGAACACAGCGCCTCGTTCGATGAGTTCGGCGTATGCGGCGTCCATGTTGTCGACTTCGAGGCAGATGTGCGCTGACCCAACATCGCCATTGGTTCGATCCCAGTCCTTGCCTTCGGGCTGGTGATACTGCAAGAACTCGACATTCACGTTGCCGATGCGAATCATCGAGAACGAGAGCTCGGCTCCTGGCACCTGCACACCTCGTTCAAGGTCTGGCCCCGAGCCGTGGTTGACCGGCCCGGGTTCGACGCCGAACATGCGGGTGTACCAGTCGAACGAACGCTGCATGTCCCGCACAGTGATGCCGACGTGATGCACGCCGGTGATGGTGAAAGCCATGGGTCCACTCCTTCGTGTTGGTGGCCGTGCAGGCAAGGCGGACGATTCCGTCGTCGGTCGTTGCACGGCTTGTACCCTGACTCAACACCACCCATCGGTACCGAGGCAAGCATGAGTGGGGTCCAAGAGTCCGAAATCGATTGGAAAACCGGCGATTGTGGTCGATTTTCATCGCGCCAAGTCGTGCGCCGGCCGCCTGAGTCGATCTCTCGCTCTGTTCACTTGATTTGGATGACACCGAGCACTAAGTTCACCTATAGTGAACACACGGCGCTGAGGTCCCTCCTGACGCCGCGCAACGACGCTCGCCCACGGACGCAAAGGAGCATCCACATGACAGGACGACTGCACGGTCGCACAATCATCGTCACTGGCGGCGCTTCCGGCATTGGTGCGGCCTTGTGCGAAGGATTCGCGGCCGAGGGAGCGAACGCGGTCATCGCTGATCTCAACCTCGAGGCAGGCGAAGCTCTCGCGGCCACCATCGTGGCAGCCGGTGGTAGCGCGAGTGCTGTTCGAGTCGACGTCACCGATCGCGAGTCGGTGCGCGCGGGCATCGCTGCCACGGTCGAACGGCATGGCCAGCTCGATGCCTACTTCAACAATGCGGGCATGAACACGCCGATGAAGTACCTCGACATCACTGAAGACAACTTCGAACTCATCATGCGCGTCAACACTCTCGGCGTTCTCATCGGCACGCAGGAGGCCGTGAAGCAATTCATCGCGCAGGGCGGCGGCGGCAAGGTCGTCAACACGGCATCGATCGCAGGTCGCCAGGGCTTCTCAAGCTTCGCGCCGTACAGCGCCGCGAAAGCGGCCGTCATTTCACTCACGCAGTCGGGTGCTCGTGCCTTCGCCGAGCAGGGGATCACGGTCAACGGCATCGCTCCGGGCGTCGTCGCCACGCCGCTCTGGAACAAACTTGATCGTGACCTCGAAGCTATTGGCGAGGCGCACAACAACTTCGCCTCGATGTCGTCGGGCATTCTGTTGGGCCGCCCCGCCGATCCCAGCGACATCGTGCCCACCGGAATCTTCTTGGCCGGTTCAGACAGCGACTACATCACCGGCCAGATCATTCCTATCGAGGGCGGGATGATCCTCGTCTAGCGACGGGATCGTCCGAGCCTCCACAGAGAGAGCAATCACCATGAAGAGCACCGGAACCACCGGCATGAACGGCGTCGACTGGGAGGCGCGCGTCGATTTTGACCGGTTGCGGGATGACCGCCTTGCCAAGCTCAAAGCCGAACTCGAACGGTCTGATGTCGGCGCTTTGCTCGCCTTCGACTTCTCGAACATTCGCTACAGGACCGCCACCCACCTCGGCACGTGGGCCATGGACAAGCTCATTCGCTTCAGCCTCCTGACGCGAAACACCGACCCGATCTCATGGGACTTCGGCTCGGCGGCGAAGCACCACAAGCTCTACAACCCGTGGCTCGACGTCACGACCTCCGAGATGGATGCCGATCCCCACTCGCCGCACGAGGGCGCCAAGCGCCCGCGGCTCGAGAGCGGAGCCCGTGCCGGAATCTCGACACTGCGCGGCGCCTTCCCGCCCAATGCGGGCATCGCTGAAGAGGTCGCCCGCAAGATCAAGCGCGAGCTCGAGAAGTTCGGCGTCGCCGACCAGCCGCTTGGCGTCGACGTGATCGAGTTGCCCATTCTCTTCGCGCTGCAGCAGCAGGGCATCCAGGTCGTTGACGGCCAGCAGATCTTTCTCGAGGCCCGTCGCATCAAGACGCACGACGAGATTCGGCTGCTAACACAGGCGGCGTCGATGGTGGATGCGGCCTACGAGAATCTCTACGAATTCTTGCGACCCGGCGTGCGCGAGAACGAAGCGGTTGGCCTCGTCGCCAAGACGCTCTACGACCTCGGTTCGGAATACGTCGAGGGCGTCAACGCCATCTCGGGCGAGCGTTGCTCGCCGCACCCGCACGTGTTCAGTGACCGCCTCATCCGCCCCGGCGATCCGGCGTTCTTCGACATCTTGCACAGCTACAACGGCTACCGCACGTGCTACTACCGCACCTTCGCGGTGGGTTCGGCGAGCATGGCGCAGAAAGACGCGTACACGCGCGCCCGCGAGTACATGGACCGCGCGATCGCGCTCGTGAAGCCGGGCGCGACCACGGCAGACATCGTCGCCGTGTGGCCCAAGGCCGAAGAGTTCGGCTTCGCCGACGAAGAAGCAGCCTTCGCGCTACAGTACGGCCACGGTGTCGGCCTCTCGATCTGGGAGAAGCCGATTTTCTCGCGCTTGACCTCGTTCGACCACCCCGAGCTCATCGAAGAGGGCATGGTCTTCGCTCTCGAGACCTACTGGCCGGCGGCCGATGGTTGGGGTGCGGCGCGCATCGAGGAAGAGGTCGTCGTGACGGCCACAGGGTGTGAGGTCATCACCAAGTTCCCCGCCGAAGAACTGCTGGTGGCCGGCAAGCGCTACTACTCGGTCGGCGGCGAGCTCAGCACGCTTCGCGACTCACAGTCGCACCTCAACACGGTCGACGGCCGCGGCGGCAAGTGAGTCTGACCTGATGCCCGCACACACCGGAACCATGCGCGCGGCCGTCTACCATGGTCGCGGCGACGTGCGCATCGAGACCGTTCCTGTTCCGATCGCCGTGGTTGGCCAGGCCCTCGTGAAGGTCTTGCGCAGTGGCATTTGTGGCACCGATGCCACGGAGTACAAGGCCGGTCCGATTATGTTTCCGATCACGACCCCGCATCCGAAGAGCGGTCACGTTGGCCCGCTCATTATCGGGCACGAGTTCGTCGGGGAGATCGTCGACCTACCAGGAGGTTCGGTCGAGGGCCTCTCGGTAGGAGATCACGTCGCCTCGGGGGCCGGTGTCGCGTGTCGCGAGTGCCAGCGCTGCCGTCAGGGTCGAACGAATTTGTGTGAAAAGTACGTGACCCACGGCCTCAACATCGATGGTGGTCTTGCTGAGTACGTCGCGGTCGCGGCGTCTACCCTGGTGCGCATCCCCGACGACTGCGCGCTCGATGCCGCGGGCGTCGCTCAGCCCCTCGCCGTGGGGCTGCACGCGGCACGTCGTTCGCACGTCGCCGACGGCGATCGCGTGGTGTTGTTCGGGGCTGGCGCCATCGGCACGTTCATCCTTGCCGGCCTCATCTCGCTCGCCGAGGCCGACATCACGGTCGTCGACTTTGCGGGCGAGCGCCTCGAGCGCGCACTGCGCCTCGGCGCCACGCGCGTCGTGCCGGTCGACGACCAGCTGCAGGATGCCCTGCGCGCGATCGTCGGACCGACCGGTGCCGACGTGGTCATCGAAGCGACCGGGGCTCCTGGGCAGCTCGACGCCGCCCTGCGCCTCGTGCGCCAGGGTGGGACCATTCTCGAGGTGGGTCTGCCGTCGAAGCCTCAAGAGCTCGACGTGCACAAGCTCGTATTGAGCGAAGTAACGATTGCGACGACGGTCGCCCACGTCTGCGGCGACGATCTCGCTCCGTCCCTCGACATTCTTACCCGCACCAACCTCGGCGACGAGCTCGTCGAAGCCGTCTTCGGACTCGACGAGGTGCCCGCCCAGCTCGCTCGCCTCGCGGCGGGCGAGATTCGCGGCAAGGTGCTCTTCGACCCGACGCGTACCGCCTGAGCATCCCCAGCGTTCCGATCTAACAGAAAGGTGGCCACGAGCCATGAGAGCAGCCGTCTTCCACGACGCCAAAGACATCCGGGTCGAAGAAGTCGCCGAGCCGGGAGCCCTCGGGCCCCGCGACGTGCGACTCAAGCCGTTCTGGTGCGGCATCTGTGGCACTGACTTGCACGAGTACGCCGTCGGCCCCATCGTGATCCCGACCCAGCCGCACAAGCTCAACGGCTCGACCGCCCCGCAGATCCTGGGCCACGAGTTCTCGGCCGAGGTGCTCGAGGTCGGGACGGAGGTTCGCAGCGTGCGCGCGGGCGACCGCGTCTCGGTCATGCCGCTACTGTTCTGCGGCGCCTGCTACTTCTGCCAGCGCGGCCTCAACCACCTCTGCACCTCGATGGCTTGCGTCGGCCTGAGCGACGAGTGGGGCGGCATCGCCGAGCAGGCGATCGTGCATGAGTCGAAGGTGGCAAAGTTGCCCGACTCGATGACCGACATCCAGGGTGCGCTCGTCGAGCCCACCGCCGTTGCCGCCTACGGCGTCGACAAGGCCCAGGTGCGCCCGGGCGACACGGTGTTGGTCACCGGACTCGGCCCGATCGGTGCGCTCGCTTCGCTCTATGCCGCATCCCTCGGCGCGACCGTCTATATGTCCGAGGTTAACCCCAAGCGCCAAGAGCTGGCTCGCTCACTCGACGTCGGAGTGCTGCTCGACCCGCGCTCGACCGATGTGGCCGCCGAGCTGCGCGATCGCACGGGCGGCATCGGTGTCGATGCCGTTATCGAGTGCTCGGGCAACGAGATCGCGCTACAGACTGCGCTGGCCTCGGTGCGAGCATCCGGCAACATTTCGCAGACCGGGCTACACACGAAGCCCGCCGCGATCGATCCCATGGTGCTCTCGGAGCGCGACATCACGCTGCGCGGAACCTGGTGCTACCCCGTGACGGACTGGCCGCGCATTATCGACCTCATCGGTCGTGGCCGCATGGATGTCGAGAAAGTCGTGAGCGCCAAGATCGACATGGCCGACATCGTGGAAAAGGGCTTCGAGACCCTGCTGTCGCCCACGGGTGACCAGGTCAAGGTTCTCGTTCGCGCCTTCTGATCACCGCTGCATCTCTGATCACCCCTACCAAGGAGCATCACTCTCATGAAGGCACTGCAATACGTCTCGGTCGACACCCCGCAGGTCGACGAGCTGCCCATCCCCGAGATCGCCGACGACGAAGTGCTTGTCGCCGCGCGCTCGGTGGGCGTTTGCCACAGCGACATCGAGCTGCTCGAAGGGCGCTACATCATCCCCTTCCAGTACCCGATCATTCCCGGCCACGAGTGGTCGGGCGAGGTCATGGCCGTCGGCTCGAAGGTCACCGGCCTGAAGAAGGGCGACGGTGTGGTCGGCGAGTGCGTCATCGGCGATGACCACTTCGGCTTCTCGATCAGTGGCGCGGCCGCCGAGTTCTTCGTGGCCAAAGAGTCGTGGCTGCACAAGCTGCCCGAGGGCGTCTCGTGGACCAACGCGGCGCTCGTCGAGCCGTTCAGCGTCGCGTACTACGCGCTCATGCGCGTGGGCAACGTCAACGCGAGCGACACGCTCGTCGTGCTGGGCGCCGGCCCGATCGGCCTGTGCGTCACCGCCGCCTCGGCCAAGCTCGGCGCCAAGACGATCGTCGTCGAGCCGAGCGAGCACCGCCGTGAGAAGGCATTGTCGCTCGGCGCCCACGTCGCGGTCTCGCCCGACGAGCTCGAGGCCGTGCTCGCGCGCGAGAGCGGCGGCCGCGGTGCGAGCGTCGTGATCGAGGCGACGGGTCGCCCCGAGGTCATGGCGCAAGCCCTCGAGATCGCCGCCTTCAAGGGCCGCGTTGGCTACATCGGTATCGACGTGGGGCGCGAGGCCCCGGCGAAGCTTGGTCTCATCCAGTCGAAGGAGCTCACGATTACGGGCTCGATCGGCTCGCCCGGGGTTTGGCCCGACACGCTGCGCTTCATGGCGCAGGCGGGCATCGACCTGACGTCGCTCGTGACGCAGCGCTTCGACGTCGACTCGGCGACCGATGCCGTCGCGGCGGCACGCAACCCAGCGCAGACGATCAAGGCGCACATCGAGTTCGACGCGTCGCTGTAGCATTAACCGAAAGGGGGGGGCGAGTGCCGCATGGCACCCGCCCCCCTTTCGGCATCCGCCCGCTAAGGAAGCAGTTTGGCTGCCTGGTAGCGCGCGACGGTGTCGAAGAAGCTCGTGGGCGTTGACCGGAAATTGAGGAACCCGGCCTCGCGGCTCTTCGTCATATCGGTGATGCATTCGACCTCACGACCGAGATCGCTGTCGCTGTGCCACCACGACGCGAGCTTGCTGACATCGCTCTCGGCGAGGCCCTCTCTTTCGGCGATGCGCTTCCACACGTCGGGGGCCACGTCGGTCATCGACTCGACGAGCGTGCGCGGTGTGCCCGTCGGGCCTTCCCACTCCACGCCAAAGTGCGCGGCGATCTGGGGCCACAGCCAGCGCCACCGGAAGACGTCACCGTTGGCAATGTTGAAGGCCTCGTTCGCGCCCTCCTCGTGGGTCGAGGCCCACACGAGCTGCTCGCCGAGAAGTTCAGCGTCGGTGACATCGGTGATGAAGTTCCACTGCTCGACCGAACCGGGGTAGATGAACTTCTGGCCGAGCTCTTTGCAGATGGTCGCGTAGACCGAGAGGGTCAGCACCATGTTCATGGCGTTGTCGACGGCAAAGCCGAAGACGGTGTGCGAGCGGTGCACGCTCCAGGTGAATCCCATGCGCGCAGAAGCGGCGAACAACTCGTCTTCTTGCGCGTAGTAGAAGTTGGGGCTCGGCAGGCGGGGCTCCGACTCCTTGAAGGGGGTCTCGGCCTTGACGCCGGTCGCGTAGTCCTCAAACGGGCCAAGGTAATGCTTGAGACCCGTGAGCAGCGCGACGTGGCGAACGCCACCGTCGGGTTCGAGAGCAGCGAACAGGTTGCGCAGCGTTGCGCTGTTGACCTCGATGTTCTCGGCTTCCGTGTCTTTGCGAATCCAGGCTGTAACGATGACGATTTCGGGGCGCAGGCCCGCAAGCGCGGTCGCGGTGGCCTCGGCATCCAGGAGGTCAGCCTGGATCGGGGTGACGCCGTCGCCCATCGAGTGGCCACGACGCGCGAGGCCGTGGACCTCCCAGCCTGCCTCAACGAGTTGACGGCTGACCGTCTGGCCGGCGATGCCGGTCGCGCCGACAACGAGAGCGCGTCGGGTGTGTTCAGTGTTCATCAAAGAGCCGCCTTTCGAACGACGATGTTCAGTTGTGATAAACGGTAGCGCACACGGTCGACTCCGTCGATGCCGCGAGCCGTTCGCGCAGCCGGTTCGGGGCAGACGGATGCCCTCCGCGGGCGATTCTGCCCTGCATGCCTCGCGACGTCACAGCCCCCTTGAGAGGGAGAGGAACATGCAAATTCATGGAAAAACCCGCAAATATGGGCCGTACACGCGCAGCGAGACCGGTGCAATCGGGCATTCGGCGGTGCCGAACCCTCGACCTCGAACGACACGAAGACGGTCGAATTGATCGAACAACGTCGACGTGTCGGCGGGCGGAAACCCTACGGTCTGTGCGTTTTTGGACGGCTCTATCAGAATCGTTATGGACAACGCTTGTGAACACCGGCGGTTTTCCATAAAGTGAGACTCAACACCCCGTCCAGCCAGAGCGGTCGGGAGCACCGACTCTTTCAAAGGGGAAAGCATGGCCGACGCCACGACACCGCCGCGACTGCTCTCGAGCGCACGGTTTGGCATCTCGAAGGGTCTGTTGACGGTGCTCATCTCGACGATCGCCCTCATCGTCCTCAGCGCACTACTCGCGCCGAGCTCGGTCTCGCAGGGCGCCGTGCTGGGCATGCTGCCGTTCGCGGCCGTTCTCGCGATTGTCGGCCTCGGCCAGATGCTCGTCGTTCAACAAGGCGGCATCGACCTCTCTGTGCCCGGCTCGATCTCTCTCGCCGTGGTCATCGTCACGCACATGCCCAACGAGAACGATGCACTGCTCCTTCCGGCGGTGCTCGTGGCCTTCGCTTGGGCCATTGGTGCGGGCATCCTGAACGGGTTCATGGTGGGCAGGCTGGGCCTCAACCCGATCATCGCGACTCTCGGTACGAACGCGTTGCTCTTCGGTGCCGTTCTGGGCATTTCCGGCGGCATTCCCCGCACGACGACGAACCTGCTCAGCGAGATTGCGGGTGGCCGCACGATCGGCATCCCGAATGCTGTGCTCTTTGCCATCGGGTTCCTCGTGATCGTCACCGTCATGGTCAAGAAGACCGTCGTCGGCCGCCGATTCGAAGCGGTCGGGGCCAGCCCGGCCGCGGCGCGTGCGACGGGCCTGCGTTATCGCACCCACCAGGGCGCCGCCTATGTCTGGGCGCAGCTGCTCTTCGCGAGCGCCGGCATCTTGCTCGCCGGCATCACGAACCAACCCACGGCTTTCCAGGGCAACAGCTACTTGCTGACCTCGGTGGCGGTCGTGGTTCTGGGAGGTACCTCGTTGCTCGGCGGTCGAGGCTTTCCTGCGGCCACGGTGGTGGCCGCCCTATTCCTGAGCCAGCTCGATCAGTTCGTGCTCGCTCTCGGCGTGCCGTTCGCGGTTCGCACCCTAGTCCAGGCCGCCGCTCTTGCAATCGGCGTCGCGATCTACACGGTCAACTGGGCAGCACTACGGCAGAGATTCGCCAGATCGACGGTCGACGCCACCCCTGTAACACCCTGAAAACCCGCTCCACCGGAGTAGGTGCACCAAGAGATGTGCGACAAGGCCGTCGCGCTCAACAATGGAGGAAACCAATGATTAACCGCAGAATCTCCGCGGCGATCGCCGCAGCGGGACTGACGGCGCTTGTCCTCGCGGGCTGTGCTGCTCCGTCCGAAGAGCCAGCTGAGCCTGGCGCGCCGGTCGAGGGCGCACCCGACTGGTGCGGCCCCGAAGAGGCCGTCGTTGGCCTGCTCGATGGCTTTGGTGGCAACAGCTGGCGTTTGGTGACGACCGCTGCTGGTGCCGATGAGGTCGCCAAGTGCCCGAGCGTCGTCGAGTACCTGTATGCCGACGGTCAGGGCGACACGCAGAAGTCGATCTCGGACATCCAGGGCATGGTTGCCTCGGGTGCCGACGCCATCGTGGTGTTCCCGGACGCCGGTGAGGCCATGCTTCCTGCGCTCCGTAGCGCCTACGAGGCTGGCGTTGTCACGGTTCCGTACCGCGTCAACCCGAACGGTGTCGACGGCGAAGACTACGACCTCTGGGTCGGAGCCGACTTCGTCGCTGATGGCGTCGCGTGGGGCACCTGGATCGCCGAGAACTTCCCCGACGGCGCCAAGATCCTCTTCCTCTCGGGTCCGGCTGGCAACAGCCAGGGCATCGACGAGCGCACGGGCTTCGAGTCGGTCTTGACCGACGCGAAGTACGAGTTCATCGGCGAACAGCCCTACGAGGTCACCAACTGGGACCCGGCGCTCACGCAGCAGGTTCTGACGGCGGCTATCGCGAAGTACGACCAGATCGACGTGATCGTGTCCGACTTCGGCCCCTCCCTCGTCGGCGCGCTTCCCGAGTTCGAGAAGAGTGGTCGTTCGATCCCCGCGCTCGTCACGTCTGACGGCAACGTGCTCAGCTGCTTCTGGGAGGAGAAGAACGCGGCGAACCCCGACTTCAAGCTCTTCACCGTCGCAACGGGCAACGACAACGTTCGTCTC
>CALRWH020000089.1:0-10211 GCA_943371805.1 Pseudomonas synxantha | reverse complement strand
CCAGAGCTGTTCGCGGTCGTCGGGCGCGGGCGCCGTAATGGGGCGAAGGCCCAGTGGGCCGTCGCTGGCGCCCGCGGCGGCGAAGCCGCTGTCGCGTCGACCCGAGTCGAGACCTCCGCCCGCGAGCTCGACGCGGCGCACCGCGGGGGGTAGCTCGGTGTCGGTGGCGTCGGCCGCATCCACGTCGACGACGAGAAGGTGTTCAGCGAACTGGGGAGCGCGCGCGATGATCTCGCCGCGTTCGTTGACGACGACCGAGTCGCCGTCAAACACGAGGTCATCTTGCCCGCCGACGATGTTGACGTAGGCCACGACCGTGCTCGTCTCGGTCGCACGACGCGTCACGAGGGGCACACGCACTTCGTCTTTATCGCGCTCAAAGGGCGAGGCGTTGATGACCAGCAAGACGCCCGCGTCTGATTCGAGAACGCGCCCGACGGGGCCGCCATCGCGCCACAGGTCTTCGCAAATGATGAGCGCCACATCGACGCCCTTGAGGCGCAACACGAGCAGCTCATCGCCCGGAATGAAGATGCGGTACTCGTCGAACACGCCGTAGTTGGGCAAGTGGTGCTTGGCGTAGCGCGCGACGACCGTGCCACCCTGCAGCACGCTCGCGCAGTTCTGCGCAATGGCCGTGGGGGCGTTCGAGGTGCCGAGAAGGCGCGGCTCGTGCGGGCCATCCGGATGGCCCACAACGACGGGCAGGTGGCCGAGACCCTCGGCCTCAAGACGCGCGGCGAGGGCGGTCACCGCCTGGCTGGCATCGACAAGAAACGACGGCCGCGAGGCAAGGTCTTCAATGGGGTAGCCCGTGAGCGCCATCTCGCCGAGGGCCAGCAGGTCGGCTCCCTGCCCGGCGGCCGCGTGCGCGGCAGCGACGATCTGGTCGGCATTGCCCACCAGGTCTCCGACAATGGGGTTCGACTGGGCGAGGGCCAAGCGGAGGCGGGGCATACCCGTTAGCCTAATGGCGGGTTTTCCGCGTCGTTTGAGGGAGAGATGTGAGCACCGGAATGGGTGGCATGGACAAGCAGCGCGACTTCGTTCTTCGCACGATTGAAGAACGCGGGGTCAAGTTCGTGCGCCTCTGGTTCACCGACGTCGTCGGCACGCTCAAGATGGTCGCCGTCGCGCCGGCCGAGGTTGAGGGCGCATTCGCCGAAGGCCTCGGGTTCGATGGCTCGGCAATCGAAGGCTTCTCGCGCGCCTACGAGGCCGACGTGCTCGCGCACCCCGACCCCACGACCTTCCAGATTCTGCCGTGGCGCGGTGAGGTCGATCCGACCGCGCGCATGTTTTGCGACATCACGACGCCCGACGGCCAGCCCGCCGCCGCCGACCCGCGCCACGTGCTCAAGCGCACGCTTGCCAAGGCTGCCGACCGCGGCTTCACGTTCTACACGCACCCCGAAATCGAGTTCTACTTGCTCAAGAGCAGCAAGGTCGGGCCGAAGGGCCCTCAGCCCGTGGATGCTGCCGGCTACTTCGACAACGTGCCGGGTGGCACGGCTCACGACTTCCGCCGCCGTGCAGTGCGCATGCTCGAAGACCTCGGCATTTCGGTGGAGTTCAGCCACCACGAGGCGGGCCCGGGTCAGAACGAGATCGACTTGCGCTACGCCGATGCCCTCACGACGGCTGACAACATCATGACCTTCCGCACGGTGGTGAAAGAGGTTGCCATCGAGCAGGGCGTCTATGCCACGTTCATGCCCAAGCCCATGGCCGCGCATCCCGGATCGGGCATGCACACGCACCTCTCGCTCTTCGAGGGCGACACCAACGCGTTCTTCGACCCGGCCGGCCAGTACCAGCTGTCGAAGATCGGCCGCCAGTTTGTGGCGGGCCTGCTCACGCACGCGCCCGAGATCACGGCGATCACGAACCAGTTCGTCAACTCGTACAAGCGCTTGTGGACGGGTGACGAAGCCCCGAGCTACGTCACGTGGGGTCACAACAACCGCTCGGCGCTCGTGCGTGTGCCGCTGTACAAGCCCGGCAAGGGCCAGAGCGCGCGCGTCGAGTACCGCGGTATGGATTCCGCCGCCAACCCCTACCTGGCGTTCTCGCTGTTGCTCGCCGCCGGCCTCAAGGGCATCGAAGAGGGCTACGAGCTTCCGCCGGAGGCCGAGAACACGGTGTGGGAGCTCAGCGAGTCTGAGCGGCGCGCGCTCGGCTACAAGCCGTTGCCCTCGAGCCTTGACCGCGCACTGGGCCTGATGGAAGACAGCGAGCTCGTCGCCGACACCCTGGGCGAGCAGGTGTTCAACTACGTGCTGCTCAACAAGCGCCGCGAGTGGGCCGCGTACCGCGCGCAGGTCACGCCCTACGAGCTCGAGAGCAATCTCGAGATTCTCTAGCGCGGCCCCGACCCCCGCGCCATGTCGCGACAACCGTCGACGCTGACTGAACTCGCCCGACTCGGCTTTGCCGAGCTGGGCGCGGCTCGCGATGCGCTCGGCGAATGGGCCGAGCACCTCGAGGCCTTTGGCGCGGCTGCCGACCCGGACCGCGCGCTGCGGCTGCTCGTGCGGCTGCAGGAGCAGCATCCGGATGCCCTCCGCCCCGTGCTCGCCGACCCCGGCTGGGCGGCGCGCCTCATCGTGGTGCTCGGCGCGAGTGAGGGCCTAGGCGACTTTCTGCGGCGCCGGCCGGCCGAGCTCGCGGCGCTGCGCGAGCCCCTCCGCACCCTGCCGAGCGCCGAGCAATTGCGGCGCTACCTCGCGGCCGCCGTGGAGGGCAGCACCGCCGCAGCCTCGCCGGCCCAGGTCGAGCAGGCTCGCACGGCCCTGCGCGTGCGCTACCGGCGCTGGCTGCTCCGTATTGCCGCGTGGGATCTTGAGCACGCCGACGCGGTCGAGGCCCTGCCGCTCGTCGCGGCGGCCCTCGCTGACCTGGCCGGGGCAGCGCTCGACGCGAGCCTGACGCTCGCGCGAGCGGTCAGCACCTTCCCGGCTGAGGAGGTGGCCCGCACGCGGCTGTCGATCATCGGCATGGGCAAGGCGGGCGCTCGCGAACTCAACTACATCAGCGACGTCGACGTCATCTACGTGGCCGAAGGGGCTGACGAGCTCGACAACGCGCGCGCCGTGGAGATCGCCACGCGTCTCGCGGCCGAGACCGCTCGCGGAATTCAAGAGCCGGGAATCGAACCTCCGCTGTGGGAAGTCGATGCCAACCTGCGTCCTGAAGGCAAAGACGGCGCCCTCGTGCGCACGATCGACTCACACCGCGCCTACTACGAGCGTTGGGCGAAGTCGTGGGAGTTTCAGGCGCTGCTGAAGTCGCGACCCCTGGCGGGAGACGCCGAGCTGGGGGAGCGCTACTGCGAGACGGTGCATCCGTTCGTCTGGGCCAGCTCACAGCGTGAGGGCTTCGTCGACTCGGTGCAACGCATGCGCGAGCGGGTGACCGAGCACATTCCCGCTGACGAAGTGGATGTTCAACTCAAGCTCGGCCCAGGCGGGTTACGCGACGTCGAGTTCACGATCCAGCTGTTGCAGCTCGTGCACGGTCACAGCGATGACCGAGTGCGGCAGCGGGATACCCTCGGAGCTCTCGCGGCCCTCGCGCAGCACGGTTACATCGGCCGCGAAGAAGCGGCCTCGTTCTCGCGCGACTATCGACTGCTGCGGGTCATCGAGCACCGCGTGCAGCTTGACCGCATGACGCGCACGCACCTCATGCCGCGCGATGCCGATCGCTTGCGCGTGCTCGCGCGCGCCACGGGCCTCGCGACCACGGCCGATGAGCTCACCGAGCGCTGGCAACAGACCAAGATCGCCGTGCGCTCGCTGCACGAAAAACTCTTCTACCGGCCGCTGCTCTCGGCGGTGGCGGCCCTGCCTGACGCGGGTCTTGCCCTCACGAGCGGCCAGGCCGAAGACCGCCTCGCCGCCATCGGCTTCACCGACCCGAAGGGTGCGCTGCGGCACATTGCCGTGCTCACGAGCGGAGTGTCGCGGCGCGCGCAGATTCAGCGCACGCTCTTGCCCGTCATTCTGCAGTGGCTCGCGCAGGGCGCCGACCCCGACTATGGCTTGCTCGTCTTCCGGCGCTTGAGCGACGACCTCGGCGAGACGCACTGGTTCTTGCGCATGCTGCGCGACTCGAGTGGCGCAGCGCAGCGCCTCACCAACGTGCTCACGGCGTCGCGCTATGTGGGAGGACTGTTCGAGCGCATCCCCGAGGGTGCCGCGTGGCTCGAGAACGAAGACGAGCTACGACCACGCCCGCTTGCGGCTCTGCTCGACGAGTCGCGCGCCACGGTTGACCGCTACGAGGGCGACATCGATGCGGCGGCCAAGGCCCTGCGCACGGCACGCCGACGCGAGGTGCTGCGCTTGGCCCTCGCGGGCATCCTCGACATCATCACGGTCGACGAGCTCGGCCGAGCTCTCAGCGACGTGAACACCGCGGTGCTCACGGGCGTGCTGTCGCTCGTGCACCGCTACGGCGACGGCATCGAGTTCGCGATCGTGGCGATGGGTCGCTACGGCGGCGCCGAACTGGGTTTCGGTTCTGACGCTGACGTCATGTACGTCTATCGCGACGCCGGCGCGGGGGAGCACGCGCAAGCACGCGCCGAGCACATCGTGCACGAGCTTAAGCGCCTCACCGAAGACCTGCGGCTTCCGCTCGACCTTGACATCGACTTGCGGCCCGAAGGCCGCAACGGAGCGATCGTGCGCTCGCTCGACTCGTACCGCGCCTACTACGAGCGCTGGTCTCTCACCTGGGAAGCTCAGGCCCTTTTGCGTGCCCGCGCGGTAGCCGGCGACGAGTCGCTCATGACCGACTTCACGGCTCTTGCCGACACCGTGCGGTACCCGGCAGTTCTGCCCGAGGCCGACGCGCGCGAGGTGCGCCGCATCAAGGCCCGCGTCGAGGCCGAGCGATTGCCCCAAGCGGCCGACCCCGCGCGCCACCTCAAGCTCGGCCGCGGCTCGCTGAGTGACGTCGAGTGGTTCGTGCAACTGTTGCAACTGCAGCACGCCGCCACCGTGCCCGCACTCGCCACTACGTCGACGCTCGACGCACTCACCGCGGCAGTGGATGCTGAGCTCGTGCTCCCCGCCGACGCTGAGCGTCTTCGTGCCGCCTGGCTGATCGCTTCTCGTGCGCGCTCAGCGCTGACCCTGTGGAGCGCCAAGACCGCGGACGTGCTCCCCGTTGACCGCCCGCAGTTAGAGGGAGTCGCGCGCCTGATGGGCTACCCCGCCGGAGGTGCGTCGCGGCTCGAAGAGGACTACTTGCGCACCACGCGCCTCGCCCGTCAGGTCTTCGAGCGCGGCTTCTACGGCACGCCATAGCCGCGCACAGCATCCGTCGATCACGCACAACCGCACGAACCAACGCGGGCCCCGCTCCCGAAGGAGCGAGGCCCGCGCTGCTGTGGTGGCTAACTCGATAGAGGCTGAGGCCTAGACCGAGAAGTAGAGCTCGTACTCGAACGGGTGCGGACGCTGGGCGGCCGGCAGAATCTCGTTCGTGCGCTTGAAGTCAATCCAGGTCTCGATGAGGTCCTTGGTGAAGACTCCGCCCGCGAGCAAGAACTCGTGGTCGTTCTCGAGTGCGACGAGCGCCTCTTCGAGCGAACCGGGAACCTGGGGAATGCCCTTGGCCTCCTCGGGGGGAAGCTCGTAGAGGTCCTTGTCGACGGGCTCGTGCGGCTCAATCTTGTTGATGATGCCGTCGAGGCCAGCCATGAGCTGCACCGCGAACGCGAGGTACGGGTTGCCCGAGGCGTCGGGCGCGCGGAACTCGATGCGCTTGGCCTTGGGGTTGGTGCCCGTGATCGGGATGCGGATGGCAGCCGAGCGGTTACCGGCCGAGTAGACCAGGTTGACCGGAGCCTCGAAGCCCTTGACCAGGCGGTGGTACGAGTTCAGCGAGGGGTTCGTGAACGCGAGCAGCGCCGGAGCGTGCTTGAGGATGCCGCCGATGTACCAGCGCGCGATGTCGCTGAGTCCGCCGTAGCCCGCCTCGTCGTAGAACAAGGGCTTGCCCTCGCTCCACAGCGACTGGTGGGTGTGCATGCCCGAGCCGTTGTCACCGAAGAGGGGCTTGGGCATGAAGGTCGCGACCTTGCCCCACTCGAGCGCCGTGTTCTTGACGATGTACTTGAACTTCAAGATGTCGTCGGCGGCCGAGACCATCGTGTCGAACTTGTAGTTGATCTCGCCCTGGCCAGCGGTGCCCACCTCGTGGTGGCTGCGCTCGACCTCGAGGCCGGCCTCCATGAGCTTCACGACGATGTCGTCACGCAAGTCAGCGTGCTGGTCGATCGGGCTCACGGGGAAGTAGCCGCCCTTGTACGGGGTCTTGTTGGCGAGGTTGCCGCCCTCTTCGACGCGCGCGGTGTTCCACGCAGCCTCGCTCGAGTCGACCGAGTAGTACGAGGTGTTCTGCTTCACTTCGTAGCGAACGTCGTCGAAGATGTAGAACTCGGCCTCGGGGGCAAAGAACGCGGTGTCGGCGATGCCGGTCGAGGCGAGGTACTTCTCGGCCTTCTTGGCAACCTGACGCGGGTCGCGAGCGTAGATCTCGCCGTTACGCGGGTTGTAGATGTCGAACACCATGATGAGCGTGCGCTCGGTGCGGAAGGGGTCGACGTACGCGGTCGACACGTCCGGGATCAGCTGAAGGTCGGACTCGTGGATCGACTGGAAGCCTCGGATCGAGGAGCCGTCGAACAGCTGGCCGACCGTGAAGAAGTCTTCATCGACGGTCGAGGCGGGGATGTTGAAGTGCTGCTGGACACCGGGAAGGTCGGTGAAGCGAATGTCGAGGAACTTGACATCCGTGTCCTTGATGAACTTCAGCACCTCGGAAGAATCACTGAACATGTGACAGATCTCCTGAGCTTGGTACCGGACGACTGCAGTCGCAGCCTTGAGTCGAGACTAGGCGCAGGGCATTTCCCGTCAGTGTCCCCTTTGTTTCGGGGATGTTACGGCGCTGGCTACCGACGAAACACGCTGTCGATGGATGCTCAGCCGACAGCTTGCGCGAATCCCGCTGACGCGTCGGCCAAAGCCCGCATCGACTCGGGAATCTCGCGACCCTTCGCGACCATCGACTGGGCCCACAGGCGTCCGGCGCGGTAGCTCGAGCGCACGAGGGGGCCTGCGAGTACGCCCAAGAACCCGATCTCTTCGGCTTCGGTCTTGAGCTCGACGAACTCTTCGGGCTTGACCCAGCGGTCGATCGGGTGGTGCCGCGAGCTCGGTCGCAAATACTGCGTGATCGTGACGATGTCGGTGCCAGCCAAGTGCAGGTCGCGCAGTGCTTGCGAGACTTCGTCGCGGGTCTCGCCCATGCCGAGGATGAGGTTCGACTTGGTGATGAGCCCGAAGTCTCGAGCCTGGGTGATGACATCAAGCGAGCGCTCGTAGCGGAACGCTGGGCGAATGCGCTTGAAGATGCGCGGCACGGTCTCAACGTTGTGCGCAAAAACCTCGGGGCGCGACTCGAAGACGACGCGCAGCAGGTCGGGGTTGCCCGAGAAGTCGGTCGCCAGCAGTTCGACGCCGGTTCCGGGGTTGAGCTCGTGAATCATGCGCACGGTCTCGGCGTGCAGCCACGCACCCTCGTCAGGCAGGTCATCGCGCGCCACGCCCGTGACGGTCGCGTAGCGCAGGTTCATCTGCACGACAGACTCGGCGACGCGACGGGGCTCGTCGGTGTCGTAGTCCGCGGGCTTGCCGGTGTCGATCTGGCAGAAATCGCAGCGACGCGTGCACTGGCTGCCGCCGATCAGGAAGGTCGCTTCACGGTCTTCCCAGCACTCGTAGATGTTCGGGCATCCGGCCTCTTGGCACACGGTGTGGAGTTGCTGCTCGCCGACGAGAGAGCGCAGCGCGGTGTACTCGGGGCCCATCTTGGCGCGCGTCTTGATCCACTCGGGCTTCTTCTCGATGGGCGTTTGCGCGTTGCGCACCTCGAGGCGCAAGAGCTTGCGGCCCTCGGCGGGGTGAGTCGCGGGCGTCGACGCGGCGGGGGGAAGGATGGTCATGCGGATGCTCCTTGCGAGACGGTGGTCAGCGAGCGAGTAGCGCCGACGAGATCGTGGACGAGCGGGCCAAAGTGCCGCTCGATGAGGGGGATGACCTGCTCGGGCGTCACGGCGCGGCCGAGTTCGCGGCTCACTGAGGTGACGCCGGCGTCAGAGAGTCCGCACGCGACGATGGCGTCGTACGCGTCGAATGAGTTCGAGCAGTTGAGAGCGAAGCCGTGCATACTCACGCCTTGGGCCACGCGAATGCCGATGGCTGCGATCTTGTCGGTGCCGCGCATCCACACTCCGCTGCGGCCATTCACGCGACCCGCACCCTCAACACCCAGGTCGTCGAGCACGGCGATGAGCATGCCCTCAAGGCATCGCACGTACTGCACGACGTCGATGGGGTCAGCGAGTCGAATAATCGGATACCCGACGAGCTGACCCGGACCGTGCCAGGTGATCTTGCCGCCGCGGTCGACCTCGATCACGGGGGTGCCGTCGACGGGCCGCTCGTGCGGTTCGGTGCGCTTGCCCGCCGTGTAGACGCTCTCGTGTTCGAGAAGCATGACGGTATCGGGCGCCCGGCCCTCGGCGACGGCAGAGTGCAGTGCACGCTGCTGCTCGAGACCCGACAAATACGGCACGGAGTTGGCGCTTAGCCCCGTGACGACGTAGTCGATCACGCGCTCAGTGTACGCCCGAGTCAGCCTTCTAGGCTGAGGGGGTGACCGACACACCTGATGTCTCATCGCCCGACTGGCCGGGGCAGCGTCTCGGCTTACCCGAGAGTGGACCGCGCTCGGTCGCGCGACTCGGTCGTCGCATCGCCGCAATCGTGATCGACTGGGGCGTGGCCGTGGTGATCTCGGCCGCGTTCTTCTCCTACGACTCGATCGCGACGCTGCTCATCTTCGTTGCCCTGCAGGTGCTGTTCACGATCGTCATCAATGCGAGCCTGGGCCACGCTCTGCTCGGGATGCGCGTGGTTCCGATGGCGGGCGGGTTGCTGGGCGTCTGGCGACCGGTCGTGCGCGCGCTCTTGATCGCGCTGGTGATTCCCGCGCTGCTCTTTGACGAGAACCAGCGAGGATTGCACGACCGCGCGGCCGGCACCATCTTGTTGCGCCGCTAGGCGCGACTCGCAGCTAGCGCGGCTTGGGCGCCCGCGCCTTGAGAGGGTCGATGCCCTTCGGAATCGGCAGCAGGCTCGACTTGCTGAGCGAGGTCAGGCGATTGCTGACGGCATAGACCTCTGCCTTGGTGAGCGTTCGCTTGAGTTTGTTGAGCGTGCGGGCGAGGTTCTCGAGCTTGACGCTCTCGAGGTCGGGGCCCACAAAGATGAAGTGAACGGGAACGTTGGGCACAATGCGGCTGACGTTGCGGCGCTCGTCTTCCATCATGCGACGCGTGCGTGACTGCGGCCCTTCGCCGATGATGACGACACCGGGCTTGCCGATCGCGCGGTAGACGGCGTCTTGCGTCTTGGGGCTCACCGTGATGGGCATTTCGCTCGCCTGCCAGGCGCGGCGCAGCGACGACTTGAGCACGGCACCGACGGCTCCGGGCTGGCCAGAGATCTGGCGATAGGCCACTCGCTCGGCGCGGCGGCCCAGCACAATCAGCACGAGCAAAATCCCGAGCAGCACACCGGTCACGACCCACAAGATGCCCGCGAGCACGTCACCCGGCGTTGCGAAGACGGCGAGCAGCACGCTCGCAAGAATCGGCAGCAAGAAGACCAGCAGCATGACCCAGGGGGCGAGCGGATCCATCCGCCGCGTCATCTGGAACACCTGCCACATCTGCTTCATGCGACCGGGTTCTTTCGGGGGCTTCTGAGCGGAAGTGCGGGCCATGCTTACCAGGATAGGGGCAGTGCTCGGCTCCTCACCGCCGCACAAGCGTCACTCTTCGTCCCCGCCTCGCGAGAACGCGCTGGCCACCCGGCTCGCGCCGAATCATGATGCCGTGGTGACTCACGAACCCACGGCGCTCAACCCAGCGGGTCTGCCCGTTGACGTTCCAGCACTCGACGATGACGGGGTGCCCAGTGAGTTCGGCGGCTACCGCGTTGTGCGTCTGCTGTCGCGCTCCGCTCACGCGCTCACGGCAGTCGTGTTCGCATCGAACGAAACGCGCGTCGCTCGCATCTTCTCTCGATCATGTTCCGATGCCGAGATCGATGCGGTCGTCTCTGTCTTTG
>CALRWH020000088.1:0-10237 GCA_943371805.1 Pseudomonas synxantha | reverse complement strand
AACATACTTTGTATTTGCGATGTAGCCAAAAAACAGCTTAATGTTGGTTAAGCAGTTATATTTGCGTATGTTCAAAAACACTCTCATTAAAGCCACAGAAGCAGCTGGCGTTGTTATAAAAGAATACTTCGTCGGCGAAGAACGTGTCGGCGGCCGCGGCGCCATAGTGCGCGAGCACACGCTCGAACACGAGCGGGTCGGGCTTGCGCGCCCCGAACGACGCCGAGGCATGCATGTGCTCGCGCCCCATGATCGGCACGAGTTCGGGCGCCACCTCGTGGAGGTGGTGGTGGATGAGGATGCCGTTGTTGGTCAAGAGCGCAACTTGCCCGAGTTCAGCGGCGCGGCGCACGGCGTCGAGGGCGGCAGGCCGCGCGTGCGTCGCCTCCGAGCGGATGCGCACCCACTCTTCGCGCGACAACGGCGCCCCGATGGCCGCGGTCACGCGCCGCAAATACTCGTCGGGGTCGCTGGGGTCACCGGCTTCGGCTTTCCACTCCATGCCGCTGATCCACCAGCGACGCCGCAGCTCGTGCAGGTCGTGGCCCGTGATGGCGGTGAGTTCGTCCATGCGGTCACGCCAGCGGTAGTCGTAGAGAACGTCGTCCATGTCGAACACGAAGAGCAGAGTCACGCCCCACAGTCTGCCCCAGTACGATGAACGCATCATGACCACCGTGTACGACTGCTCTGTCGAGAGCGAGCTGCTCGAGGGTCTACGGGCGGCGCGCGGGGCCATCGGGCGCGGCGAGCTCGTCGTGATTCCCACCGACACGGTCTATGGCCTTGCCGCCGATGCCTTTCGCCCGGCCGCCGTGCAACGTTTGCTCGACGCGAAAGAGCGTGATCGTGATGCGCCACCGCCCGTGCTGATTCCGGGCATTCCGACCTTGAACGCGCTCGCCGAGACGGTGCCTGACGTCGTCGATCGTCTCGTGAAAGAGTTCTGGCCCGGTGGTCTCACGATCATTGTCGAAGCGCGCGAGTCGCTCGCGTGGGATCTCGGCGAAACGCGTGGCACCGTCGCCTTGCGCATGCCCAACAACCGGCACACCTTGCACTTGCTCGCTGACACCGGCCCGCTCGCCGTCTCGAGCGCCAACATCAGCGGGATGCCCGCCGCACGCACGGCGGCTGACGCCCTCGCGATGCTCGGCGACCGGGTGAGCGTTTACCTTGACGCGGGTGCCGTGGGCGCCGAGCTCACCGCCGACGCCGACGCCGGCTCGACGATCGTCGACGCCACAAGCCTGCACTTGCCCGAAGGAAAGCTGCGCATCGTGCGCCACGGGGTCATTCCTGACGCCGAGATTGTGCGCGTCGCTGGCGCCGAGCTCGTCTCGTGACCTTTTACTTGCTCGTCGCGCTCATCGCGGCCATCGTCAGCTTCGGCGCCTCGTGGGGGGTTTTGCGGCTGAGTCACCGGTACAAGCTCTACCCGGGCATCCGTGAGCGCGACGTGCACACGACGCCCACGCCGCGCCTCGGCGGCATCGCCATCGTCTTCGGCATTGTCGTTGCGCTCGCCATCGCTTCTCAGATCAGCTGGTTCGACCTCGTTTACGCCGACCCCTTCCCGATCATTGCGATCATCGTCTCGGCCCTCGTCATGCTGGGGCTCGGCGTGGTCGATGACCTCTACGACCTTGATTGGATGACCAAGCTCGCGGGCCAATTGCTCATTGCCGGGTTCTTGGCATGGTCGAGCCTGCAGTTGACATCATTGCCGGTGGGCCCCGACGGCGGCATCACGGTTCTCTCGCCCACGATGTCGCTCATTGTGACGGTCTTTGCTGTCGTGCTCGTCATGAACGCTGTCAACTTCATCGACGGTCTTGACGGTCTCGTTGCGGGCGTCACGATCATCGCCGGCACCGTGTTCTTCATCTATAGCTACATGCTGTCGATTGACACGGCCCAGACGGCCTTCAACCTCGCGTCGCTCGTCATGGCGGTGCTGTTGGGCGCGACCGCCGGGTTCTTGCCGTTCAATTGGCACCCCGCGAAGATTTTCATGGGCGACGGGGGAGCCCTGGTCGTCGGCATGCTCATGGCCGTCTCGACGATCTCGGTCACTGGCCAGATCGATCCGGGCATTGACCGCAGCCAGCTCGTTCCCGTGTTCATCCCTCTGCTGCTGCCCTTCGCGGTGCTCATCGTGCCCTTGCTCGACTTCGGGCTCGCGGTCTTGCGGCGCTTGCGGGCGGGCAAGTCGCCGTTCAGCGCCGACCGCAAACACTTGCACCACCGGCTGCTCGACATGGGGCACTCGCACTTTCACGCCGTGCTGATCTTCTACGCGTGGACGGCCGTTGTTGCCTTCGGGGCCCTGCTGTTCTTGTTCTTGACGTGGTGGTGGGCCCTCACCGCCATGGTCATCGGGCTCATCGTGTGCACGCTCGTCACGCTTGCTCCGATCAGCCGCCGCAAGCGCATCGAGGCCGTTGCCCAGTCCGCGCCCGAGGGCCAGGATGCGCTTGCGCGTTTTGACCCTCTCGATGCCGCTGCTCCCGATTCTCGAGACGACGACGCATTCGCCGCCCCCCGACCGGAGGAACCCTGATGGCCTTGAACGACCCCCGACCGTCCACCGCCGCTCCCGTCTTGCGCCGCGCCCTCGTCTACGGCGCTGTCATGAGCTTTGCCATCGCGATTATCGGCAGCGTCGTCGGTGCTCTCGTGGCCGAGCTGTCGGGCATGCTGAGCGCCCTCATCGGCGCGGGCATGGGCTTCGTCTTCCTCGGGTTGACCGCCGCGAGCATCTTGCTGGCCGATCGCGTCACCGGCAGCGACCTGCTCTCGCCTGCCTACTTCGGCATCGTTATCGGGTCGTGGATGCTCAAGTTCGTCGTCTTTCTCGTGCTCATCTTCACGCTGCGCGACGTCGACTTCATCGAACCGACAGTGCTCTTCGTCTGCCTCGTCGCGGCGGTGATCGGAGGGCTCGTGACCGACATCATCGCGGTGACGCGATCGCGAGTGCCCTATGTCGATGTGACCCTGCCGAGCAAAGACGAGATTCCTGATTTGTAATCGGTGACGGATGCCCGTGAGAACCCTGCACGCCCGTTCATCGGTTCCCCGTTCTCTTGGTAGGGTAGAAGAACCGCCGCCGATCGCCGCGAAGCCGACCGTTTCGCCCCGATGCTGGAGACTCCCCTGAGCGCTGCTGCCCTGATCCCCATTCTCGCTTTTGCGACCGCTCCCGCGACGGAGACTCCGGAATTCAAGGGCCCGTCGATTCTCGACTTCTTCCCGCCGGCCATCTTCTTCGAGGGCAACGAGTTCTTCGAGATGAACCGCATCATGTTGCTGCGGCTCGTGATCGTCGCCTTGATCTTCATCCTCTTCTGGCTGGGCACGCGCAAGATGCAACTGGTTCCGGGCCGATTCCAGGGCACGATCGAGCTGGGCCTCGAGTTCGTGCGCAAGAGCATCGTCGAAGACCTGCTCGGGCAGAAAGACGGCAAGCGCTTCTTGCCGCTCATCACGACCATCTTCTTCCTCGTGCTGTTCATGAATCTCACAGGCGTCGTGCCGGGCATTAACATCTCGGCAAACTCCGTCATCGGCATGCCCCTCGTACTGGCCGTCGCTGCCTACATCGCCTTCATCTGGGCGGGTCTGCGCAAGCACCCGTGGGCCTTCTTGCGCAACGCGCTCTTCCCGCCCGGGGTTCCGCCCTTCCTCTACATCATCGTGACGCCCATCGAGTTCGTGTCGATGTTCGTCCTGCGGCCCGTGACCCTGACGCTCCGACTTCTCATGAACATGATCGTCGGCCACCTCTTGCTCGTTCTCTTCTTCTCGGCGACGGCCTTCTTCATGGTCGAGCTGGGCGGCTGGTGGATCGCCGCGAGTGCCGTCACCCTCGCCTTCGGCACGGCCTTCACCTTCTTCGAGATCTTGGTCTCGGTGCTGCAGGCCTACGTCTTCGCTCTCTTGACCACCGTCTACATCCAGCTCGCGCTGGCAGACGAGCACTAGAAACGACCCTCTGGGCGCGCATCCGCACGCCCGGTTTTGATACGGAAGGAAATACCCCTCGTGGACGCAAACACGGTTCTCGCTGAGATCAACGGCAACATCGCGACCGTCGGCTACGGCCTCTCGGCCATCGGTGCCGGTATCGGCGTTGGCATCGTCGTCGGCAAGACGATCGAGTCGGTCGCCCGCCAGCCCGAGCTGCAGGGCCGCCTCACGGTTCTCATGTACATCGGTATCGCCTTCACCGAGGCGCTCGCGTTCATCGGTATCGCGACGTACTTCATCTTCACGGCCTAGGAATCCCTCGCATGCTCGCAGAGCTCATTATCGCGGCGGAAGAGACGCCGAACCCGCTGCTTCCGGCGTGGTACGACATCGTCTACTCGCTCATCCCCTTCATCCTCGTCTTGCTCCTCTTCTGGCGCGTGGTTCTGCCGCGTATGCAGAAGACGCTCGACGCTCGCGCCGCTCTCATCGAAGGCGGAATCGAGAAGGCGGAGTCGGCGCAGGCCGAGGCCAAGGCTGCCCTCGAGCAGTACAACGCGCTGCTTGCTGAGGGTCGCGCTGAAGCGGCAAAGATTCGCGAGCAGGCCCGCGCCGAAGGCAACGCCATCTTGGCTGAGCTCAAAGAAGCGGCCCAGGTTGAGGCGGCTCGCGTGACCGCGACCGCCCAGCAGCAGATCGAGGCCGAGCGCCAAGCGGCGCTCGTCTCGCTGCGCGCCGAGGTGGGTTCGCTCGCTCTTGACCTGGCGAGCGGCGTCATCGGCGAGAGCCTCACCGACGACAAGCGCGCGACGGCTCTCGTCGACCGCTTCCTCGCCGAGCTCGAGAGCGACTCGAAGAAGGCGGCTCGATAGCTATGGGTTCAGCGACGCGAAGCGCACTACAGACGGCCCGCACCGCGCTGGCTGCCTCGTCGGGCGTTGATCTTGCCGCAGGCGAGCAGCTGCTCGCTGCCGCGCGCACGATCGGCAGCTCGCCGCAATTGCTGAGCGCGCTCTCGAATCCTTCGGCCGATGCCGCGGGCACCAAGGCTCTCGTGGCCGCCGTGTTCGCTGAAGTTGGCCCGGCGGCTCGCAGCCTCGTCGAGGTTGTCGCGAGTAGCCGGTGGTCGAGCGGCGATGACCTGCTCGCCGGGCTCGAAGAGTTGGGCATCCGCGCCATTGCGGCAACGTCGAAGACCCCCGGTGTTATCGAAGCCGAGCTCTTCGAATTTGGTCGTGCGGTCACGTCGGATGCTGAGCTCGAGTTGGCGATCGGCAGCAAGCGCGACTCCGCCGCCGGAAAGCTGAGCCTCGTGCAGAGCCTGCTCGGTGGTAGCGCCTCGGCGCAGACCGTCGCGATCGCGGGGCACCTCGTGCAGCAGCCGCGCGGGCGCCGCATCGGGGAGCTCGTGCGCAGTGCCGCGGCCACCGTCGCCGACACTGCCGGCAAGGGTGTCGCGACCGTCACGGTCGCGCGGCCCCTCTCGGCTGCCCAGCTCAGCGCCGTGACCGCGAGCATCGCTCGTCGCTACGGTCGCGAGCACGTCGTCAACCAGGTCGTCGACCCCGCCCTCGTCGGCGGAGTGCGCGTGCAGGTGGGCGATGAGGTCATCGACGGCAGCATTGCGTCGCGCTTGGCCGACATGAAGCTTCAGCTCGCCGGCTAAGGCGCGCCCAGACACAACCAGACGAGGTGCCGCACGGCAACTCGAACGAAAAGGGAAGAACATGGCAGAACTCACGATCAGCCCGGACGAGATCCGCGACGCGCTGAAGAACTTCGCGAAGTCCTACGCCCCCGGTGCCGCTGTTGCGACCGAGGTCGGTCACGTCATTGACGCGGCCGACGGGATCGCGCACGTTGAAGGCCTCCCGGGCGTCATGGCCAACGAGCTCATCCGTTTCGCCGACGGCACGCTGGGTCTTGCCCAGAACCTCGACGAGAACGAGATCGGTGTCGTCGTGCTCGGTGAGTTCACCGGAATTGTCGAGGGCATGGAGGTCACCCGCACGGGTGAAGTGCTCTCGGTGCCCGTGGGCGACGCCTACCTGGGTCGCGTCGTTGACCCGCTCGGCGCTCCGATCGACGGCCTCGGCGAGATCGCGAGCGAGGGTCGCCGCGCCCTCGAGCTTCAGGCGCCTGGCGTGATGCAGCGCAAGAGCGTGCACGAGCCCATGCAGACTGGCATCAAGGCCATCGACGCGATGATCCCGGTTGGCCGCGGCCAGCGCCAGCTCATCATTGGTGACCGCCAGACTGGTAAGACGGCCATCGCGATCGACACGATCATCAACCAGAAGGCCAACTGGGAGTCGGGCGACACCAACAAGCAGGTGCGCTGCATCTACGTTGCCATCGGCCAAAAGGGCTCGACGATCGCTGCCGTCAAGGGCGCGCTCGAAGAGGCCGGCGCCATGCAGTACACGACGATCGTCGCTGCTCCGGCTTCTGACCCCGCGGGCTTCAAGTACCTCGCCCCCTACACCGGCTCGGCGATAGGCCAGCACTGGATGTACGGCGGCAAGCACGTTCTCATCATTTTCGATGACCTGTCGAAGCAGGCCGAGGCCTACCGTGCCGTGTCGCTCTTGCTGCGCCGCCCGCCGGGGCGCGAGGCCTACCCGGGTGACGTCTTCTACTTGCACTCCCGTCTGCTCGAGCGTTGCGCCAAGCTCTCGGATGACTTGGGCGCAGGGTCGATGACGGGTCTGCCGATCATTGAGACCAAGGCCAACGACGTTTCGGCCTACATCCCCACCAACGTGATCTCGATCACCGACGGTCAGATCTTCTTGCAGTCCGACCTCTTCAACGCCAACCAGCGCCCCGCTGTTGACGTGGGTATCTCGGTCTCGCGCGTGGGTGGTGACGCTCAGGTGAAGAGCATCAAGAAGGTCTCCGGAACCTTGAAGCTCGAACTGGCTCAGTACCGCTCGCTTCAGGCCTTCGCAATGTTCGCGAGTGACCTCGATGCGGCGAGCCGCCGCCAGCTGTCGCGCGGCGCCCGTCTCACCGAGCTCCTCAAGCAGCCGCAGTACTCGCCGTACCCGGTCGAAGAGCAGGTTGTGTCGATCTGGGCGGGCACCAAGGGCAAACTCGACACGGTCGACGTCGATGACGTTCTGCGTTTCGAGGCCGAGTTGCTCGACCACTTGCGTCGCAACACGAGCATCTTGACCACGCTGCGCGACACCAACGTTCTCGACGACGCCACCGAGGCTGAGCTTGAGAAGGCCGTCGACGCGTTCGTCATCGCCTTCCAGGGCGGCGAAGAGGGTGGCGTGCACGCCGGCAACGAGCAGTTCGATGCCGTCGAGGCCGAAGACATCAACCAAGAGAAGATCGTCCGCCGCAAGAAGTAGGCGGTCGCGAGCTCTTCTCGGCCAACACGGCACCGATCACTGATACGAGCATCGACCAAGAAACGGAAACCAGCACATGGGAGCGCAACTTCGGGTCTACCGGCAGAAGATTCGTTCTGCCCAGACGACCAAGAAGATCACGCGCGCGATGGAGCTCATCTCCGCCTCGCGGATTCAGAAGGCGCAGGCGCGGATGGCAGCATCCGCTCCGTACGCGCGCGCGGTAACGCGCGCCGTGTCGGCCGTCGCCACCTACTCGAACGTCGACCACGTGCTGACGACCGAGCGGGCGAATCCGACGCGCGCCGCCGTCGTTGTCTTCACGTCTGACCGTGGCCTCGCGGGCGCGTTCAGCTCGCAGGCGATTCGTGAGGCCAACGAGCTGCGCACGCGACTCGAGGGTGAGGGCCGCGAGGTCGTCAACTACCTCATCGGTCGCAAGGCAGTGTCGTACTTCGCGTTCCGCCGTCGTCCGGTCGAGCAGGCGTGGACGGGCAACACCGACCAGCCCGAGTTCGCGACGGCGAAAGAGATCGCCGACACGCTCGTTGACGCCTTCGTTCGCGGGGGCACCGAGGGCGGCGTCGACGAGATTCACATTGTCTACAACCGCTTCGTCAGCCTCGTGACGCAGACTCCCGAAATCGTGCGCGTTCTGCCTCTCGAGGTCGTCGACGGTGTCGACGAGCCCGGATCGAACGATGTGCTGCCCCTCTACGAGTTCGAGCCCGAGGTTGACAGCGTGCTCGACTCGCTGCTTCCGGTCTACATCGAGAGCCGCATCTTCAACGCCATGCTGCAGTCAGCTGCTTCAGAGCACGCTGCCCGCCAGAAGGCAATGAAGTCGGCAAGCGACAACGCCGACAAGCTCATCACCGACTACACCCGGTTGGCCAACAACGCCCGCCAGGCCGAGATCACTCAGCAGATTTCCGAGATCGTGGGCGGCGCAGACGCCCTGAGCTCGAAGTAGCGCGGCACCACCGCGCGTATCGACACACACAGCTAGACGACAGGAAGAGAAATCATGGCTACCGCAACCAAGAAGGCCTCGGGCGCGACGTCGACCGCCGTGGGCCGCATCGCCCGCGTGACCGGTCCGGTCGTCGACATCGAGTTTCCGCACGATGCCATTCCTGGCATCTACAACGCGCTCTCGACCACGATCACGATCGGCGACCAGTCGAGCGAGCTCGTGCTTGAGGTTGCCCAGCACTTGGGCGACGACCTCGTGCGCGCGATTGCCCTGAAGCCGACCGATGGCCTCGTTCGTGGCCAAGAAGTGCGTGACTCGGGTTCGCCGATCATGGTTCCCGTTGGTGACGTCACCAAGGGCAAGGTCTTCAACGTCACGGGCGATGTGCTCAATGGCGCTCCCGGCGAGACCATCGAGGTGAGCGAGCGCTGGCCCATCCACCGCAAGCCCCCGGCATTCGACCAGCTCGAGTCGAAGACCCAGCTGTTCGAGACGGGCATCAAGGTCATTGACCTGCTCACGCCCTACGTGCTCGGTGGCAAGATTGGCCTCTTCGGTGGTGCCGGTGTTGGCAAGACCGTTCTCATTCAAGAGATGATCCAGCGCGTGGCGCAAGACCACGGTGGTGTCTCGGTTTTCGCCGGCGTTGGTGAGCGCACGCGTGAGGGCAACGACCTCATCCACGAGATGGAAGAGGCGGGTGTCTTCGACAAGACGGCGCTCGTGTTCGGTCAGATGGACGAGCCCCCGGGAACCCGTCTTCGCGTCGCGCTCTCGGCCCTCACGATGGCCGAGTACTTCCGTGACGTGCAGAACCAAGACGTTCTGCTCTTCATCGACAACATCTTCCGCTTCACGCAGGCCGGTTCGGAGGTGTCGACCCTTCTCGGTCGTATGCCCTCGGCCGTGGGTTACCAGCCCAACCTCGCTGACGAGATGGGCATCTTGCAAGAGCGCATCACCTCGACGCGTGGTCACTCGATCACCTCGCTGCAGGCCATCTACGTGCCCGCTGACGACTACACCGACCCGGCTCCCGCCACGACCTTCGCGCACCTCGACGCGACGACCGAGCTCAGCCGTGAGATCGCGTCGAAGGGTCTCTACCCGGCCGTTGACCCGCTCACCTCGACGAGCCGCATTCTCGACCCGCTCTACATCGGTGAAGACCACTACCGCGTGGCAACCACGGTGAAGCAGATCCTGCAGAAGAACAAAGAACTGCAAGAGATCATCGCCATCCTCGGTGTCGACGAGCTGTCGGAAGAAGACAAGATCACGGTCTCGCGCGCACGCCGCATCCAGCAGTTCCTCTCGCAGAACACCTACATGGCGAAGAAGTTCACGGGTGTCGAGGGCTCGACGGTTCCGCTGAAAGACACGATCGAGTCGTTCGACGCCATCGCCAAGGGTGAGTTCGACCACGTGGCTGAGCAGGCCTTCTTCAATGTTGGCGCCATTAGCGACGTCGAAGAGCGTTGGGCTCAGATTCAGAAGGAGAACGGCTAGTCATGGCCGTGCTTACGGTGAGCGTCGTCTCGGCCGACCGCGAGGTGTGGTCGGGCACGGCGAAGCAGATCGTCGCCCGCACGACCGAGGGCGAGATCGGCATTCTGCCGGGTCACGAGCCGTTGCTCGGAATCTTGAGTGCCGGCGAAGTGCGCATCACGCCGACCGAGGGTGACGTCATCACCGCGCAAGCAGAAGACGGCTTTCTCTCGGTGGAGAACAACACCGTCACGATCGTCGCCGGCGCTGCCGCGCTCGTCTAGCGCGGTGGGTGCAGCGGCGCGCGTGCGCGCCTGATGCAGTTTTTGTTGCCTCCCTCAGAGACCAAGCGCGATGGGGGAGCTAACGCACCGCTCGAGCTTGACCGCCTGTCGTTCCCGTCGCTGACGGATGCCCGGCGTGCAGCACTCGCCGCGCT
>CALRWH020000087.1:0-10362 GCA_943371805.1 Pseudomonas synxantha | reverse complement strand
CGACTTCGCCCTGCATCGCACCGCGGTGCTCGACGCCTGCTACCGCTCGGCCGCCGAAGGCCGCGAGATTCGACTGGAGCCCTGATGACTGCTGCACCCCTGCGCGTGACCGTGTGGAACGAGAACCGGCACGAGAGCGACCCCGAGTCGCTCACCGCGAAGCTCTACCCGACGGGGATGCACGGCGCGATCGCCGCCGGCCTCACCTCGCTGCTCGGCGACGCTGTCGAGGTGCACACCGCCACGCTCGACGAGCCCGAGCACGGCCTGCCCCAGTCGGTGGTGGATTCGACCGACGTGTTGCTGTGGTGGGGCCACGAGGCTCACCCCGAGGTCGACGACGCCGTGGTCAATCGCATCTACGAGGCGGTGCTCGGCGGCATGGGCATCATCGTGTTGCACTCGGGCCACTACTCGAAGATCTTCAAGAAGCTCATGGGCACCACGTGCTCACTGCGCTGGCGCAACGACGGCGACCGCGAAGTGGTGTGGACGGTTGACCCCACCCACCCCATCGCGGCCGGCGTTCCCGACCCGCTCGTCATCGAAGCGCAAGAGATGTATGGCGAGTTCTTCGACATTCCCACCCCCGAAGAGCTCATCTTCATCTCGTCGTTCTCGGGCGGCGAAGTCTTTCGCTCGGGCGCCACGTGGACTCGCGGGCACGGGCGGGTCTTCTACTTCTCGCCGGGCGACCAGGACTACCCCGTCTATCACCACCCGAGCATCCACCGCGTGCTCGCCAACGGCGTGCAGTGGGCGGCCCCCACGCGCCGCGGCCCCGCGATCGACGCCACCTTCCACCCGCGCGGCTGGTTCGACGCGTAGGGGATGCTCGGCGCGGCCCAAAGGTCGAAGGGCGCCGCCCCTGATCGTCGAGGTTCGAGTGACGCTTCAACCTCACCGTGTCTATTTGGCTCGAAAAGTGCTCCACAAACGCTGAAGGATGAGCCTCGCGAGCTGTTCGGCCGTGTCAGGCGTGGATGTCTCGTAGATCAGCTCCCCCGCCTCGTGATCGATCACGACCTCGCCACCTGTGGCTGAGAACGCAGTGACGTCCGCATCGAGCGCCACAACGAAGGCATCAATGGCTTTGGCCGTGACTTCGGGCTTAATCACGTCAACGGGCACAAGCCGCACCACGAACCGCGCGCGCACTTGTCGCACTTCAACTGGGTTGAATGACACAACATCAACGTCGCCGACGAGACGCAGCCGAGCCTTCGTTGTCGCAGAAGCCCATCGGCGGGGCTTCAGGTTCCGAACGTCGATGATGGAAACCCGCTCCGTCAACTTCGTCGCCATTTGCGGCGAAACAAAGTAGTTCGGATTCACCTCCAGCCGTCCGAGGTTCAGGTCGAGCAATGCATCTGGGTCGTCAACGGACTTCACGTTCCACAGGTCTAGGTAGAGCCCGGGTATGGCGCGCAGCTCTCCGAGTCCTGTCACCGCGCCACACCCTGACAGCACCAGACGCTGGAGGTTCGACGACCGACTCAATCGGCTGACATCAACAACACCCGGATCGACAATGACGACCTCCGTAAGGTTTTCGGGATGTCGAACCCATGAGAGGTCATCTGCCCCAACCCCCTCCCACCGGAGACCGTCAAGTGGAGCTTCGACAACGAGATCGTTGGGTCGAGACGAAAACCAGAGTGATGCATCGCTAAGGCTTGGCGCCAAGAGGGCCGAGTTCAGGCAGTTCTCCAGGCGCACACGTCGAAGGCGAGATAGCCGGGCAAGATCGGCATTCGCCACGTTCTTGCACCCAATGAGCCCGAGAGTGTCGAGATTGCTCGCGGCTTGCAAGACCTCTGTCGAACGGACTTCCCTTGCGCCGAGGATCTCGATCTCGACCACTCGGCCGATCACATTCGCAAGCTCAGAGAGATCAACCGGCTCTGGACCTTGGTGCTTAACGCTCAAGGGCTTTCCCCGCCCGGAGAACTTGTGAAGTCCGCCCTTCGGTACCTCGTCGACCTTCATGCCGCTCCTTCACTCTGGCGCCAGAGTAGTGGGCTATGGGGAAGGCGCCACAGCCGAAAGTGCACGGCAGAGCATCCACAGAACGAAGCAGACTCGCGAGGCCGGGCGCTCGGGCAGCCCGGCCCCGCGAGAGACGGGAGGCCTAGCGGCTGACGCCGACCTGCAGGCCCTGCATGATGTACTTCGACGCGAAGGCCAGCAAGATCAGCGGCACCGAGGCCGTGATGAAGAGGCCCGCCGAGACGAGCGGCTGATCGGTCAAGAAGCGTTCGCCGATGCTCGCGAGCTGCGGGGTGAGCAAGCGCATTGACTCTTGGGGAATCAAGATGACCGCGAAGATCAGCTCGTTCCACGCGCCCAAGAACTGCAACACCGCGAGGGTCGCGAGGCCGCTCGAACCCATGGGGCGCACGATCGACCACATGATGCGAATGAAGCCCGCGCCGTCGATGCGCGCCGCCTCGATGACCTCATCAGGAATGCCGCGGAACGACAGCGTCAAGAAGAACGTCGCAAACGGCAGGCCCGTGGCCACATAGACGAGGATCAGGCCCGCGTAGGTGCCGGTCAGATCGAGGCGCGCGAGCATGAGATAGATCGGGATGATCAACACAGGCCCGGGAATCAACATGACCGACACGAAGGTGGCCGTGATGTACTTCTGCCCCGGCACCGGCAGCTTGGCCAGTGCGTAGCCCGCGAATGACGCCAGCACGAGGATGATGCTCACCGAGACCGTGCCCACGAACAAGCTGTTCAAGAACGCCTGGCCAATGCCATAGGTGTTGATCAGGTTCAGATAGTTCTCGAAGGTCCAGACGCCGGGCAAGCCGAAGGGGTCTTGCAGGTAGTCACTGTTGGGCCGGAACGACGTCAAGGTGACGAAGTACAGCGGATAGATGATGGTGGCCGCCACCACGAGGAGCGCGACAAAGATGGGCCACTGCGCGCGACCCGACGAGATGCGCTTGCTGATGACGACTTCTTCTTCGGTGTCAGCCATGATCAGTCGTCCGCTCCCAGCCTGAACACCCGGTTTTGAATCAGGGTGAGAATGCCGATGAAGATGAACAGGATGACCGCGAGGGCCGCACCCGAACCCAGGTTCGTGCTCGAGAACGCCCGCAGGTAAACGAGATAGTCGATCGTCGTCGTGTCAAAGCCAGGGCCGCCCGCCGTCATGACGTAGATGAAGCCGAAGAGCGACGAGAACGTGTAGAGCACGTTGATGATGAAGACGAAGCCCAGCACGCGACGGATGTTCGGCAGCGTGATGTACCAGAGCCGCTTCCACCAGCCGGCGCCGTCGATCGCCGCCGCTTCGAAGACGGCCGGGTTGATGGCCGTGAGGCCCGCGAGCAGCAGCAGCGATTGGTAGCCGAAGCCTGCCCAGACAAGCGCCAAGATGATGATCGCGATGGCCGTGGTGCCGTTGGTGAAGAACTGGATGGGCTCGACGCCGAATAGCGCGAGCGCCTGGTTGACGCCGCCGTAGTAGCCGAAGGCGTTGCGGAACATGATGCCGATGACGGCCACCGACAGCACGTTGGGCAAGAAGAAGATGACGCGGAAGTACTTCCAGCCCCGCACGCGCTCAAACAGCAAGACCGAGACGATGAGGGCCACGAAGATGACGAGCGGCACCGAGATGAGGAACTTCAGGTTGTTGAGAAACACCTGGTGCACGATCGGGTCGCTCAGCAGCGCGATGTAGTTGTCGAACCACCGCCACTGATATGTCAAACCGTTGGTCTTGGTGAACGAGATGAAGAAGGCGAAGGCGACGGGGAAGGCCATAAAGCCGACCACGACGAGAAAGGCCGGAAGCACAGCGAGCAGACCGACGATGCGGTCACGCCGGCGGATTCCTCCGGGCTTGCGGGGCGAGGGGGCCCCGCCCGTGGGCGCCGCCGAAGCGGCGCCCACGCGCGAGGTCAGAGAGGCTGAGGTCACTGGTTTGCGATCTCAGTTTCGTACGATGCCTTCAGCTGCGCGACGGCGTCTTCAGGCGTGATGGTGCCGAGGAAGACACCGGCGTTCACGCGGTAGAAGAGGTCGATCGTTGCCTGCGGCATGACCGAGTCGAAGGCGAAGGTAACGCCATCGGTCGCCTGCGCGAGCTGCTCGAACTGCTGACGCAGCAGCGGGTTCTGAATCTTCGACGGGTCACCGTCGACGTGGTTCGAACCCTGCGTCTGGTAGAGCTCAACGAAGACGTCTTGGTTCTCAGCCTGGGCCAAGAACTTCAAGAACTCAGCGGCGAGCTCTTTGTTCTCCGAGGTCTCCGAGATCGAGATGGCGATCTCAGGGCCACCAGCACCCATGGCCGGGAACTCCGAGCCTTCGAGCGTGGGGATGAAGAACGAGCTCACGCCGTCTTCGCCGAAGGCGTCGAGCATGTTGTTGTTCTCCCAGCTACCGACGAGGTAGTAGGCGCTCGAGCCGTTGACGAATCCAGCCGTCGACTCACCGTTCGACACCTGGCCGGCGTCGGGGTTCGTCAGGCCGCTAGCGCCCCAGGCCGCGAAGGCCTCGTAGGCAGCGACCATGGCGGGGTCATCCACCGGAATCTCACCCGCGTACATCTGGGTGAAGACCGACTCACCGAGCTGACCACCGACGAGCGCGGCGATCGCCCACGCACCGACGTAGCCCTCGAGGTTGGCAACCCAGAAGCCGTTCTTGTCGGTGTTGTCAACGACCTGCTGGCCGTTGGCGAGCATTTCTTCCCACGTTGCGGGCGGGTCGTTGGGGTCGAGGCCCGCCTCTTCGAGCACGGCGTGGTTCTGGAACACCGTGAAGAGGTTGCCGGCGCCGTAGGGCATACCGAGCAGGCGGCCGTCGGCCGAGAAGCCCTCGCGGTTCACGTTGACACCCGCGAGGTTGTCGAGAACCTCAGGGCCCAGCAGCGGGTCGAGGTCAGTGAAGAAGTCGGCGAACGAAATGGTCGGGCCACCCGCGTACTGAATGCGGATGTCGGGGCCGTCACCGGCGATCGCGGCAGCCTGGAACTGGGCGCTGTTCGCGGTGATGTCACCACCCTGCTGAACGACCTCGATCGTGGTGCCGGGGTTGGCCTCCATGAACGCGGCCGCCATCTGGTCGATGAACGAGTTCTCGAGGTCGGGGTCACCGTTCTCGAGCGTGCGCCCGAGGATTCCGGTGTCCCACACGAGCAGCTCGCCGCCCGCTTCTTCCGCCGGCTCGGTGGGCGCGCACGCTGCGAGACCGGCGACGAGGGCGACGGTCGCGACGATTGCCGCTACCTTCCGTGTCTTCATTGCTGTGTCCTTCCTATCGGGGCACACGACCGGGAAGACCCGGCCGCTTCGGGAATCGCGCGCTCAATGACGGCACGTCTCCGGGCCGTCGGTGATGCGGCGAGCTTCGGGCGGGCGAAAAGACCCGCCGAAGGTCGAGATGAGTGCGAGTGGGAAGCGCGCACACGCGAGAAACGACCGGCCGTAGCCAGGGTGCTCTCAAGCGTCTGCGACATCATCGTCCCGTTTCTGTGCACTCGATGGCGTGAGCCATGTCGTGAGGCTATTAGATCATACCTAGAGGGAAAGTGCGCAAGGCCGTATATGCAATCGTTACCGTTCACGCGCTTGCGTCGGGGTGTAAGGTATGATCTAACGGTGCATCGCGCGGTGGCGGTCACGGGCTTAACGCCCGATCCCCCGCGTGGGGAGCACGCATCTCTGACCATCGCGAAGGCGGCACACGACACATGATCATCGAATCCGTCGACTTCTTCTACGTTGCAATGCCCGAGATCACTCTCGAGGCCGACGGCAGCCAAGACGCCCTGCTCGTTCGCGTGACCGCGGGCGGCTACGAGGGCTGGGGCGAGTGCGAGGCATCGCCGCTCACGTCTATTGCCGCGTTCGTGACCCCCCGGTCGCACGGGGTGTGCCAGCCGGTGGCGGCATCCGTCATGGGCGAAACGCTCGACAGCCCCGACGACATTCACCGCATGGCGCGCCTCGTGGCGCGCAACAGCATGGACCTTTTGCAGGCCGGTCACACGTGGTCGGGCATCGAAATCGCGCTGTGGGATCTGCTCGGCAAGGTGCGCGAAGAGCCTGTATGGCGGCTGCTCGGCTACACGCACAGCCACGCGAAGCTTCCGTACGCATCCATGCTCATGGGCGACACCCCGCAAGAAACGCTCGATCGCGCTCGGCTCGCCCGCAGCAATGGCTTTCGCGCCGTGAAGTTTGGCTGGGGCAGCTACGGTACGGGTACCGCGGCGGCCGACGCCGACCACGTGGCCGCGGCGCGCGAGGGCTTGGGCGACGACGCTCAGCTGCTCATCGACGCCGGGCAGATCTGGGGCGACGATGTCGACGCGGCCATCGCGCGGCTCGAGGCTCTCGAAAACGCCCACGCGACGTGGCTCGAAGAGCCCTTCGTTCCCCATGCCTACGTGGCGCACGCGGCGCTCGCATCGCGCGCTCGCACCGTGGGCATCGCGGGCGGCGAAGGTGCCCACACCGTGCACATGGCCACCAACCTCATTGACTACGGCGGCGTGCGCTTCATTCAGGTCGATGCCGCGCGCATCGGCGGCATCGGCGCATCGAAAGCCGTCGCCGATCACGCGGTGCACCACGGCACGACCTACGTCAACCACACCTTCACGTCGCACCTGGCACTCTCGGCCTCGATGCAGCCCTTCGCGGGCCTTGCCGACCACCGCATTTGTGAATACCCGGTCGAACCCAAAGAGGTGGCACTCGCGATTTCGAGCAACCACATTCGCCCCGACGCCAACGGCGAGGTGCGCGCACCGGATGCTCCGGGCCTCGGTATCGACGTGGACCTCGTGGGCCTCGAGCCCTACTTGCGCCACGTGGAGATCTCGATCGACCATGAGCGTGTTTACACGAGCCCCGAGGTGCCCCATAGGGTGAGTGAAACCGTTTAGGCGCGAGGAGGTCAACGCATGGCAGAGCTGGGCGGTGACCTCGAGCGTGGCGCGGGCTACTCGATGCGCGGGCTGCAAGGCCGCATCATCGACGGCGTTGGCCGCCAAATCATCGGCGGCCAGTACTCTCCCGGCGATCTGCTGCCGAAAGAGGCCGAGCTCACCGAGCAATTTGGCGTGTCACGCACCTCGGTGCGGGAAGGCATGCGCGTGCTCGCCGCAAAGGGCCTCGTCGACATCCGTCAGAAAATCGGCACGCGCGTGCGCCAGCCCGAAAACTGGAACGTCTTCGACAGCGACATCTTGCGGTGGCACAGCGATGTGGGCCGCGGCGACGAGATCATGCGCAACCTCGTCGAGGTGCGCCAGATCATGGAACCCGCCGCCGCTCGTCTGGCTGCCGGCCGCGCCTCGATGGACGACCTGCGGCGCATGGACGACGCCCTCGCCGATATGGTCGCCAACTCGACCAACCGCGAAGGCTATGCGCACGCCGACGTTGAGTTTCACCTCGCTGTGTATGCGGCCTCACACAACGTGCTGCTGCGCCAGTTCGGCAGCGTTGTCGCCGACTTCATGTACGCCTCGTTCACGGTGCAGCAAGCGACCGCGGCCGACGACGACGTCTTTTCTGAAGACGCCGAAACCCACGCGGCGGTCTTTCGCGCCATCAACGGCAGCAACGGCGAGAAGGCGGCCGAAGCCATGTTGCACGTCGTGCTCGACGGCAAGAACGCGCTCATCAAGGCCCTCAGCGAGCAGCGCGATGGTGTCGCTGCGCCATAACCTCTCGCAGGTTTCGGGATGACCGCGCAACCGGCCGTGCGCCTCGAGCGCGGCGTCATCAGCGCGGTGGTTCTGCCCGATGAGGGCGGCGTGCTCGCTGAGCTGCTCGTGCACGGGCGGCCCGTGCTCAGCACCACGCCCTGGGCGGGTGCCGTGGTGCCCGGCTCGGCGCCCGCGGATTCTGAAGCGCTCTGGGTTGAGCGCTGGCGCGGTGGCTGGCAACTGTGTTTTCCGACCGCGGGGCAACCCAACCCCCTGGCCGCCGTGCGCGAAGGTTTTCACGGCGCGGCCTCGCAAGCCCCCTGGCTCGCGGTGTCGCAGACCGTCGACACGGTCGCCCTCGGCTGGGCCGACCGCGACGGACTGAGCGCCGAGCGCATCTGGCGGCTCACCGACGAGGGGGTCGCGGTGGGCACGCGCGTGCACAACGCGAGCACCGACACCCGCGTGCTCGTCATTGCCGAACACCTGATTCTGGGCGGCGACGTGCTCGCCGACCCGCTGTTTCTCGACGTGCCCGCGGGCACGTGGTTGCGGCCGCTCGACTACGCCGGGCTACCCGAGGGTTCGCCGGTTGCGTGGCCGGGCAACCCCGCCGAGCGGTGGCCGGTCGTCGACCGGACGACGCCGGCGCGCGTCACGGGGCTCGCGGGCGTGCAGCCCCAGCGCGTGAGCGCGCGCGGCTCGCACGTCGACGTGCTCGTCGAGTGGCAGGGCTCCGCCCTGCCCCACGCGCTGCTCTGGCAAGAGCTCGGGGTCTCGACCGAACACCCCTGGAACGGGCAGGTTCACGCCCTCGGCATCGAACCGACCTCCACCCCGCACGGCGCCGGCACCGCGCTCGATAGCGACCTCGTGAGACTGCCCCCGGGCGGCACGCTCGACTGGAGTGTGGCGTTGACCGTGCGATGGGCATCCGGCGCCACATCATCTGCTTCACCCACCGCGAACGACGGAGACAGAGCATGACGCACCTGCGCACGATTGTGACCGGCGCGGCCAACGGCATCGGCGCCGCCATCGCCGACCGGCTGCGGGCCCGCGGCGACCAGGTGATCGGCCTCGACCGCGAAGAGGGCACGGATGTTGTGCTCACCGACCTCGCCGACCCCGCGGCCCGTGCGCGCGGCGCCGCGATCGCAGCCGAGCGTTTGGGCGGGGTCGACGTGCTCGTCACCGTCGCCGGCGTCTTTCGGCAGGGATCGATTCACGACAGCGACTTCGACGATTGGCGTGCCGTGTGGGCCGTGAACCTGGATGCCCCGCTCGACCTCATGCGCCTGATCACGCCCGGCATGGTCGAGCAAGGGTTCGGCCGCATCGTCACGATCACGAGCGTGCACGCGCGGCAAGCACAGCCCGGCTGCCTCGCCTACGACGTCTCGAAAGCGGGGCTCGAAGCCGCAACCCGCTCGGCCGCAATTGACCTCGCGGCCTATGGAGTGCTCGCCAACGCGGTTGCTCCGGGCTTTGTGCGCACGCGCATGAGCCTGCGGCCCGACGGCACTGACGAGACCGACACCGACGCATTCCGTCAGCAGTATGTCGCGAGCGGCAAGCTGCCCCTGGGCCGCGCGGCGCTGCCCACCGAGATCGCTCCCGTCGTCGAGTTCTTGACCTCGCGCGACAACACCTACACAACCGGGCAGGTGGTGACCGTCGATGGCGGTCTCACCATGACGTTCTAGGGGGCGCCGAAAGTGATTGCTGACCTGGGGTTTCCTGAAGCACTGCGATGGCGCGACGGCGCGCTGTGGTTCAGTGACATGTTCCGCTCGCGCGTTATGCGCTGGGTGCCGGGCGCGGCGGCCACGGTCGTGCTCGACGCGGCCGACGGCGGCCCGACCGTGCCGGGCGGTCTCGGCTGGCTGCCCGACGGCTCACTTCTCGTCGTCGACTGCGAGCAGCGGCGCGTGCTGCGCCTGCCGCTCGACGCGAGCGGCGACGCCGCCGGCCCAGCGAGCGTCTACGCCGATCTCAGCGCGGTCATGACGCATTCCGCGAACGACATGCACGTCGATCCTGACGGCACGGCGTGGGTCGGGGGCTACGGATTCGACCCCGAAAACGATGCGCCGGTGCCCTCGCCGCTCGTGCGGGTGGCGATCGACGGCGCGATCTCGAGCACAGCATCCGTCTTCGTCTTCCCCAACGGATGCGAGCGCGAGTCGAGCGGCGCGCTGCTCGTGGCCGAGACCTTCGCCGACCGCGTGTCGACGATGTCGGCCAGTGGCGAGGCCACCGTACGCAGCGCCCTTCCCGAGGGCAGCGGACCGGACGGACTCTCGATCGCGCCCGACGGCTCGGTCTACGTCGCCCTCGCCTTTGCTGGCGCCCTCGCGCGCCTGGCCCCCATCGAGGCGGGCACGGATGCGGAGCCCACGATCATCCACCGCGCCGAGCCTCTCGCCACCGGCCCCGGAGCCGGCCCGCTCGGCGTCTACGACTGTGCCGTGCACCCCGACGGCCGCCGCATCGCCGTCGCCATGGCAAGCCTCGACGAAGACCTCGCGATGCGCGTTGACACCGGGCGGATCATGCTGCTCGACCTGCCCTAACCCTCGTTCTCCGCGCCAGAAAGACACCCCTCGTGACCACACCCCTGCAGCCCCTCCTCCACAACGAACTCGTGGTGCTGCGCGCCCCCACTCAGGTGT
>CALRWH020000086.1:0-10520 GCA_943371805.1 Pseudomonas synxantha | reverse complement strand
ATCCGATGCGATCGTCGCCAGCGTCACCGCCCCTGAGCAAAATCGTGTAGCGCCCATCGATGGGCTCGACAATGGATCCGCCCGCGAAGACGGTGCTGAGCGCATCGCGGCCCACGCCCGTCAGCAACGCCCCATAGCTCGCGGTGCCTGTCGTCAGCACGATGCTGAGCACGGTGACGATCGCGATCGGCAGGCGAGTGCGCGGTGCCGTGCGCACGAGCCGCACGAGCGTGAACGCGTTCACGGTCGTTGCGAGCCACAGCACGGCATAGAAGATGAGGCCCAGCTGCACGATCCACAGCACGACCACGTTCGTAGCGAGCGTGAGCGCGGCGGGTCGCCACAGCCAGAACAGCAGCAAAGCGACGGCCGCAATTGCCCACAGCGTGAAGGTCGACCCGACGGCGAATCGGCCCCACCGCCGATTGCCCGCGAGCAACTGGGCACTGCCCGGCACGAGCAGGTTGAGGCCCAACAACCACCAGGCGCGCCGGCTCATGACCGCGGCATCGCGCGAGTCGGGGTGACGCAGAGGCGACGTGTGGCTCACGTCGCCGACGCGACGCCGATCGACGCCTTCAGGGCGGCATTCTTCTCGGCCACGGCCTGCTCAAGTGCGGCGGCAAAGGCGGTGAGGCGCTCGGCCACGGCCGCATCCGTCGACCCAATGATGCGCGCCGCGAGCAGGCCGGCATTGCGCCCGCCACCGATCGACACGGTCGCCACGGGAATGCCCGCGGGCATTTGCACGATGCTCAGCAGGCTGTCGAGGCCATCGAGCGTCGCGAGCGGCACGGGCACGCCCACGACCGGCAGAGTCGTCACGCTCGCGATCATGCCCGGCAAGTGGGCGGCACCGCCGGCGCCGGCGATGATGACGCGGATGCCCCGGCCGGCCGCCGCACGGCCATACGCGATCATCGCGTCGGGAGTGCGGTGTGCGCTCAGCACCTCAACCTCGTAGGCAATGCCAAGCTCGTCGAGAGCCTCGGCCGCGCGCTGCATGACCGACCAGTCGCTGTCAGAGCCCATGACAACGGCGACGAGGGGTGAGTTCATGCCTCCAGGGTAGGACTCAGTCATCGAAGTGGCTGGCCGCGGCGCGCGCGCGATAAACGACGTCATCGAGCTCGGCGCCGATGACCGTCACGTGTCCGGCCTTGCGACCCGCACGTGGGCCTTTGCCGTAAGCGTGCACCTTGGCGGTCGGCTGGTGCCCCAGGGCCGCCGCGATCGTCACGTCGGGGAGGCTGCCGAAGACGTTGATCATCACGCCCCACGGTGCCAGCGGAGTGGTGTCGCCAAGCGGCCAATCAAGCACCGCTCGCACGTGCTGCTCGAACTGGCTCGTGACCGACCCGTCGATCGTCACGTGCCCGCTGTTGTGCGGGCGCATGGCGAGCTCGTTGACGAGCACGCGACCGTCAGACGCTGCGAAGAGCTCGACGGCGAGCACGCCCGTGACGCCGAGGCCGTGCGCGATCGAGGTGGCGATCTCGGCCGCGGCGCGCTCGACAGCATCGGTCGTGTGCGGGGCGGGGGCGATCACCTCAGCGCACACGCCCCCGCGCTGCACCGTCTCGACGAGAGGCCACAACTGGGCGCCGCCGCTCGGGCGGCGCGCGATGAGCTGCGCGAGCTCGCGCTCAAACGCCACGAGCTCTTCGGCCAAGAGAGGGCCATCGGCGAGCCAATCGGCGACCTGCGCGGCATCGTCGATAACCCGCACCCCTTTGCCGTCGTAGCCGCCGCGCGGCGTCTTCACGACGGCCCGGCCACCGTGGTCAGCGAGGAATGTGGCCAGATCATCGGCCGACTCGACGCGCGCCCAGTCAGGCTGCGGCACGCCGAGCTGCGACAAGCGCTCGCGCATCATGAGCTTGTCTTGCGCGTACAGCAGGGCATCCGGCCCCGGATGCACGGCGGCACCCGCGGCAACGAGCGCACGCAGCACCGCTTGCGGCACATGCTCGTGGTCAAACGTAATGACGTCACACTCACGCGCGAAGTCGAGCACCGTCGCTTCGTCGCGATAGTCGCCGACGGCCGTCGCCGCGAGTCGCGCCGAAGAATCGGGCGCTTCGGCGAGCACGCGCAGCTCAATGCCGAGGCCCACCGCCGCAGGAATCATCATGCGTGCGAGCTGGCCTCCTCCGATGACCCCGACAACGGGCATGGATGCTCCTCACTAGACTGCGGACGACTCACCTCTATTCTGGCCGACCGCGAGCACCCCGGCCCGACGCCCCTTAGGAACGATGCGCACCCTCTTGGCACAGCTGGCCCGCTTCGGCACCGTCGGACTCGTCGGAGTCGTCGTCGATGTCGCGATCTTCAACCTGCTGCGCGTCACGGTGCTCGACCCCGCGATCATTGCCGAAGGCCCGGTCATCGCCAAGGTGCTCTCGACCTCGGTCGCCATCGCGGTGAACTGGATCGGCAGCCGCCACTGGACGTTCCGCCTCGAACACCGTCGGCCGGCGGCGCGCGAGGCCCTCGAATTCGCGATCGTGAGCATCGGCGGCATGGTCATCGCCGTGGGGTGCCTTGTGATCTCGCACTACGTTCTCGGCTTCACTAGCTTGCTCGCCGACAACATTGCCTCGAACGTCGTGGGGCTCGCGCTCGGCAGCGCCTTTCGCTTCACGCTGTATCGAGGGTGGGTGTTTCACCCGCGCCGGGCACCGCAGCCCACGCCCGAAGAATCGACCGAGTCAGCGGCCTGATCGGTCACGACGAAGACCAGGCTCGACCGATTCGACCGGACGACGAATGGTCGTGATCGAGGTCGTGCTCGCCTCCATCACGTCGCCGAGAGCACGCTGCACGATGTCGGCACGCGGAACATCGCGCATCACGACCGGTCGATCAGCGCCCGTCGTGATGAGCACATCGCCCGAACGAAACGCCGGTTGCAGGCCCGATTGCCGCACCGTCACGTCGTAGCTTCGGCTCAAGAGCACTTCGTGGCGCGTGCGAACAAACAGGCCACTGCGCAGCACGACTCGCCTCGTCGTGATGAGGTACTGCGTGCTGAGCCAGCGCAACAGAGGAAGCACCCAGAACAGTGCGACGCTCACGATCGCAGCCGCGAGCACCGTGAGGCTCTGCCACAGCTCGTCGACCGCGAAGACGCCAAACGTTCCCGCGCCGACCACGGCAACGAGAGCAATCGAGGGCAACGCCAACGCGCGAGCATGCGGGCGCAGTCGGGCGATCGCCCGCTCGGGAACGCGGTTCTCGCCCGTCATGCCCTATTCATATCGCAGATGCGTCACGTCGCCCGCAGCCACGGCGATGACCCCGATGATCGGGTCAGCTGCGCGAACGAGCAGTCGGCCGTCATCATCGAGCCCCTCGGCGACGCCGAGCACGGCCGGCACCCCCGGGCGATCAACGCGCACGGCGCGGCCGAGCGTCTGCAGCTCTGGCTCGACCAGCGCACGCAGAACACTCGGGTGGGTCGCCGTGCGCCACTCGGCGACGAGAGCCCCCAGCTCGCGCAGATAGGCGGCGAGGGCGCGATCGGTGAGCGCAGCATCCGTCGGCACCCCCATGAGGGCGAGGGATGTGGCGGTCGGCACGGGCAGTTCGTCGTGCGACATCGTGAGGTTGAGCCCGGCGCCGATCACGACGCCCTCGGGAGTGAGCTCGGCAAGGATTCCGCTGAGCTTGCGCTCGCCCTCGGGCGTTGCGGCGAGCACATCGTTGGGCCACTTGACCCCCACTCGGTCGACGCCGAGAGACCGCACGGCGCGGCTCATCGCCACACCAGCGAGGAGCGGTAGCCAGCCCAGCCGCGCGGGGTCACCCGCGCCATCGTGATGGCGAACGAGCACCGAGACCGCGAGCGCCGAACCCGGCGCCGCCGACCACACCCGATCGAGCCGGCCACGCCCCGCCGTCTGGTTATCGGTGGCCACGGCGGCGAGGTCAGGCATGCTCGACGCGCGAGCGACGAGCTCGGTGTTCGTCGACGGGCTCTCAGCGCGCCAGTCAAGGTGGGCACAGATCGCACGGCTGAGCGGCAGCGCAGGCGAAGACACAGTCATGGGCCCAGGCTAAAGGTGCGGTGCCCGTGTACAGCGCGCGGCCCGCAAATTGTGGTTCTTCACCAAACCGTGTGGGCGGGGTGCTGTCGATAGGCTGACACGGTGACCGACCACACGAGTGCGCCCACCCCTGCTGCCCCTGACATGTCCACGACCGCTGGCAAAATCGCCGACCTCAAGGTGCGGTACCACGAGGCCGTGACGGCCAGTGGTGAGGCCGCTATTGAGAAGCAGCACGCCAAGGGCAAGATGACCGCCCGCGAGCGCATCGACACGCTGCTCGACCACGGCAGCTTCGTTGAGCTTGACGAGTTCGTGCGCCACCGCACCCACGCCTTCGGTATGGACGCCAAGCGGCCCTACGGCGACGCCGTCGTCACGGGTACCGGCACGGTGCACGGTCGCCAGGTGGCCGTCTACAGCCAAGACTTCACGATCTTCGGTGGCTCGCTCGGTGAAGTCGCGGGCGAAAAGATCATCAAGGTCATGGAGCTCGCGCTCAAGACGGGCGTGCCGATCATCGGCATTCTCGACTCGGGCGGAGCCCGCATTCAAGAGGGCGTCGTTGCTCTCGGCAAGTACGGTGAGATCTTTCGTCGCAACACGGCGGCGAGCGGAGTGATTCCGCAGATCTCGATCATTTGTGGCCCCGCCGCGGGTGGTGCGGTCTACTCCCCCGCCCTCACCGACTTCGTCATCATGGTCGACAAGACGAGCCAGATGTTCGTCACCGGCCCCGACGTCATCAAGACAGTCACGGGCGAAGACGTCGGTATGGAAGAACTGGGCGGCGCCCTCACCCACAACCGCACCTCGGGTGTCTCGCACTACCTCGCGAGCGACGAGAACGATGCCTTCGACTACGCGCGCTCGCTACTGAGCTACCTGCCCGACAACAACATGGCCGAGCTGCCGCAGTACGAGGCCGCAGCCGAGCTCGAGATCACCGACGTTGACCGCAAGCTCAACACGATGATTCCCGACAGCCCCAACCAGCCGTACGACGTCATCGACATCATCGACCACGTCGTCGACGAGGGTTCGTTCCTCGAAGTGCAGCCGCTCTTCGCGCCGAACATCGTCATCGGCTTCGCGCGCGTGGAGGGCCGCAGCGTGGGCGTCATCGCCAACCAGCCCAACGCCATGGCCGGCACGCTCAACATCGACGCGGGCGAGAAAGCCAGTCGCTTTGTGCGGTTCTGCGATGCCTTCTCGATTCCGATCCTCACTCTCGTCGACGTACCCGGCTACCTTCCCGGCACCGACCAAGAGTGGACGGGCGTTATTCGCCGCGGCGCCAAGCTGCTCTACGCCTACGCCGAAGCCACCGTCCCCCTCGTGACCGTCATCACGCGCAAGGCCTACGGCGGCGCGTACATCGTGATGGGGTCGAAGCAACTCGGGGCCGACATGAACCTGGCGTGGCCCACGGCCGAGATCGCCGTCATGGGTGGGCAGGGTGCGGTGAACATCCTGTACCGCGACCAGATCAAGGCCGCCGAGGCCGCGGGAGAAGACGTCGCTGCGGTGCGTACCCGCCTCGCGAACGAGTACACCTACAACGTCGCGAGCCCGTTCCTCGCGGCCGAGCGGGGCGAGCTCGACGGCATCATTGAGCCGGCCGCGACGCGTGTGGCGATCATCAAGGCACTGCGGGCCCTCAAGGGCAAGCGCGCAAGCCTGCCGCCCAAGAAGCACGGAAACATTCCGCTGTGACCGGGGCGGACGAGTCGACGGATGCCCCTGCCGCCAGCATGCGCATCGTGGCAGGCAATCCCACCGACGACGAACTCGCTGCGGCGCACTCCGTCATCATCGCGGTGCTTGCCGAGCAAGCGGCGCGCGGGGCTGAACTGCTCGAGCCTCCCGTTGACCGGTGGAGACTGAGCGCGCGCGCGATGCGTGGCTCGATCTCTCCGGGCCCGGGAGCATGGGCCGCGAACGCCGGCATGCGCGGCTACTAGCGCACGGGTCTCGCCGCGTCGACGTTGTGACGGTTTGTCGGGACATAACGCTGGTAACACGAGGCCGCCACAACGCAATCGCGCGTGATGCGGCCTCTGTACCCTGAAATCCGAAGCGCACAGCCCCATGATGCCTGTCTTTTCGGCATGAACACTCGTGGGAGCTGCGAAAAATGTCCCCCAATGTCCCCCAAAATGACGACTGTGCACGTGCACGATTCACGGCATCATTGCTCCTGTCAGGTGTTGCCCCGCGGGGCCACACCACCGGTCACCACAACTGCACGGGTAGCGGTTGAGTGATTGGGGGGCGAGGTAGATCCGCATTCGGGTTGTCGATCTACCTCGATACGTTGCGAAGGGCCGGAGATGGGTACTCCGGCCCTTCGATCGTTAACGCACTCTGTCGCTCCGCCGTGCGCCCTTAGCGTCGGTGGCGAGGAATCTCGAGCCAGAGGTCGACGGCATCGTCATCGTCATCGTCGTCGACCGTTTGGCCGAGGTCGCGTGCTCGACCATCGCCCGACGGCGTCAAGCCCACGACCGTGACGGCCACCGCCGAGTCGGGGGGTGCTGTGCGCGCAATGACGCGCGTGGCAGCGGTCGAGCGAATGGCCTCGGCCACGGTCGCGAGAATGCGTGACAGCGCCCGATCGTCAAGATCATCGAGGCCTCCCTCGTCGAAGAGGCTGACCGATACCCCGCGCCGACGCGCTGCCATTACCTCGCGCCGAACGTCGTCGTTGAGAAGTCGTCGTCCTCGAATCTCGTCGCGAATCGCCCCTTCGAGGTGCAAACACTCTTTGCGTTGTTCGTCGGTGAGTTCACCCCGACTCTGTTCGATGACCTGCAGCATCGGCACGGCGGTCGTGCCTGTTTGCCCCAGCCGAAACTGCCGCTCATACAGGTGCGCTTCTTGCGCAGCCTGCCAGTCGGTTGCTTGGCGTTCGGCGCGCGCGAATCGGGCCGCATCCGTCGATGCTTTCGACAGGGCTCGCGACAAAATGTGCGACACGGCGACCCACGCAGCGCTTCCGATGACGCCCGTACCGAGCAAGGCTCCCGGGCCGCCCCACACGATCGTTTGAACGACCAGTGCGCCGATGCCTATCCACGCGAAGACGTGCCGACGTCGGGTCGACGTGATGGTCAAGAGCGTGCCGACCGCGGCGACGTACCAGGTTGCGTACCCCAGGCCGCCCTCTTGATTGGGGTTGAGCTGAGGGGTGATAAGCACCGGAAGGGCGATGCACACGAGCACGTTGGTGATGGCCATCGCTGTCGGCATGCGCTCTGCCTGACCCGGCAAGAGGCTGATCGTCGTCGCCGTGGCGTAGATGATCATTGCCGCCAGCACGGGCACCGGGTCGGCAGGCGTATCGATCGTGTAGAGGCCAAGAACGATGTGGTAGCCCGAGAAGATGGCAGCCATCGTCACGATGAGCGCGCGTGGAACGCCAATTCTCATGAGACCGTGCGCCCTTCGGGCGGAGAGCTGAGCGCCGCGTCGCCGTCAGCCTCGGGCACACCAACCGTAAACGCGGGCCACGAGAGCACGACGACAGTGCCTCGCCCCTTGATCGATCGCACCTCGGCATGGCCGCCAGCGTTGGTCGTGCGCTCAATAATCGAGCGGCGAACTCCCAATCGCTCGTCGGGAACGCTGTCGATATCGAAACCGATACCCGAGTCGCCCACTTCAATCTGCACGGCGCCCCCGGGAGCGCCGAGCACGGTCAGCCAACGTCGCACATCTCCGGAACCGCCGTGCTGCACGCTATTCATCATCGCTTGCACGGCAGCTGAGTAGAGCGCCTCGGCTTGAGCCGCCGGGATCACTCGGGTATCGAGCGCACGCACCCGCAGCGCGAATGGCAGGGGCATTTGCCGCGCCGCTGTGACAATGCGATCGGCGAGCTGTCGAAAGCGCACTGTCGTGCCGTCGTCTGGTGACACGCGAGCTGCCTCGTTCAAATAACGCATCGCGTTTGACGCCATGGTGGCGGCGAGAGCCTTTTGCTCGGGTGTCTCGGCCCGAGCAGCGCTCAGCAGCGTGGTGAGCACGCTGTCGTGAACGATCGAATCGACTTGCACGCGCTCAACTTCAATCGCATGTTGTCGCACCGCTCGCGCATAGCGGTCGAGCGCCGCCCCTTGAGCGTCATCAACCGACGACGCTGCCGACCGCGTCATCACCACAATGACGAGAACGGCGCCCCCGAGAATGATCGCGTAGACCGCGTTGAAGAGCCCCAGTTCCCACGGACCGCCGCCGCCCTGAGGCGTAGCACGAATGATGCCGTAGATGAGAGGCACGATCACGAGGTAGGCCATCGCACCGCGCGCACGAAAGCCAATCGCGGCGGTCGCGGTGGCCACCGTGGTCAGTTGATAGAGCCAGTGATCGCCCTGTTGCGGCACCGATGGGTCGGCGAGAAAGAACGGCCACGACACGAGCACCACGACATAGACAAACGACACCAAGCGGTGTGACCCGACAACCCAGCGCTTGATCGTCGAACACAGCAGGGCAACGATCAGCGAGCCGAACATGACGCTGACGGCAATCGCCGACCACAGAGGTTGACCGAGTGAGTACTGCGCGAAGAGCGACGGAAGCGCTTGAAGCCCAAACACGATGCCAAACCACGCAACCGACCGAGAAACGACAGTGTCGACCTGCCGACGACTCAAGGGACTGCGCTGCGGCTTACCCGAGTCGGTCGAAACGCCCGTACCGGCGTCGAGCGACTTATTCTTCGTCATCACCATCGGTGTCGAGGCCGGGAAGAATGCCGTCTTCGACAGCGCGCCGCAAGAGGTCAACCTTGGTCGGGGCAGGGCGACCAACCTCGACGTACTTCGAACGAATGCGGTCGAGGTATTCGCGGGCTGTCGAATAGCCGATGCCGAGTTGTTGCGCTGCGAGTCGCAGGGGAAGCCCGCTGGCATACAAGTGCAGAATCTCTCGCTCGCGTCGGCCTAACTGTGCCTTGGCAAAGTCACGGTCGGCATCGATCGCGCTCGCCCACTCGAGGTTGTTGAGCACTTCGCCGCGCGCAACCGTCTCGGCCGCGGCAATGACCGTACTCGTGGCCGATGACTTCGGAATCACCCCGGCGGCACCCGCGGCGAGCGCCTCTCGCACGCTGACGACGCGATCGGCGATCGAGTGCACGAGCACTGCCGAGCCCGTCGCCTGCACGGCCTTGACGTTGTCGGTCACGCTCGACCCATCGCCGAGAGAGAGGTCGAGAACCACGACATCGATCTCTCGACCTTGCAGTGACTCGACCAGCTCGGGAACACTCGCTGACGTTGAGACCACGTCGAAGCCCGCGTTGGTGAAGGCGGCATGCAAGCCCAGTCGTACCGACTCGTGGTCGTCGACGATCGCGACGCGCACGTGCTTGTTCACCGTAGAAACCACGAGACCAGAACCGGGCCCTTCACTATTCAAGGTGACAACTGCGGCACGGATGGTGGCCGCGTGGCCTCCATGTTAGTCGCGCGACCGCGGCGGCGAGAGGTGGTTCCCACAGGAGCATGCCCCACCTTCGCGGGGTGCACTGGCGACGTCGATCAGTCTCTGATGAGCGTCGCGACGGCCTCGACGTGGTGCGTGTGCGGAAAGAGATCGAAGGCTCGGATGCGCGCCAGGCGGTAACCGGCCTCGGCCGCGAGAGCGATGTCGCGCGCGAGGGCGACAGGGTCACACGCAACGTAGACGAGCTGCGCGGGCGCGAGGCGCCCAAGCACCGTCATGACGTCGGATCCGGCCCCCGACCGCGGTGGATCGAGCACGATGGTTGCCGCGCGAAGACGATCGCGATCAGCGGCTGAGGCTCCCGCGTCGAGGTCGCGCAACCAGCGGTCAACACGACCCGTTTCTGCCGCGGCCCCCAGCCACTCGGCAAGGTTCTCGCTCGCGTGGTCGGTCGCCCGCTCGTCAGACTCGACACTCGTGATGCGCGTCTCGGGCCCGAAGCGGTCAGCGACAGCGGCCGCGAGCAAACCCACGCCTCCGTAGAGGTCAAGGTTTTCGGCCCGCGGGTCGAAGAGTGAGGCGTCGATCGCTTCTTGAACGGCGAGAGAAAGGGCGGCGGGTGCCGAGCGATGCACTTGCCAGAACCCGGTGTCGTCAAGCTGAAACGTGCGCTCGCCCACGACCTCGCGAATAACCGTGGGCTTTTGCTCGCCGATCACGAGGCGCGGTTCGCTCGTCGTGGGGGCGATGACGTCGAGAGTGTCGATTCCGGTGAACCGCTCGGCGAACGGCGTCGCGGCCTGTACGGCGGCGGTCGCGAGCGGAACATCCGTCACGGGAATCACTGAGTGCGATCGCGAAGCCATGGGCCCCAAGCGGCCCTGGTCATCGACGTGCAAACGAATGCGCGTGCGCCAGCCGAGTCCGTTGACGGCGGGGTCGCCCGGCAGAGGCTCGACGACGACGTCGCTCTCGATGCCCGCCATGCGCTGCAACGACTCAGCGAGCACGAGGCGC
>CALRWH020000085.1:0-10655 GCA_943371805.1 Pseudomonas synxantha | reverse complement strand
CCACGCCTCGAGCGCGCCGTTCGCGGCGCGACCCCCAAGCGTTTCGCTCACTCTCGCGAGGGTCGCGGTGACGGCGTCGACGACCGGAGTGCGCTCCGGTCCGTCGGTCGCGATCGTGAAGCGAATGGTCGCGCGCTCAGGGGCGAGTTCAGCGCGGGCCGAGCCCTGCACGGTGAGAACGAGGTCAGTCATGGCGTCTCCAGTCGGCGTGGTCGGGGGTGACGTATACTGTAGGGCTACGCCGCGAACGGCGTCTGATCGAGACCTCGTCGGCTCCTCAACGAGTCTCCCCACAACTCCACAGTGCGTGACAGTGACCCGCCCGTTGTTCGTCGTGATTCTTCGCGGCGAAACGACGAGTGACCGAGGGGATGATCGGTTTCGACATCGCCTGCGAAACGGTGAGAAGCGGGTCGAGGATGCAGGGTTATCTCGTTAACGATCTCTGCAAACAACAGGTGCCAATGCTAAGCGCACCGACTTCGCTCTCGCCGCCTAGGCAGAGTAGATAGTCCGTCAGTCCGGGTGCGTCTCCGACCCGATCACTGGCGTCATGAAGGAGACTTGCTGCGTGCCTGCGTCTCAGGTGCACGTGGGACTTGAACTGAGGCTGGGCTCGTCGACCTAGGGGTCTGCAACAAAGGTCGGAGCCGAGGAGAACGATTCAGCAGACTACGCCCGTAGAAGGCTCTGGCTCACAGCGATGGACGGGGGTTCAATTCCCCCCATCTCCACCACTGGTTGCTGTCACGCACTGTGAGATTCACCGGTGCACCTGCCTCTGGCGTGCACCGCCACGTGACCAGTATCGTCATGGGCACTTGGTGAAGGGACTTCTCATGCGTGGTCGGATTCTCATTGGCGCTGCTGCCATTGCGCTACTGCTGGCAGGATGCACGCCGGCGGCCGAGCCGTCGACTCCTGAGGCGTCACCCTCGGTGACAGAGTCGCCCACGGCGACGGTCGAGCCCACGCCCGAGCCTGTCGTTGAGGCATTGACGATTCCGGACTGCGAGACCATGGTGCCGCTCGCGCTCGCAAAGTCTCAATTCTCCGAAGCGACCGAGTCTCGCGGCGAAATGACTGCTGCTGAGTACCCTGTGCGATTCGACGTCCTCGGCGTGACAGACGCCCTCGTGGGCGCCGAGACCTTCCGTGCGTGTGCGTGGGCTGTGCCGAACTCTGATGGGTTCTTTGCTCTCGCTGTCGCGTCAATCACGGCCGACACGCGCACGTCGCTCCAGGCTGAGCTCACGGCGGCGGGCTTTGCGTCGACCACGATGGGCACCGTCACGGCGTTTGAACTGGAAGGCGAGGGCCCGGTGTCGGGCATTGGGGCGACTTACCTCTTTACCGGAGACGTGCTGATCGGGTGCAATGGCACCAGCATTTCGCTGACCGGCGCTATTGCGGGTTCGGCGCTCGACGCCATGCGCACCGCGAACCCGGCACTGGGTCTGTAGCGCGCTCGCGTCGCGGCATAGCCCGAGACACGGCAGACTGGTCCCATGCGCACTCTGCTCAACATCATCTGGCTGATCCTTTCGGGCTTCTGGCTTTTTCTTGGCTATGCCCTGGCGGCTCTCGTCATGTTCATCCTCATCGTGACCATCCCGTGGGGCATTGCTGCGTGGCGCATCGGCGTCTACTCGCTGTGGCCGTTCGGCAAGACCGTGGTCGACAAGCCGTCGGCGGGCGCGTGGTCGGTGCTCGGCAACATCGTGTGGGTCATCCTCGCCGGGTGGTGGTTGGCCATTGCCCACATCACCTCGGCGATCGCGCTCGCGATCACGATCATCGGCATTCCGTTCGCCTGGGCGAACCTCAAGATGGTCCCGGTTGCGCTGCTGCCGCTGGGCAAGGAGATCGTCGACAAGCCGTGAGTCTGCGGCACTCGCTGCTCGCGATTCTCGTCGTCGTCATCTGGGGCGCGAACTTCGTTGTCATTGATGCGGGGCAAGCGGATGTCCCGCCGCTGCTCTTCCTCGCCATGCGCTTTCTCGTGGTCTGTGTTCCCGCGATCTTCTTCCTGAAGCCGCCCAGCATCGGATGGCGTCAACTGCTCTTGGTGGGCGGATTCCTCAGCCTCGGCCAGTTCGCCCTGCTCTACCTGGCGCTCGCGCTCGGCATGCCGCCGGGCCTCGCGTCGCTGCTGCTGCAGACCCAGGTCATGTTCTCGCTTGTCGTGGCAGCGCTGGTGCTGCGCGAACGCCCGACCCCGCGCCAGCTGATCGGCGTGTTTGTGGGCATGGTCGGCCTCGCATTCGTCATTGTGGGGCACGCGCAAGCGGCGCCGTGGCTGCCTCTCGTGGTGACGCTCGGCGCCGCTCTTTCGTGGTCGATCGGCAACGTGCTCGCGCGCCGCGCGCAAGCGAGCTCGGGGCTCTCGCTCGTGGTGTGGTCGGGCCTCGTAGTGCCGCTACCGGCGTTCGCCTTGTCACTCATTGTCGATTCGCCGCCTGTCGTGTGGCAGGCGCTTACCGGACTGTCATGGGTCGCGATTGCCAGCACGGTCTACACGGCCGTGTTTGCGAGTCTCATCGGCTACGGCATTTGGAACTCGTTGCTCGCTCGGTATCCGACGAGCGCAGTCGTGCCGTTCACGCTGCTCGTGCCCGTCGTGGGCATCCTGACCGCGTGGCTTGTGCAGGCAGAGGTTCCCTCGGTGACCGAGTTTGTCGGCGGCGCGATCATGTTGACCGGATTGGCGGCCGCTGTGCTGCAGCCGCGTCGACGAGCACGGTCGGGTCTCACTCAACCAAGTCAAGAAAACTTGACATGATGTAACCCATGCTTTACCTTCAGTCATGTCAAGCATTCTTGACATGACCGAAAGGAGGCCCTTGTGGCCATTCACGACATGAACTACGAAGAACGCGTCGCGTGGGTTGGCCTGGTGGTCTCGATCGCCTCGTTTGCCGTCTACCTCACCGTGCTGCTCACGCGAGCAGCCGAGACTCCGATGCCCGAGACGCCCTACGTTGACGCAATGCTGTGGACCATCGGTGCATCGATTGTCGTGATGATCGTTGTCTCGATCATTCTCGGCATCGTGACGCACAAAGACGGGCGCGAGACCGACATTCGCGACAAGCAAATCAAAGCGCGTGCCGAGTTCACGTCGCGCGGTTTTCTCATTGCCGGCGCGCTCGCGGCCCTCGTCTTTGCCGTGCTTGAGCTCGACCCGTTCTGGATCGCCAACGTGCTCTACTTCGGCTTCTTCTTCTCGGCACTGCTCGAGACCATCACCAAGATCGCGCTGTATCGAGGGGGAGTGCCCGCATGGTGAAGCCCACGCGCGTGACCAACAGCATCCGTTCGCTGCGGTTTGCCGCGGGAGAGCTCACGCAAGCTGAACTCGCCGAGCGCGTCGGCGTCACGCGCCAGACCATCATCGCGATCGAGCAAGGCAAGTATTCGCCGTCGCTCGAGATCGCCTTTCAGATTGCTTACGCGCTCGGAGTTCGGCTCGACGAGGTGTTCTCGTACCCCGCCGCCGAAGCGCCCTCGACACGAAACGGAGAAACAGAATGACGACCACCGCCCCCCGCACCATGACCGCGATCGTGCAGCACGGCTACGGCGGCACCGAGGTGCTGAGCATGGGCACGGCCCCGGTGCCCGAGGCCGGCCCCGCCGAGGTTCTCGTGCGCGTCGCCGCGGTCAGCCCCGACTCGGGCACCGTGCACCTCATGAAGGGTGACCCGCTCGCCGTGCGCCCCGTCATCGGCCTGCGCACGCCACGCCAGCCGATCATCGGTCTCGCTTTTGCCGGCGTCGTGGAGTCGGTGGGTGCCGAGGTCGAGGGTTTCGCCGTCGGTGACCGCGTCGCCGGCACTGCGACCGCGGCCTTCGCCGAGTTCGTCGTGGCGAAGCCCGCCAAGCTCGCGCGCATCCCCGACGCCGTTTCGATGACGGATGCTGCAACCCTGCCGGTCTCGGCCGGCACCGCTCTGCAGGCCGTGCGTGACAGCGCGCGCGTGCAGTCGGGCCAGACCGTGCTGGTGATCGGCGCGGGTGGAGGGGTTGGATCGTTCATGACCCAGCTCGCCGCTGCCGCCGGCGCGCGCGTCACGGGCATGGCGAGTGCGGGCAAGGCCGAGTTTGTGCGCTCGCTCGGTGCCGAACGGGTGATCGACTATCGGGCGACGCCCGACCCCGCCGACTGGGGCCGCTTCGACGTGATCATCGAGGCTGCCGATGGTCGTGCGCTGCACGTACTGCGCCGGGCCCTGAACGATCGCGGCACGCTTGTCATCGTCGGGGCCGATAAGTCAGGCGGCCCGATCTTGCGCGGGGCAGACCGCCAGCTACGCGCCGTTCTGCTTGACCCCTGGGTCAAGCACCGCTTGACGGCCGTGATGCAGCGTGAGAACAGCGCCGACCTTGCCACCTTGCTGGAGATGCTCGAGCACGGCACACTGCGGGCACCGGTAGACGAGGTGGCGTCGCTCGATGGGGCGCTCGCCCTCATCGATCGCCTGGCGCGGCAGCTCGTGAGCGGAAAAGCCGTTATCTCGATCAGCGACGCGCGTTAGTCAGTGACGCCCTCCAGCGACCCCGTGACGGGGCCCGCGGGGTCATAGATGACGCACAGCACTTCTCGATCGCCCCGGGACCAACTGGCCTCGGTCGGGTAGTAGTAGCTGAAGTCGAAGCGCGAGTCGAGGTAGGCCTCGCCGACGAACTGCTCGAAGGTGTCGAGGCACAGGGCCTCAGCCTCGTTGATGATCACAGCCTCACCGCGATAGCTCGACTCGCCCAAGAGGTGAGCCGAGTAGATCTCTCCGTCGTGCGGTTCATCGCACGGCACGGTGGGTACGGTTTGCACTTCTCCCGTGGCGGTTGCATCGTTGAGGCAATCACCCACCACGAGGGTGAAGGCATCGGTTTGCTCATTCGGTTCGACGATGACACCGTCGTCGTCGCGCACCGGCAGCGTGTTCGACGCGACAGGCCCGAACAGCGAGCATCCAGAAACGGTGACGGCGACGACTGCGGCCGCGAGAATCGCGACCGGCAGTCGTCGCCGCACCGTTGTGGTCATGAGCGAACTACTTATCGCCCGATGTTCTGCAGCGAGCCCGTAACCTGACCGGCCTCGTCGTAGATCGTGCAGAGAATCTCGCGGTCGCCGCCAGCCCAGCTGCCCTCGGTCGGGAAGTAGTAGCTGTAGTAGTACAGCGAGTCGGCGTACTCGACGCCCACGAAGCCTGCAAAGGCGTCGAGGCAGGCCTGGTCTGCTTCGGCGATGACGGCTTCCGAACCGGGGAAGGTGTCGCCTTCCATGATGATCGAGGCGTAGATCTCGCTGTCGTGCGGCTCGTCGCACGGCACGGTCGGGATCGTCTCAACGGTTTCGGCCGCGGTCGCGTCGTTGAGGCAGTCGCCGACCTGGAGCGTGAAGACGTCAGTGTTGTCGTTGCCTTCGACGACCTCGCCGCTGTCGTCGCGAGTGGCCGTTCCGCCGCCCGTGAACTGGTCGAGGATGCTGCAGCCGCTCAGGGCGACGCCCGCGGAGGCGATAGCGATGATGGCGAGAGCGCGCGTGAAGCGGGGAGAGGTTTCGATAGTCATGAGTGCTCGATTCAACTCTGGGTGGCGGGGTGGATGCGCGCCGAGGTCGCTGCGATCGTCGCGCAGCTATGAGCCTACTCAGCCTCGCAGTCGTCGCAATACGTCATCGTGAAGCAGACCATTTGTCGCGAGCGCACTGCCGTGCCACGGGCCGGCATCACCATCAACCGAAGTGAAGCGCCCGCCCGCCTCTTCCACGATGGGTTGCAGTGCCGCCATGTCATAGGGCTGCAGGTCGAATTCGGCCGCAATGTCGATCGCCCCCTCGGCGACGAGCATGTATGACCACATGTCTCCGATGGCGCGAGCACGCCACACCGCGCGCGTCAGTTCCACTATCGCGTCGAGCCGCCCAACGCCGTCCCACCCGGGCAGGCTGTTGTAGCTGAGCGACGCGTCGGCGAGCTCGCGCACTCCGCTGACCTGCAGCCGGCGAGCCGTACCGCCGTGCTGCGAGGTGTGCGCGCCTAGTCCTCGGGCGCCCCACCAGCGCTGCCCGAGGGCGGGAGCGCTGACGACGCCGAGCACGGGAACAGCATCCACCGCCAATGCAATGAGAGTGCCCCAGATCGGAACCCCGCGCAGAAAGTTGGCCGTGCCGTCGATGGGGTCAATGATCCACTGGCGGTGCACGCCCTCGCCCGTGCCCGACTCGGTGCCGAACTCTTCTCCCAAGATGCCGTCGTCAGGGCGTGCTGCGGCAAGTCCGTCTCGAATCACGCGTTCGACGGCCTGATCGGCATCGGTGACGGGCGTGCGGTCGGGCTTGGTCGTGACCCGGAGGTCGACAGAGCGGAAGCGATCGATGGAGATGGCGTCGGCGCGTGTGGCCAACTCGAGTGCCAGTTCGAGGTCAGAGGCGAGGGATGCGGAGCTCACGGCTTCAGCGTATCGGCGCCCGTGCGCCCGCTGGGGCTCATGAGTGTCGTGAGCAAACGCTGCAGTGAGTCGAGGCGTTCGGCGCCAAACTCGCCGAGTTCTCCGGCCGCGGCACGCTCGACGAGCTCGCAGTCGGGCGCGTCGGGGAGGTGCGTGCAGCCGCGAGGGCAACTCGCTCCGATCTCAGCGAGGTCGCCGAACGAGCGCAAGATGTTGTCGGGGTCGACGTGGCCGAGCCCGAATGAGCGCACCCCGGGGGTGTCGATGATCCAGCCGCCGCCCGGCAAACGCAGTGACACGGTCGATGACGAGGTATGGCGACCGCGACCCGTCACGGCGTTGACGACGCCCGTCGCGCGCCGAGCATCGGGAACCAGCGCGTTGACGAGCGTCGACTTGCCGACGCCCGAGTGGCCCACGGCGACGGTCGTGCGGTCACGCAGCATCGTGAGCAGCTCGTCGACCGGTGGCGCATCAGAGCGGCTCGTCACGACGCGTAAGTCGAGCCCGCGAAACTGGGCGAGAAACGGAGCCGGGTCGGCGAGGTCGGCCTTCGTCATGACGAGCAGGGGCTCGATGCCCGCGTCGAACGCGGCAACAAGGTAGCGATCGACCAGGCGTGGCCGCGGCTCAGGGTTGGCGGCGGCCACCACAATGAGCAGCTGGTCGGCGTTGGCGACGATGATGCGCTCGACGGCGTCGGTGTCGTCGGCGCTGCGGCGAAGCAGGGTGCGGCGCTCGTGAATGCGCACGATTCGCGCGAGCGAGCCGTCTGCCCCCGTGGTGTCACCCACGAGGTCAACCCTGTCTCCTGTCACGATGGCGTTCGATCGCAATTCGCGCGCGCGCGTCGAAATCACCTCGCGTTCGTCGCTCTCGTTTTCGTCGACGAGGCAGAGGTACCTGCCCCGATCGACCGTGACCACGCGACCGGGCACGGCGTTATCGTGCGCGGGTCGTTGTTTAGAGCGAGGCCGATTGGCCTTTGGGTTGGGGCGTGACCGCACGAGCGAGTCGTCGTCGTACTCGTCATACGCGTCGTCGTCGGGCGGAAGCCAACTCACGGAGTGCTCGATGACGATTCGGTCTGATCGAGCATGGAGTTCCAGAGCTCGACGAACTGGGGGAGCGTCTTCGACGTCGAGCCGACGTCGTCGACGAGTACACCGTCGACCGCCAAGCCGATGATGGCACCGGCGGTGGCCATGCGGTGGTCTTCATACGCGCGCCAAGGGCCACCGTGCAGTGCGCGGGGCTCGAGGGCGAGGCCATCGTCGAGCTCGGTGACCGCGCCGCCCAGCGCGTTGATTTCGGCGGCGAGAGCGGCAAGACGATCGGTCTCATGGCCGCGCAAGTGGCCGATTCCTGTGATTGTGCTCGGGCCACTCGCGAGGGCGGCCAGGGCAACGATCGCGGGGGCGAGCTCGCCGCCCGTCGAGAGGTCGAGGTCGACACCGGGCACAACAGCACCGCCGAGCAGTCCGGGCCCGCCGTCGACCACGAGGGCATCGCCATCGCGGTGCACCCGCGCGCCGAAGAGCGGCAACAGGGTTTCGAGATCGGCGCCGACTTGCGTGGTCGAGAGCGGCCATCCGTCGACTGCCACCGTACCGCCCGACACGATCGCGGCGACGAGAAAGGGAGCGGCGTTCGAGAGATCGGGCTCGATGTCGATCGTGCGGCCGGCAATGGGGCCTGGCGGAACGACCCAGACGCCCGGCTCGGGGCTCTCGACGGTGACACCGCGAGCGGCGAGGGCCGCGATCGTCATCTCAATGTGCGGCATCGAGGGCAGGCGGTCTCCTGTGTGGCGCAACACCAGGCCCTCGGTGAATCGCGGGGCCGCGAGCAAGAGGCCCGAGACGAACTGGCTCGACGCAGAAGCATCGATCGAGATCTCGCCGCCGCGCACCGAACCGGTGCCCCAGAGGCTGAATGGCAGGGCGCCGCGCCCATCGTCGTTGACGTCGACGCCCAGCGCGCGCAACGAATCGACCGTCGTGCGCATGGGCCGACGTCGCGCGCTCTCGTCACCGTCAAAGGCAACCGGCCCGAGGGCGAGCGCCGCGACCGGCGGCAAGAACCGCATGACCGTGCCGGCCAACCCGCAGTCGATCGCGGTGCTTCCCGAGAGCTCCGCCGGGGGAGTGATGCGCACGTCAGGGCCGTAAGCGCCGTCACCGGGCACCTCGTCGATCTGCACGCCGAGCGAGCGCAACGCCTCGATCATGAGCATGGAGTCCCGCGAGTGCAGGGGGCGCCGAAGCCGCGACGGGCCGTCGGCGAGAGCCGAGAGGACGAGCTCGCGGTTCGTCAGGCTCTTTGAGCCCGGAAGGCTTACGCGCGCGGCGAGTGGGCCGGTGGCGCGCGGGGCGAGCCAATCGCCGTGGGCGTCGGGGGCATCGGAGGTGCCTGGGCGCTCGTCGTCGCCATACGGCGAGAACCGTGCTCCGGAATATGTGAAGACCTGCATCGGTTATCAGGGTATCGGCACCGCACCGGCTTGGTGCTCCGCAGCCGACTACCGAGACACAACGACGAGGGATGCGCATGACAACGCTCGTGCTCGACCGAGCCCCCACACCGGCTGTGCTGGTGCGCTCGCTAGACTCCGGCGTGATGACCGACACCACGCCGAACGCGGCCGCGCCGACCGAGACCGACGAGCTCGCCGAGCGTCGGCGTCTCTTCCAAGAGCAAGCGCTGCCTTTCATGGACCAGCTCTACGGCGCTGCCATGCGCATGACGAAGAACCCGGCCGATGCCGCCGACCTCGTTCAAGAGACCTTCGTGAAGGCGTTCTCGGCCTTCTCGCAGTTCGAACAGGGCACCAACCTCAAGGCGTGGCTGTATCGAATTCTGACGAACACGTTCATCAACGTGTACCGCAAGAAGCAACGCGACCCCTATCAGGGCACCATTGACGACCTCGAAGACTGGCAGCTCGGTGGTGCCGAGTCGGCCACATCATCGACCACGCGGTCTGCCGAAGCAGAGGCGATCGATCGCATGCCCGCGAGTGCCGTGAAGGATGCCCTGCAGTCGATCCCCGAAGACTTCAGACTCGCGGTCTACTTCGCCGACGTCGAGGGCTTCGCCTACCAAGAGATCGCCGACATCATGAAGACCCCTGTCGGCACCGTGATGAGCCGGTTGCACCGCGGCCGCCGATTGCTGCGAGACCTGCTCGCCGACTACGCCCGCGAGCGCGGAATGACCGTTGCGGCACCCGCCCGTTCGACCAAGGAGAGCGCCGAATGACCGACTGCGGCTGCAACAAAGCCATGGAAGAGCTCGAGGAGTTTCTGCACAACGAGCTCAGCGCAGAGCAGTGCGCCGACATTCGCGAGCACCTTGCGAACTGCGATCACTGCTCGGCCGAGCACCTCGTGGGCATCACGTTGACCACCAAGGTCAAAGAGGCCTGCCAAGAGAAGGCTCCCGATCAACTTCGCGACATGATCGTGGGTTCGCTCGCCCAACTCGAGAAGAACTGAGACCGGCGCATACGACGACGGCCCGCCCCCGATTCGGGGCGGGCCGTCGTCGTATGCGGGGCGCTGTCTAGTCGCTCAGCGCGGCATCCATAATGTCGGCGTGCTCTTGCGCGCTGCGCTTGCTTGACCCCGTGGCCGGCGATGCCGAGGCGTGACGCGAGACGACGCGCATCGCGGGCATGCCGCGCTTTTGCGTCTCGAGCGCCAAGAACGGCCACGCGCCCTGGTTTTCGGGTTCGTCTTGCACCCACACAACCTCGGCGTTTGGGTAACGACCGAGCGCCGCCCGCAGTTCGGCTTCGGGCAGCGGGTGGAACTGCTCGAGGCGCACGAGGGCGACTCCGGTGGTTCCGCGCTTCTCGATTTCGGCCACGAGGTCGTAGTGGATCTTGCCGGCGTGCAGCAGCACCCGGCGCACGGCGCCGGCATCCGTCACTGTGGCGTCGTCAATGACGGGCTCGAAGCGGCCACTCGTGAAGTCGGCGACCTCGCTCGTCGCTCCGCGCAAGCGCAGCATGGCCTTGGGCGTGAAGACCACGAGCGGGCGACGCGGGCGCGCATAGGCCTGACGGCGCAAGAGGTGGAAGTACGACGCGGGAGTCGACGGGCGCGCGATCGTCATGTTGTCTTCGGCCGCGAGTTGCAAGAACCGCTCGATGCGCGCCGACGAGTGGTCGGGGCCCTGACCTTCGTAGCCGTGCG
>CALRWH020000084.1:0-10692 GCA_943371805.1 Pseudomonas synxantha | reverse complement strand
GGCGCGGTGCGCGCGACGGGCGCGGGCACGTCGACCGAAGCCGAGAGCAGCACGGCCAGCGCGGCCAGCGGCGCGGCCGGCGCGCCGACCGCGGCCGCGTGGCTGCGCTTTGCTCCGCGCGAGCTCAAGCCGCGGCATCCGAACGCCCTGACTCTCACGGCGCGCGATGACGCCGGTGCCGTGCTCGCCGACGAAACCTACTACTCGGTCGGCGGCGGCTTCGTCGAGCGTGATGGGGATGACGGTGACGCGAATGAGTCGACGACCGTGCCGTACCGCTTCGACACGGCTGACGAACTGTTGCGGTTGTGCCGCGAGCACGGGCTCAGCATCGCGCAGCTCGCGCGCGCCAACGAGGCGGCCGTGCGCGGTGAGGCGGCCACGAGCGCGGCGCTGCGCACGATCGCGCGCGCGATGGACGACTGCATTGACGCGGGTCTTTCGAGCACGGGCATCTTGCCCGGCGGGCTGAAGGTTCCCCGTCGCGCAGCGGGCATGGCCGCCAATCTGCGTGCTCTCGATGCCGAGCCAACGCGCGACACGAGCCTCGAGTGGTTGCAGGCCTACGCCATCGCCGTGAACGAAGAGAATGCCGCGGGTGGTCGCGTCGTCACCGCCCCCACGAACGGCGCTGCGGGCATCATCCCCGCCGTCATGCGCCACGCGATCGACGTCATCGGGGTTGCCGATGCCGACCTCGCGCGCGAAGAGTTCTTGCTCGTCGCCGCCGTGATGGGTGGGCTCATCAAGTCGAACGCGAGCATTTCGGGTGCCGAGGCGGGGTGCCAGGGCGAGGTCGGCTCGGCCGCGTCGATGGCCGCCGCGGGCTTTGCCCACTTGCTCGGCGCGACGAACGAGCAAATCGAGAACGCCGCCGAGATCGCCATGGAACACTCGCTCGGCCTGACGTGCGACCCCGTCGCCGGGCTCGTACAAATGCCGTGCATCGAGCGCAACGCGATCGGCGCCGGCAAAGCCGTGGCGGCGGCCCGCATGGCGATGCACGGCGATGGCACGCACCTCATCAGCTTCGACACGGTCGTGCAGACGATGCGCCAGACGGGCGACGACATGTCGCGCAAATACAAAGAGACGAGCGAGGGCGGCCTCGCCGTCAACTTCGTCGAGTGCTAGGGCACTCGCATCAAGCACGTCGAGTGCTGAGCGCGGGCATCCACCGCTGACAGAATGGACGCATGACCGACTCGCGCCTCGCCATCATCGTGCTCGCCGCTGGCCAGGGCACGCGCATGAAGTCGCAGACGCCCAAGGTGCTGCACCCGCTCGCGGGGGTTCCGCTCATCGGGCACGTTCTCGCGACGGCTCGCGCTCTCGACCCCGCGCACGTGGTTGCCGTGGTGCGTCACGAGCGCGACCGCGTGGCCGAGGCGATTCTGGCCCTGGATGCTCACGCGATCATCGCCGACCAAGACGAGATCCCCGGCACGGGTCGGGCTGTTGAGGCGGCGCTCGCGGCCCTGCCCGCCGACTTCGACGGCGACGTGCTCGTGGTCTCGGGCGACGTGCCGTTGCTCGACGCGGCAACCCTCGCCGACCTCGTCGATCGACACCGTCGCCACGAGGCTGCGGCGACTGTGCTCAGTGCCGTGGTCGACGATGCCACGGGTTACGGCCGGATCGTGCGCAATGACGCCGGTGCTCTCGACCGCATCGTTGAGCAGAAAGATGCGAGCGAGCTCGAGCGCGCGCTCACCGAGTTTAACTCGGGCACCTACGTCTTTCGCAGTGCGCCCTTGCGCGACAAACTCGCGCTCGTCTCGACCGACAACGCGGCGCAAGAGAAGTACCTCACCGACGTCATCGGCCTGTTGCGCGGCGACGGCCACGCCGTCGAGGCGCTGCCCGCCGGCCAGAGCTGGCTCGTTGCTGGGGTCAATGACCGCGTGCAGTTGAGCGATGCGGCCCAGCGGCTCAACGCCATGATCGTGCGCGGCTGGCAGCTCGCGGGCGTCACGATCAGCGACCCCGCAAGCGTGTGGATCGACCGCACCGTGACGCTCGACGAAGACGCCGAAGTGTTGCCGGGCACGCAGCTCAAGGGCGCGACGTCGATTGCGCGCGGCGCCGTGGTCGGGCCCGACACGACACTCGTCGACTGCGAGGTGGGCGCGGGTGCGCGCGTGAGCCGCACTGACGCGACGCTCGCGGTGATCGGGGCGGGAGCATCCGTCGGCCCCTTCGCCTACTTGCGCCCCGGCACCGTCATTGGCGAAAAGGGCAAGGTCGGCACGTTCGTCGAGACGAAAAACACGACGCTCGGGCGCGGAGCCAAGGTTCCGCACCTCTCGTACATCGGCGACACCACGGTGGGTGAGGGCACCAACATTGGGGCCGGCACGATCACCGCCAACTACGACGGCGTCAACAAACACCGCACCGACGTAGGTGCACACGCCCGCACGGGCTCACACAACGTTTTCGTAGCCCCCGTTAGGATTGGCGACGGAGCGTACACGGGAGCAGGAACGGTCGTCCGCAAAGATGTCCCGGCCGGCGCCCTGGCAGTGAATGTGGCCCCTCAGCGCAACGTCGAACGCTGGGTGGCCGCCAACCGCCCGGGAACAGCCGCCGCCGAGGCAGCTGCGGCGGCATCCGCCGACACCGAGCCTGATACCGAAACCGCGTAGCCGACCAGCACATCAGCGTCGCCTCGGCGGCAGAAGGCGGGACCTCATGGCCAGCATCAAGATCACCGGCCAGAAGCGCCTCGTCATTGTCACTGGCCGGTCGCACCCCACCCTCGCCCACGAGGTCGCGGACTACCTGCAGACTGACGTCGTGCACACCGACGCGCGCACCTTCGCCAACGGCGAGATCTACGCGCGCTACGACGAAAGCGTGCGCGGCTGCGACGCCTTCGTGATTCAGTCGCACGCGGCGCCCATCAACGAGGCGCTCATGGAGCAACTGATCATGGTGGATGCTCTCAAGCGTGCGTCTGCCAAGCGCATCACCGTGGTCGCACCCTTTTACCCCTACGCCCGCCAAGACAAGAAGGGCCGCGGACGCGAGCCGATTTCGGCCCGACTCGTGGCCGACCTGTACAAGGCCGCGGGCGCTGACCGCATCATGAGCGTCGACCTGCACGCCGCTCAGATTCAGGGTTTCTTCGACGGCCCCGTCGACCACTTGTTTGCCATGCCTGTGCTGCTCGATCACTTTCAGAAGCAGCTCGACCCCTCAACGCTCACGGTTGTCTCGCCCGACATGGGCCGCGTGCGCGTTGCCGACATTTGGAGCGACAAGCTCGGCGCACCGCTCGCGATCATCCACAAGCGTCGCGACCCGCGCGTGCCCAACCAAGTCTCGGTGCACGACATCGTTGGTGAGGTTGAGGGCCGCGTGTGCCTCATCGTCGACGACATGATCGACACGGGCCGCACGATCGTGAAGGCCGCCGAAGCCCTCAAGAAGAACGGCGCCACCGCCGTGGTGGTCGCCGCAACGCACGCCGTGTTCAGCGACCCCGCCTTCGAGATTTTGCAGGATGCCGCGGTCGACCAGGTTGTCGTCACCGACACGCTGCCCGTGCCCGAAGACAAGCGCTGGGACCGCCTCACGGTGCTCTCGATCGCCCCGCTCATCGCGCGCGCGATCCACGAGGTGTTCGACGATGGGTCGGTCACCTCGATGTTTGACGGCGCCGCTTAAGGGTTGCAGTAGTCGCACCACATCGGGTCGGCCCCGGCACTCGCGTCGCGCAGTCGGGTGACGCGGTGCCCACAGCTCGGGCACCCGTCGACGTCGGCGAGGGTCATGTCGGTCGCGAGGCCACAGTCGCGGCAGGGCATCCCGGGCAGGCGCTCGACGACCCAGAATCCGGGGCCGTCGCACTCGGGGCAGGTCGAGGCAAGCTTTGCCGCGAGATCGGCGGCGGCCTCGGCGATGCGCGCCATGCGGCGAGGGTTGCGGTGGGCGCGAAGGTCGAGCTCGACAAACACCGCCCCCGTGGCCGACTCGGCCTGGGCGGCGGCAAAGCCCTCGCTCAGGGCATCCGGGCTCATGATGTCTTTTCGCACGCGAGGGTCGTCGGGGTTGTCCGGGCGCACGACGAAGCCATGATCGACGGAAGGTTGACGCGAAGCGAAGGCAGTCGCCTCGGCGAGCGAGGAGGTCAGCAGGTGGGCGTAAGGGGCCGGCCCGTCTGCCATGCCTACGACCTCAATGTCGCGCGCGCGGTCGACGAGCACGATGAGTTCGACGTTACGGTCGACGAACCCGAGCATCGGGTGCCGGTCGACCGAGCCCTCGCTGCCGAGCCCCGCGTCGGCTCCGCTCAGTTCGATAGCCAGCTCGGCTTTGCGCCGGGCGGCTTCGAGCTGGCTGCCGGCGCGCGGCACCTCACGCGTGAAGGTTCCGAGTTGGTCAGTGTCGAAGCCGAGGGCGCGCTCGACCGTGCAACCGAGCGCGCTCTCGAGCGCGGGTGCGATCACCCGCTCTTTGCCGTGTTGCGTGAGCAGCGCGAGGCGTCGCCCGCGATACGCGTCACTCACCGGTCTCCGCCCACCAATTGCCGCGCTAGCCCTGCACGAGTTCGCGAATCGCCGCCTCGAAGACCTCGTGGTGAGCATCGACGTCGGCGCGCGTCGTCATGGGCGCCATGAGCGCCATGTTGTGGAACGGCGTGAGCATGATGCCGCGGTTGACGAGGTAGAGGTGCAAGAAATCTTCGAGCTCACCGTCCGCTGCCTCGGCCGCGAGCGTGCCGTTGATCGGGTATGGCCGCGCGAAACGGTACTCGGCACGCGCCCCGAGTTGGTTGATCGCCCACGGCAGCTCGTAGCGGTCGAAGAGTTCGTTGACCCCGTCGGTGAAATACGTCGCCGTGTCGATCATGTGCGCGAATGCTTCGTCGGTGAGCACGTGTTCGAGCGTCGCGCGCATGGCCGCGACCGAGAGTGGGTTGCCCGCGAGGGTGCCGCCGACGCCGCCCATATCGACGAGGTCGAGGTCGGTGCGGGCGAGCGCGCGCTCGGCGAACTCGGCCGACAGCCCGTAGGCGCCGGTCGGGATGCCCCCACCGATCGACTTGCCAATGACCACGAGGTCGGGCTCGAGGTTGTAGGCCCGCGTCATGCCCCCGGGCCCCGCCGAGAAGGTGTGCGTCTCATCGATGATGAGCAGCGCGTCGTACTGCCGAGTCAGCGCACGAACACCCTCGAGATAGCCGGGCTCGGGCAGCACGATGCCGATGTTGGTGAGCGCCGGCTCGATGAGCACCGCGGCGACATCACCGTGCGCGAGAGCACGCTCAAGGCCCGGCAGGTCGTTGTACTCGGCGGCGCGCGAGGTCTCGGTCACGTCGACAGGGGCGCCCACGTTTCCGGGGCGCGACGTGCTGTCGCCGTCGGGCCCGACGATCACGAGCGACTCGTCGACCGATCCGTGGTAGCAGTACGAGTGGAAGACGATCTTCGGTTTTCCGGTGATCGCGCGCACGAGTCGAATCGCCCAGCGATTCGCATCCGTCGCCGTCAGCGAGAACGACCAGCGGTCCATCGTGAATCGGCGCGACAACTCCGCGCCGACCCACTCGGCGTCTTCGGTCGGCAGCATCGTCACGAGGCCACCCAGCTCGCCGGCGCGGCGGGTGATCGCCTCGACGACAACAGGGTTCGAGTGCCCGGCCATCGAGCCGGTGTCGCCGAGGGCGAAGTCGATGTACTCGTGCCCGTCGATGTCCCACACGCGGTTGCCGTGGGCGCGGTCAAGGTAGATCGGAAAAGCGCCCGACTTCTTGTTCATCCAGGTCATGGGAACGCGGCCGAAGAGGTGCTCGGCGTTCGCGTAGGCGGCGGCCGACTTCGGGCGGGCGGCGATAAAGGCCTGCTGTTCGCGCTCGGTGAGCTCGGCCAGGCGGGTGCGATCGATGGAGATCATGGGGTTCCTCACTGTTCGTCGACGATGACGGATGCGCCCGCCCGGGTACTCCGAACGACCGCGCAGCGGCATCGGTTCCGCGCGAAATAGGTCGCGACTGAGGTGACCGGAAGCGATGAAGGCAACCACCGCTCCTCGACGGGTCACGCCGCCTCGAGAGAGTCTCGGGGCGCCGTTCGCAAGCGCGGAACGCCTCTAGTGTCGCACGCCACCCCCGGGGTGTGGCAAGGAGCGTCAGCTGAGGGTGCGCGACACGAGCTTCGGAGCGCCCGGGATCAGCCCCAACACGGCGACGAGCACCTCGCCGCTGGGCGTGACCGCGTAGCAATTCCAGCCCGCGGCCTCGGCTGACAACAGCTCGAACGCCACGCGGCTCGGCGTGCGCTCGTTGGCGTAGAAGTCGACCGCGATTCGGCACGACCTCTCGGCGGTGGTGACGGCCATCGAGTAGGTTCCGACGCCGGTTGGTAACAGCATCCCGGTGAGCGCAATGAGGGCAACCCAGCGCACAACGCGGCGTCGGCGCTCCCACGCCGGCACCCCGGCGTCGTCGTCGACCGCCCCGCGCAGCTCAATTGGGTCGTCGTCGTCCATCGTCAACTAGTGTCGCACCCGCGCGCGGCATCTGCCGCGACCGCGAAGCGTCGTGACCGCGCTCACGACGCGGAAGCGGCGTCGCGCCGCAGGAGCGGCGGCGCGACCAAGAAGCGCCGGTCAGTGCGCGTCAGTCGCACTGACCTCGCTGCGGTCGCCGCTCCACAGCGTGTGGAATGTGCCCTCGCGATCGACGCGCTTGTAGGTGTGGGCGCCGAAGAAGTCGCGCTGACCCTGCACGAGCGCGGCCGGCAGGCGGTCGGCGCGCAGGCCGTCGTAGTACGAGAGCGACGAGGCAAACGCGGGGGTCGGGATGCCCGCCAACGCCGCACCCGACACAATGCGTCGCCACGAGGGCAGCGCCCCGGCGACGGCCTCGGCGAAGTACGGCGCGGTGACGAGCGCCACGAGCGCGGGGTCGGCCGCGTACGCCTCGGTGATGCGGTTGAGGAAGCGAGCGCGAATGATGCAGCCCGCACGCCAGATGCGCGCGATGTCGCCCTTCTTGATGTCCCAGTTGTACTGCTCGGCACCGGCACCGGCAACGATCGCGTCGAAGCCCTGGCTGTAGGCGATGATCTTCGAGGCGTAGAGGGCTCGGCGCACGTCTTCGACGAAGGCGTCGCGGTCGGCGACCTGCCACTCCTGCGTGCTACCGGGCAATGAGGCCGCGGCCGCGCGCTGCGCGGGCTTCGACGAGAGGGAGCGAGCGAACACGGCCTCGGCAATGCCCGACACGGGAACGCCGAGGTCGAGCGCGGTCTGCACCGTCCACGCGCCGGTGCCCTTGGCGCCGGCCTGGTCGAGAATGACATCGACGAGCGGCTTGCCGGTCGTCGCATCCACTTGGCGCAGCACCTCGGCAGTGATCTCGATGAGGTAGCTCTCGAGTTCGCCGGTGTTCCACTCGGCGAAGACCTCAGCAATCTCGGCGGGCTCGAGGCCGCCCACGCGACGCAGCAGGTCGTAGGCCTCGGCGATGAGCTGCATGTCGACGTACTCGATGCCGTTGTGGATCATCTTGACGAAATGGCCAGCGCCGTCGGTGCCGACGTGCGTGACGCAGGGCTCACCCTCAGCGACGGCGGCGATCGACTCGAGAATGGGCTTGAGCGTGACCCAGGCCTCGGCCGAGCCGCCGGGCATGATCGAGGGGCCGTTGAGTGCGCCCTCTTCACCGCCCGAGATTCCGGCGCCGACGAAGTTGATGCCCGTGGCACGCACGGCGGCCTCACGGCGAATCGTGTCGGTGAAGAGCGCGTTGCCGCCGTCGACGATGATGTCGCCCGGCTCGAAGACCTCGGTGAGCGCGTCGATGACGGCGTCGGTGCCGCGGCCGGCCTGCACCATGATGATCGCGGTGCGCGGCTTCTGCAGCGAGGCGGCGAACTCGGCGTAATCCTTCGTGGCGATGAAGCCCGCTTCGGGGTGCTCGGTGACGAGCGTCTCGGTCTTCTCGAATGTGCGGTTGAACACGGCGACGGTGTTGCCCTCGCGGCTGGCAAGGTTGCGGGCGAGGTTCGAACCCATGACGGCGAGGCCGACGACCCCAATGTTTGCGGTAGGCGTGGTGGACATGCCTTCCAGCCTAGAGCCGAACCAGCGGGCGCTGTGGCCCCCGGCCGCGTACCGTGGGCGTATGGTCCCGGTCGCTCCCGCCGTCGTCGTTCTCATGGGTGTTTCGGGCGCGGGCAAGACGTCGGTGGGGTGCGCAGCGGCCGATATCGCGGGCGTACGGTTCATCGATGCGGACGACCTGCATCCGCCGGCCAATGTCGCCAAGATGGCGGCGGGCGCGCCGCTTGACGATGCCGATCGTGCGCCGTGGCTCGACGCCGTCGCGGCCGCCCTGGTGACGGATGCCCCGTGCATCATGGCGTGTAGCGCCTTGCGTGCGGCCTACCGCGATCGCTTGCGGGCGGATGCTCCGCACGCCCAGTTCGCGTTGCTCGAGCTCGATCGGCTCACGCTCGAGAGTCGCCTCACCGAGCGTGCGGGCCACTTCATGCCCGCGGCTCTGCTCGACTCGCAGCTCGCAACGCTCGAGCCCCCGACCGCGGCCGAAAGCGTGCTCGTGCTTGATGCCACTCGCCCGATCGACGAGCTCGCGGCCGCCGTCGCGGCGCTGCTCGTGCCTCGGGTAGACTGAGCGACTGTACTTCGGCGAGGGAGCGACTTTTCGCTCCGTAATCGACGCGGTGGGCAAGGCATCCGGCTTTCCTCACGCGCTCGCGCGTTCGAGTTGACACCCAGACCGGGCCACGCGGCCCACCGATTCAAGGAGACATCAGCATGGCTGACGAGAACAAGCTCAGCGCCGGCAAGCGCACGTCGTTCGGCAAGGGCGCGGCTCGCAAGCTGCGCGCCGCCGGCCACATTCCCGCGGTGATCTACGGCCACGGTGGCGAGCCGCAGCACGTCACGCTGCCCGCCCACGAGACCGCGCTGTTGCTGCGCCAGTCGAACGTGCTCATCACGCTCGACATCGAGGGCACCCCCGAGCTCGTGCTCGTGAAAGACGTGCAGAAAGACCCGGTTCGCCAGATCATCGAGCACGTCGACCTCATCGTCGTGCGCAAGGGCGAAAAGGTCACGGTTGACATCTCGGTGCACGTCGAGGGTGATTCGTTCCCCGGCACGATCGTCGTGGTTGACCACAACACCCTCACGGTCGAGGCCGAGGCCACGCACATTCCGACCTCGCTGACCGTCTCGGTCGAGGGCCTCACCGACGGCACGCAGATTCACGCGGGCGACGTCGAGCTGCCCAAGGGCACCACGCTCGTCACCGACGCGAGCGCGCTTGTGCTCGCGATCACGACGCCCGCCGGTTCGAGCGCCGATGACGCCGCTGTTGAGGCGCTCGCCGCTGCATCCTCGGCCGCATCGACCGCTGCTGCCGAGGCCGCAGCCGCCGAGTAGTCACGACGGGCGCTGGTCGCCCGCCAGATCGAGCGAAGGGGTCGCCCGTGGTCGGATTGTTCCGCCGCGATGCGGCCCCTTCGTCGTCTGCCGACACCTGGCTCGTGGCCGGGCTCGGAAACCCTGGGCCGCAGTACGCCGGCAACCGGCACAACGTCGGCGCGATGGTCGTTGACCTTCTTGCCGAGCGGCTGGGCGCGCGCTTTAGCCGTCACCGCACGACAACGATGCTCGCCGAGGCACGACTGCGGCCCGGCGGCCCCAAGCTCGTGCTCGTGCGACCGCTGAGTTACATGAACACCTCGGGCGGTCCGGTCTCGAGCGCTGCCGCCTACTTTGGCATTCCGCCCGAGCGCGTCATCGTTGCTCATGACGACCTCGACCTGCCGTTCGAGACCATCAAGCTCAAGGCCGATGGCGGACACGGTGGCCAGAACGGTGTGCGCGACATCATCAAGGCGCTCGACACTCCCGACTTTGTGCGGGTGCGCGTCGGCATTGGTCGGCCTCCTGGCAGGCAAGACGCCGCCGACTACGTGCTGCGCGACTTTGGCACCGCTGAGAAGACGCGGTTGCCCTTCGTGCTTGATGACGCCATCGAGGCGATCGAGCTCATCGTCGAGCAGGGATTGCTCGCCGCCCAGCAGAAGGTTCACGCGCCCCGCGCCTGATCGTTCAGCGAGGGCCGCGTACACTCGTGCGACGTGACTCTTGAGCGGTTAATTCCGGCGCTGACGCGCGCCCGCACGCTGCAACACGCCCTCGAGAGCGCCAGTCGTTCCGCCGATTTCTCGGCAGTCGAAGGCTTGCGCGTGCCCCTCCTGGCCAGCATTCTGGATGCCCGCCCGGGCCCGCAGTGCCTCCTCGCCATCGCCTCCACCAGTCGTGAGGCCGAGGCCGTGATGCAGTCGCTCGCCGCCCTGGCGCCCCGGGCCGTCGTGCTCGACTTGCCGGCGTGGGAGACCCTTCCGCACGAGCGGTTGAGCCCGAGTGCTGAAACCGTGGGGCGGCGCATCCGTACGCTCCGCGCTCTGAAAGAGTGGGATGCGGCCGGGGCCGACAAGCCCGACCTCATCGTGGTCGCGTCGGTGCGCGCTGCTCTGCAACCTCTCGTGCCGGGGCTCACCGAGGTCGAGCCCGTGGTGTTGCGCCGCGCGGGCCGTGGCTACGACCTTGCCCGCGTGACCGAGAGGCTCATCGACCTCGCGTACACCCGCGTCGACATGGTCACGCGGCGCGGCGAGTTTGCGGTTCGCGGCGGCATTCTCGATGTGT
>CALRWH020000083.1:0-10767 GCA_943371805.1 Pseudomonas synxantha | reverse complement strand
CGAGCCACGCCTCACCGCCGTCGATGAATCCATAGCCGTCGACGAGACTCGCACGCCCCATGCGCAACGACTTGACCTCGGTGCCACTGAGCACCAGGCCCGCCTCATAGGTGTCTTCGATCGAGTAGTCGTGCCGCGCCTTGCGGTTGGTCGCGACGACTTTCTCGCCCTGTTCTTTCGGCACGGTTCACCTCCTGCGATGGCCGACGGATGCTGCGCACTCCTCGCGCGCAGCCCTCCAGCATACCGGCAGCACGGTCGGCGGCTGTCAGTCGTCCGGCAGAATCACCTTCCACGTACCGAAGCGCGTGAGCCCGGCCGACCGAGCGACCGCGACCGAACCGAGGTTGTCGACCTGGCAGCGATACTGGGGCTCGTATCCGCGCCGGAGCGCCTCGGCGCTGAGCGCGCGCACGGTCGCCGCCGCGTAGCCGCGGCCCCGGAAGTCCGGCAGCGTCAGCACACCCGTGTCAGCAAGCCTGCTGTCATCCCACGGGTACATGCTCGCCGCGCTCACGAGCGTGTCATCGACAAAGCAGCCGAACACGAGCCAGTGATCGAGTTCGACAAAGGCCTCGTCAACGTCGTCGTCGGGCGCCGTGGCGGTGAAGCGGTCAAACTCGACACGATCATCGATCGTGAGCGCACGCACGCCCGGCCGTGCCGGTTCAGCAACGAGGGCCTGAGCGTCAGCGGCCCCGAAGTGGAACACGTCATCGGGGTCGTTGAGCGTGATGCCCGCCGCGCGCAACGCCGAGGTGACCTGATCGAGGTCGAGTTCGTCGCCGTTCACAACACCGAGCTCGGTCGCCCGAGCAGGTGACAGTGCCAAGACACGCGGACCTTCGGCGACGCTCAGGAACGATACCGACCGAGCCTCGGTCAGCGCAGCATCGACAACGACGTGCGCGCGGTCGCGTCGCGCCGACAGGTCAACGCCGCGCATCCAGAAGTCGTACACGACCGGCGAAAACATGCGGGTCTCAGACACGCAAGTAGCGAGTGATGGCGACGTTGGCTGAGAGAGCCGCCAACAGTGCGCCCGCCCCGAGCAAAATCGGCACGACGAGCAATGCGTCACTGAGCCCGACGAACGACGTAAGCGGCAGGGTTTCGGCCAGATAGCCCTGCACGAAGAACTGCACAATGCCCACCACCGCAAGCCCCGCGAGCACCGAGCCAATGAGCGCGGCAACGACCCCCTCGATAATGAAGGGCGTCTGAATGAAACGGTTGGATGCGCCGACGAGCCGCATGATGCCGATTTCGCGGCGGCGTGAGAACGCGCTCAGCCGAATGGTCGTCGCGATGAGCAACGCCGCCGCCACGAGCATGAGCGCGGCGATGCCAATGGCCGTGAAGCTCGCGGCGTTGAGAATGTCGAAGATCTGCTCGAGGTATGTGCGTTGGTCGACGATGCTCTCGACGCCTGCGAGCCCGCCGAGGGCATCCGCCAAAATGGCGCTCTGCGTCGGGTCAATGAGGTTGACCCAGAAGGCTTCGGGCAGCAGTTCGGGTGTGATGAGGTCGGCCACGGCGTCGCCCGCGAACTGCTCTTGAAAACGCTCGTAAGCCTCTTGCTGCGTCTCGAAGTAGAAGGTGTCGATGAACGGAGCGAGGGTTTCGCCCTCGAGCTGCGCTTGAACGAGCGCCACTTGCTCGGGGGTCGCGACTTGCTGGTCGCAACCGCCGACGGTCGAGAACTCGGTGCACATGTACACAGCGACTTGCGCGCGATCAAACCAGTACGACTTCATCTGGTTGATTTGCATCTGCAGCAGAATCGCGGCGCCCACGAACGTGAGCGAGATGAACGTGACGAGCACGACCGAGATGACCATGCTGAGGTTGCGGCGAAGCCCCTGGCCGACTTCGCTCATGACGAGCCCGAGCCTCATGAGCGGCCTCCGAGCCCGTAGTTGGGTGGCGGCGCGGCTGGTTGGCTCGGCGGCGCGGCTGGTTGGCTCGGCGGCGCAGTAGTCGCAGGGGGCACGGCAGTCATTCCAAAGCCTTGCGTGGCAATCGGCGTGGCGTGCGTCTTGTAGCCACCGCCGCGCTCGTCGCGAACGACGCGACCCCCGATGACCTCGATCACGCGGCGCTGCAGACGGTCGACGATGCCCGCGTCGTGCGTGGCCATAATCACGGTCGTGCCGTTGGCATTGATGCGCTCGAGCAGCGCCATGATGCCGGCGCTGGTCTCGGGGTCGAGGTTTCCGGTCGGCTCGTCGGCGAGCATGATCGCGGGCTTGTTGACGACGGCGCGGGCGATCGCCACCCGCTGTTGCTCACCACCCGAGAGCTCGTGCGGAAAGCGCTGCGCCTTGCCATCGAGGCCGACGGTCTGCAGCGCATCGGGCACCGCTTCGTGAATGAAACCCTTGCTCTTGCCAATGACCTGCAGTGTGAAGGCGACGTTGTCGAACACAGTCTTGTTGGGCAGCAGTCGAAAGTCTTGAAACACCACGCCGAGGTTGCGGCGAAAGTAGGGAATCTTGCGGCTCGAGATGTGACCGAGGTCTTGCCCGAGCACGTGAATCGATCCGCTCGAGGGCTTCTCTTCCTTGAGCACGAGCCGCAAGAACGTCGACTTGCCCGAGCCCGAGGCTCCGACGAGAAACACGAATTCGCCGCTCAGAATCTCGAGGCTGACGCTATTGAGCGCCGGCCGCGCAGTTCCGCGGTAGACCTTGGTGACCTCGTCGAATCGAATCATCGTGGGCCAGCGTATGCCGCGCGCACAGCGGTGCCCGGGTGCGACACCCGCGAGCGTGTGGTTCTCAGTGCCTGCTTAGGCCGATTCGGCTTCGGGCTCGGTGAGCCCAATGATGGTGCCCTCGAGGTCTCGGAACGAGGCGTACCGACCCCAGCCCTCGACCGCCTCGATCTCTGCCGTGATCTCAGCCCCGGCATCCACGGCCCGCGCGAGCGCGGCGTCGAGGTCATCAACCGTGATGTACATGCGGATGCCCTCACCACTCGGGCGGTAGTCGTCGCCCTCGGTGAGGGCGAGCGCCGCGGCCGCCGGATCGTCGTTGGGCATGAAGACCATGCGCTGGCCGTCGATCTCAGAGATCTCGAGCTCGACCTCGAACACGCGCGCGTAGAACGCCATCGACTTCTCGAGGTCGCGCGCCGGAATCTCCACGATGTTGATGCTCACCATGGCGAGCACTATACGGGTGAAGCGCCCGAGCGTCGACACCGGTCGGCGAAGCCGGCCGGGCGCCCGGCGAGCGGCGCGATGCCCCGCCCTAATCGACCGGGCGCTGCTTGCGCCACTTGATGCCCGCGGCAATGAATCCGTCGAGGTCACCGTCGAACACGGCCGACGGATTGTTGACCTCGTACTCGGTGCGCAGGTCTTTCACCATTTGGTACGGCGCCAGCACGTACGACCGCATCTGGTCGCCCCAACTCGCGGTGATGGTGCCGGCAAGCTCTTTCTTCGTGGCCGCTTCTTGCTCTTTCTGCATGATGAGCAGTCGCGACTGCAGCACGCGCATGGCGGCAGCGCGGTTTTGAATCTGGCTCTTCTCGTTTTGCATCGACACGACAAGCCCGGTGGGCAAGTGGGTGATGCGCACGGCCGAGTCGGTTGTGTTAACCGACTGCCCGCCGGGGCCCGACGAGCGGAAGACATCGACACGGATGTCCGACTCGGGCACGTCGATCTCAGCACTCTCTTCGAGCAGTGGGATGACTTCGACGGCGGCGAAGCTCGTCTGCCGCTTACCCGCGGCGCCGAACGGCGACATGCGCACGAGTCGGTGGGTTCCCGCCTCGACACTCAGGGTGCCAAAAGCGTGGGGCGCATCCACTTCGAATGTCGCGCTCTTGATACCCGCCTCTTCGGCGTACGAGATGTCCATGACGGTCGTGGCGTATTTGTGTTGCTCAGCCCACCGCAAATACATGCGCAGCAGCATGTCGGCGAAATCAGCAGCGTCGACGCCACCGGCACCGGCACGAATCGTGACAACCGCGGGGCGCGCGTCGTACTCGCCATCGAGGAGCGTCTGCACCTCCATCTCGGCGAGCGCCTTCTCAATGCCGTCGAGCTCGCTGGCCGCTTCGGCCGCGGCATCGGCGTCGTCAGCCTCGCGTGCCATCTCGATGAGCACATCAAGGTCGTCGAGGCGACCCTGCAATTCAGTAATGCGCTTGAGTTCGCTTTGGCGGTGGCTCAGGGCGCTCGTGACCTTCTGGGCGTTCGCCGTGTCGTCCCACAAGTCGGGAGCGCCCGCTTGCTCGTTGAGCGCGGCAATGTCGGCCTCGAGTCGCTCCACGTCGACGACGGCGCGAATATCGGCGAAGGTGCTGCGGGCGGCGGCGATGCGCTCGGCGAAGTCCAGATCGATCATGTCTCAGTCAGCCTACCGGCGAGGCGTAGCCTGAACGGCGAGATGACTGAGCCTTCGCCCGAGTTCCGCTGGAGCTCGATCGTCGCGCCCGCACTCTTGCCGACACTGCTCTTCACGATCGGCGAGGGCGCGATCATCCCCCTCATTCCGTCGCTCGCCGCCCAAGTCGGCGCCGACCTCGCGGTTGCCGGTCTTGTGGCGGCCCTACTGCTCGTCGGGCAATTGCTCGGCGACCTGCCCGCCGGCTGGATCGTCGCGCGGGCGGGTGAGAAGTCGGCGATGCTCGGCGCACTCGGCGCCGCGGGCGTGGGCATCGCGATCGCCGCGTTCGCGCCGACCGTGGCCGTGCTCGGGCTCGGCATGCTCGTGCTGGGCGCCTCAGCCGCCGTGTTCGCTCTCGCCCGCCACGCTCTCTTGACCACGGCTGTACCCGCGGCCTATCGCGCTCGGGCGCTCTCGACGCTCGGCGGGGTGTTTCGGCTGGGCCTCATGATCGGGCCCTTCTTTGGCGCTCTCATCATCACCGTGACAGGCGAGACGGGCGCGGTGTACTGGCTTGCGATTGGGGCGCTCGTCGGCGTCGCCGCGAGCCTCATTCTGTTGCCCGACCCGGAGGGGTTGCTCGTGCGCGACCGCACCGTGGAGCGCGCGCCCGTGAGCCCCCTCGACGTGCTGCGCACCATCGGGGCGCGCCGCGATGTCTTGGCGCGCCTGGGTCTCGCCGCGCTCACGGTGTCGGCACTGCGGGCGAGCCGACAAGTGTTGCTGCCGCTGTGGGCGGTCAGTATCGGGCTCGGTGACGCGCAAACGGCGGCCATCATCGGCGCCACGGCCGCGGTCGACTTCACGCTCTTCTACCTCGGCGGCTGGCTCATGGACCGCTTCGGTCGCCTCTACACAGCCGTTCCATCGACCCTCGGGCTCGGCTTTGGATTCATTGTGCTTGCCTTCTCGGCGGGCGCCGATGACCCCGTCGCCTGGTTCATCGGCGTCGCGATCGGCCTCGCGCTCGCGAATGGCATTGGCGCGGGCATTCTCATGACGATGGGCAGCGACCTCGCGGGCCGTACCGACCCCGCCCTGTTTCTCGGGGCGTGGCGCTTGATTCTGGATGCCGGCGGAGCCGGGGCTCCCCTGCTGCTCGCCGCCCTCACCGCCGGGTTTTCGCTCGCCGTGGGCGCGGGCGTGCTCGGAGCACTCGGGCTCGTCGGCGCCGGCATGCTTGCGTGGATGATCCCTCGCTACTTGCCCCGCGACCGCTAGGCGCCCGCGGTTCAGCACCGGCCGCATTACAGTTGCCCGCATGGTTACGGTGCCCCCACTGCTCGCGCAATGGGCACCATCGGTGTCGCTGCACCCACTGACTCCCCCGGTGCGGCCCGGGTGGTCGCGCTTCAACCCCTCGATCGTGCGGGTTGATGGGTCGACGATCATTGGCGTGCGTAGCGGCAACTATCGGCTGAATGATGCTGGGAGATACGAGATGGACGACTCGGCCATCCGCTCAGAGACCGTGCTCGTCGATTGGAGTGGTGACGGGGCGACCTCGCCCAGGCCGCTGGTCATCGAGAGCGGTCGTCGCCCGTCATCGTTTCCGGTGCACGGCTGGGAAGACGTGCGACTCTTTGCCCACGATGGCGACTTCCACGGCCTTGCGACCGTTCGAGACGTTGATGAGTCGGGCGTGTGCCGGATCGCGTTGCTCGTACCCGATGGCAGTGATCGCCTGCGGGAGGTCATTGTCGACAGCCCGGAGCCATCGCGGCATGAGAAGAACTGGGCGCCGTGGCCCGGCGGCGGCGTGATTCGCGCTGTGTACTCGTGGGACCCCGTGCGCGTGGTCACGCTGAGCCCCAAATCGGGCGCGATCGTGATCGATGAGCATGGTCCGTCGGGCCTCGGCCCCGGCACGCGCGGCGGCTCAGGCGCGGTCGCGCTCGACAATGGTGATTCACTGTTCGTCGTGCACGAAAGTCATCAGTTGCGGTCGGGCCGCGCGTACCTGCACCGGTTCGTGACGCTCGGCGACGACGGTCGTGTCGTGAGCGCGTCACCCCGCTTGAGGCTCATGGGACTGGGCGTGGAGTTCGTCGCGGGAGCGGTGCGTGAGGGCGACGACCTGCTGGTGACGTTCGGCGTTGGTGACCGCGATGCCTGGCTCGCTCGGTTGCCTCTCTCGGCCGTACTCGACCGTCTTCATCCTGTGCGGTCACGAACGGCGGTCACCGCGTGATCACCGGCGGAGTGCGCCTCGCGATGATCGTTCGCAACGAAGAGGCAATCATCGAGCGCCTAATTGCTTCGGCATTGCCGCACATCGACTCATGGCGCATCATCGACACCGGCTCGACCGATGGCACCGTTGCCCGCATCGAGGCCGCGCTCGCGGGAGTGCCGGGTGAGCTTCGCGCGAGCGAGTGGGTCGACTTCGGCCACAATCGCTCTGAGCTCGTCACCTGGGCAACAGAGGGTGCTGACTGGTTGCTGCTGCTGGACGCTGACATGACGATCGAGGCTGACGACGACCTCAGAGACCAACTCGCGACCGTCGCCGCCGACGCCGCGCTCGTTCCCGTGGGCGGCGGCGTGTCGTACCGCATGCCCTATCTCGTGCGCGGCAGTCGGCCGTGGCACTTTGCCGGGCGCACGCATGAACACCTCACGAGCACCGAGCCGTACACGACCGTCTGGTTCGATGGCGTGCGCATAACCCACGTTGCCGACGGCTCGTCGCACCAGGTCAAGCTCGAGCGCGACGTCGAACTGCTCGGTCTTGACCTGCTCGACAACCCCGACTCAGCCCGCTCGGTCTTCTACCTTGCGCAGACCTATCGTGACGCTGACGAACACGAGCTTGCACTTGAGCACTACCGGCGTCGCGCCGAACTGGGCGGCTGGGATGAAGAGGTCTTCTGGTCGCTGTATCAAGCAGCCGTCATCGAAGAGAAAATTGACTCACCGACCGCGGGCGACGCCTTAATTCGGGCGTGGGATGCTCGCCCCGAGCGCGCCGAGCCCCTCTACCGTCTCGCCCGCCGCCACCGGCTGCTCGGCCAGCACCATGCCGCCTGGCTCTACGCGAGTGCGGCCGCAGCCCTCGAGCCACCCGCCGACTCACTGTTCGTCGAATCCGAGATCTACCGCTGGGGTGCGGCGTTCGAGCGCGCTGACGCCGCCTGGCGACTCGAGCACTTTGACCTCGCCCGCAGTGAGGCTCATCGCATTCTCGCTCTCGAGGGCATTCCTGACGAGTACCGCACGCACTTGGTCATGATCCGCGACGCGATGACGATCTAGCTTTTGCCGTCGTGCGAGCGACAACCGCCACTAGGCTTTCCCCACCCCGACAACTGAGAGGCCATTCATGGCTACCCGACGCGACGTATTGCTGGTGCTCGGCACCGCCGCGGCTACCGCCGCACTCACGACAGGGGTGAACATTTTGCTGCCCGGCCCCGTTGGGCCCGCCGGTGCCCCCGGTGCCGATGGGCGCGACGGTGACGACGGACGCGATGGAGTCAACGGGGCGACGGGCCCCACGGGTGCGAGTGGCACCGATGGGGCCGATGGCGCTAACGGAGCTGCTGGCCCAACCGGTGCCGCGGGCAGCTCGGGAGCAACAGGCCCCGCGGGGTCAGGCAACGGAGTGACGGGGCCAACCGGGCCCGCCGGTCCGACCGGCCCTGTGGGTCAAACTGGGTCGGCCGGCCCGACCGGTGTCGTGGGCCCGACGGGCCCCGGCGCGAGTCTTGGGTCCACGGGGCCGACGGGCGAGATCGGCGCGACCGGTCCGACGGGCTCTATCGGCGCCACCGGCCCGACCGGCGACAGCGGCGCCACCGGCGCGACGGGCCCCATCGGGCCGATCTGATCGATCGTGCCCGTCAGAGCGTTCCGCGACGTCTCACGGCCGAGTCGCTAACAACATCCCTAGGCGCTCGCGGTCGGCAGACCCTGGAACGCGCTCGAGGCGAGGTCTTTCTCGTCGGCGCGCACAGCATCCAGAATGCGCGTGACGACCGCCGCGGGCGCGTAGCCGACGGGAAACGCCGGGCGTTCGCCCGCGAGCGGGTGCTTCGAGAGTTCGGTCTCGGTGTGACCGGGGCGAGCATCAAGAACACGGATGCCCGAGCGGCGTAGCTCGCGCGCCGCGACCTGGTGCGCCGCCGCTTGGGCAGCCTTGACCGCGCTGTACGCGCCGATGCCGGCGGTGGGAGTTTCGGAAACAACGCCGCTGATCGAGACGACGAAGGGCGAGCCGCCGTTGGTGGCGCTCTCGGCGAGCGCCGGAGTGGCCGCGCGCAACACCCGCATGGGCGCGAGCACGTTGATGGCCCACAGGGCTTCAAGGGTTTCGTCGCTCGTGTCGACGAGGGGCCCGAAGGCGACCGCACCCGAAGCGACGATGACGCCGTCGACGCGGCCGTTGGCGGTGATGGCCGCGGCGACGACCTTCTCGGCCTGGCCCGCTTCGGTGAGGTCGGCCGGAATCAGCGCGGCGCCCGCAATGTCGAGGTCATCGAGCGCGAGCATCGATCGGCCCGTGAGGGTCAGTCGCGCGCCTGCCGTCGCGAGTTGGTGAGCGAACTCGCGGCCGAGACCGCCCGTTGCGCCGAGGACGATGATGGATGCTCCCGCAAGGTCAGTCATACCCCCACGGTACGGCCGCTCTCTGGGAGCACGCAGAGCACACCCAGCGAACATGCTGCTCGCCCATAGGCGCGACGCGGATGCGCGAGCGCGAGTGGCTCAGTCCCGCTGCGCGTAGCTCAGGGCTTGCTGCGCAAAGGCCGCGCCCACCTCGAGCGTTTGCTCCCGGTAACGTCGCCAGTTTTCGTGGCTCAAGCGCTCGTGCTCCTCGGGGTCGAACCCCTCGCGCTTGTAGACGCTGCGTCCGCCCGCGATCCACGAGAGCTGCGAGGCGAGCCCCACCTCGAGGTGAAACTGCAGACCCCACGCCGCGTCGCCGAGGCGGTAGGCCTCGATAATGCCGTTGGTCTCGCCGAGCAGCACCGCGCCTTCGGGCAACTCGTGGCTGTCGAAGTGGTAGTGGTACACGGCGACCTCGCCGTCGTCGCTCGAGCGCGCGAGAGCGCCGACGACGGGGTCGGCGGCGGCCTCCTCCGTGAGGCGCACGGTCGTCCACCCGAGTTCGGGCACGGGCGAGGGCTTGAACGACGCGCCCGCCGCGGCGGCGAGCAGCTGCGAGCCGAAGCAGAGACCCAGAGTGGGCATCCCGATCTCGAGGGCGCGTTCGAGAATGCGCTTCTCGTGGGTCATCCAGGGGTGCTGGGCTTCGTCGGTCACTCCCGCGTAGGCGCCGAGCGAGATGATTCCGCTGAAGCGTTCGAGAGCATCCACGGCGGGTGCACCCTCGGGGTCACGCTGAACGTCCCAGGTGACGATACGCAGACCTGCCTCGGCGAGCGGCGCGGCAAGCTCATTGAGGTTGTCGTCGGGGTCGTGCAGCACGACGAGCACTTCGGGAGCAGCGGCGCTCACGAGTTGGCCTCTTGCATGGCGCGAATGTACTCACGAATGGTCGGCACGCCCTCGAGCTTGTCACGAAAGAAGGTGTTGACAAGGTTGATGACGCGCGCTTGAGCGGCGTCAACCTCTGCGGTGCGTCGCTCGCCCGCCTCTTGGTCTTCGAGCGTGCGGCGCAAACTCAGCAGCGCCGAGACGATCTCGGTCTCTTCATCACCATCGAGCATCTGGATGACTTGGATCATGAGTGCATCGGCCTGGTCACGCACGGCCTCGATGGGGATGCTTGTGCCCGCTTGGGTCGCATTGTCGAGCGTGGAGATGAGCGACCACACCTGGTACAGAATCGTGGCCGGCTCGTCGAAGAGCTCGCGCACGTAGGCCGCATCGAGGTGCCGGCCCGACAGCCGAAAGATGTTGTACATGCGCTTGGCGGCTTTGCCGTAGTTGACCTGCTTGGTGAGGTACTTGCGCACTTCATCTTCGAGTCGCTCGACATACTCGTCGAGTGCGTCGTCGCTGACATGCTGCACAACCTTCGTGAAGGTGGGCAGGTCGTCTGCTTCGAGGTAGACCTCTTGAAAGTAGGCGTCGAGGTAGCCGTCGAGGGCGACGATTTCACCGGAGGGCGACTCCCACGTGACGTCGATGACGTTGCTCGCGTTCGACAGCGACTTACGAGCGGGGTCGGTGACGACCCAGTCGAGCTTGCACCAGCCCGGGTCGAGAGCGGCCTCGTGCCAGGTGATCGTGCGCACGGTTCCGTCGTCGAGCGTCAGTTCGATGCGCTCGGCCTCGATCTCGGCGGGCGTCCACGTGATGGGGCTGCCGTGCTTGCGGGCCACGCCGTAGTGCACGCCGTCGACCGGGTAGCTGCCGAGCTTGCCCTCGAGAAACTGAAAGGCGTCGCCCGTGT
>CALRWH020000082.1:0-10783 GCA_943371805.1 Pseudomonas synxantha | reverse complement strand
TCCCGTGGCGTGAATCGGTGTCGCGAGCCTAGCGGGCGTGTTGGGCGTGAGCGAGGGGTGCTCCGCCAGCAAGCACGGAGCGCACAAGAGGCACCCCGGGGCGGTACGCGAGATAGCGATAATCCGGCGCATCGAGGATGACCGCGTCGCCCCGCGCGCCCACCCCCAGGTGTCCCACATCGGTGCGCCGCAACGCCCGCGCGCCACCCCGAGTGGCCGCGGCCAGCGCTTCGAGCGGAGTCATGCCACACTCGCGCACCGCGAGCGCCACGGCGAGCGGCATGCTGCTCGAGAAGTTCGACCCCGGGTTGCAGTCACTCGCGAGGGCGAGGGCGACGCCCGCGTCGAGCAATCGCCGAGCATCCGGGTACGGCTGCTTCGTCGAAAACTCGACGAGCGGCAGCAGCGTCGCCACCGTTCCCGCGCCGCCCTGCGCACTCGCGGCGAGCGCATCCACATCGGCGTCGGTGAGGTGCGTGCAGTGGTCGACACTCGCGGCGTCGAGCTCGACGGCAAGGGCGACTCCGCCGTCGGCTTCGAGCTGCCCGGCGTGCACGCGCAGGCCGAGCCCCGCATCCCGACCCGCCGTGAGAATACGCCGGGCCTCGTCGACCGTGAAGGCACCCGAGTCGATGAAGACGTCGATCCAGCGGGCGTGCGGCGCGCACGCGGCGAGCATGTCGCCGCACACGAGGTCGACGTAGGCCTCGCGATCGTGGGCGAACTCGGCCGGCACCACATGGGCACCCAAGAACGTGGTCTCATCGGTGACCTCGCGCGCAATGCGCAGAGCACGCTCTTCGTCGACGAGGCTGAGCCCGTATCCGCTCTTGATCTCGAGCGTCGTGGTGCCGTGCGCTCGCGACTGCGCAACAAGGTGGGCAAGTCGGGCTCGCAGCTCGTCATCGCTGGCGGCGCGTGTCGCGGCGACGGTCGTGCGAATACCGCCCGCCGTGTAGGGGCGCCCGGTCATGCGGGCCTCGAATTCGGCAACACGATCGCCCGCGAAGACGAGGTGGCTGTGGCTGTCGACGAAGCCCGGAATCACGGCGGCGCCGTCGGCGTCAATGCGCGTATTGGCGGCGGGAGCGTTCGCAGCGTCGCCGACCCACGAGACGATGCCCTCGTCGATCACGAGTGCTGCATCGGTACGAATCGGTCTCTCGGGCTCGGCCGGGTCGAACGTGACCAGTTGCCCAATGTTCGTGATAACGCAGCTCATGCACTCACTCCCCCGGTGCGGCTCGCGAGACCGGCTAGTGCCTCGAGCACGCACAACGCGGCAAGGCGAATCGTGCGCTGATCAGGAGTATCGCGCATCGCGTCGAGTTCGGTGAGGTCAATGCTTGTGACGGCGGGATGCGCTCCCGCGAGCCGCGCGGCCGTGCGTAGTTCGATCGCACTCAGGCCGCCGGGCACGCTCGCGGGGCAGCCAGGCGCGACGCTGCGGTCGCACACATCAATGTCGAGGTCAACGTGCACAGGGCCGCCCGCCGACGCCGCACGGTCGAGCGCGGCCGTCATGGCGGATTCGATCGGGGTGCTCAGTAGCTCGGCGCGCGTGACAACGGTGATGCCGTGCTCGTGGGCACGCGCGCGATAGGCCGCAGAGTTGGCGAGCGGGTCGATGCCGAGCTGGCTCACGCGCGCGCCCGCGAGTCCCGCCTCGAGCAGTCGCCGCACGGGTGAGCCGTTCGTGACGCCATCGCGCAGGTCGTGGTGAGCGTCGAGCGTGACGAGTCCGGCCTGCCCGATACGCGCGCCCCACGACCCCAGCGCCGCCGGTACCGTCGCAGCGTTGTCGCCGCCGAGCACGATCACGAGGGATGCCCCACTCGCGAGTTCGGCAACCCGCGCCGTCGCGGCCTCTTCACCCGCGCCGTCGGGCTCGAGCACATCGCCCGCGTCGAGCACGATCAGCTCGGAGCCGTCGGGCCGAGTGACGGCGTCGGCGGAGTAGTAGCGCAGGGCATCCCGAATCGCCGCGGGAGTCGTGTGCGCTTGCCCCGGCGAGAGCGCGGTGCGCCAGGTCGGGATGCCCACGACCACCGCGTCGGCACGCGACCCCGCCACCCACGCGGGCCAGTCGCCCGCGCGTGGCCACAAGGGGTCGTGGCTCAGCACGCTCAGCCCTGCTCGCGCATCGGGATGCGCACGCCAAGGTCAGCCACGATCTGCTCGCCTTCGGTGTAGCCCGCATCGATGTGTCGAATGACGCCCATGCCGGGATCGTTCGTGAGCACGCGCTGCACCTTCTGGCCGGCGAGCGCCGTGCCGTCGGCGACGACAACCTGCCCGGCATGGATCGAACGGCCGATGCCGACTCCCCCGCCGTGGTGAATCGACACCCACGTCGCACCGCTCGCGGTGTTGACGAGAGCGTTGAGCAGCGGCCAGTCGGCGATCGCGTCGCTGCCGTCTTTCATCGACTCGGTCTCGCGATACGGGCTCGCGACCGAGCCGGAGTCGAGGTGGTCACGCCCGATCGCGACGGGAGCGCTGAGCTCGCCCGACGCCACCATGTCGTTGAAGCGCTCGCCCGCTTTGTCACGCTCGCCATAGCCGAGCCAGCAAATACGCGCCGGCAGCCCCTGGTAGTGAACGCGCTCTTGCGCCATGGGAATCCAGCGCTGCAGGCTCTCGTTCTGGGGGAACATCTCGAGCACGGCCTTGTCGGTCGCGGCGATGTCAGCGGGGTCGCCGCTCAGCGCGGCCCATCGGAACGGGCCCTTGCCCTGGGCGAAGAGCGGGCGGATGTAGGCGGGCACAAAGCCCGGGAAGCTGAACGCGTCAGCGTAACCGGCAGCGCGGGCCTCGGTGCGGATGTTGTTGCCGTAGTCGAAGACTTCGGAGCCTGCCCGCTGAAAGCCCACCATGGCCTCGACCTGCAGCGCCATCGACGCTCGCGCTGCCGCAGCGAACCCGATCGGGTCGCGCTCGCGCGCCGCATGCCAGTCGTCCATCGTGTGCTCGAGCGGCAGATACGCGAGCGGGTCGTGCGCGCTTGTCTGGTCGGTGACGATGTCGATGGGGGCTCCCATGGCGAGCAGGCGCGGGAAGACCTCGGCCGCGTTGCCGAGCACGCCGATCGAGAGACCGCGCCGTGCATCCCGAGCCTCGATTGCCAGTTCGAGAGCGTGCTCGAGCGAGGTGGCCTGTACGTCGAGGTAGCGGTGCTCAACGCGGCGGGCGATGCGGCTGGGGTCGACGTCGACGCACATCGCGACGCCGTCGTTCATCGTGACGGCGAGCGGCTGCGCGCCACCCATGCCGCCGAGTCCGCCCGTGAGGGTGATGGTGCCGGCGAGAGTACCGCCGAACTTCTGGGTCGCCACCGCGGCAAAGGTTTCGAAGGTGCCCTGCAGAATGCCTTGCGTGCCGATGTAGATCCACGAGCCGGCCGTCATTTGGCCGTACATCGTGAGGCCGAGGGCCTCGAGCCGACGGAACTCATCCCAGTTGGCCCAGTCGCCCACGAGGTTCGAGTTGGCGAGCAGCACGCGCGGCGCCCACTCGTGCGTCTGCATGACGCCGACCGGGCGACCCGACTGCACGAGCATTGTCTCGTCGCCCTTGAGCGTCGCGAGCGTGCGCGTGAGAGCGTCGAAGCTCGCCCAGTCGCGCGCGGCCTTGCCCGTGCCGCCGTAGACGACGAGCTCGTCGGGGTGCTCGGCCACCTCAGGGTCGAGGTTGTTCTGCAGCATGCGCAGGGCGCCTTCTTGCTGCCAGCCGAGCGTGTGTAGCTGGGTTCCGCGGTGGGCGCGAACGGGGCGGGCTCCGGATGCTGCGGCCGTGCGTGTGCCGTCGGTGAGCGTCATGGTCGTCTCCTGTCAGGGGTTTAGCGAATCTCGGTGACCGCGCGCGCGGCGGCCAACAGCGTGCCGTCGTGCGTGAGCCGCACGGCGTGTTCGATCTCGGGGGCGAGGTAGCGGTCGGGGCCGGGGCCGGGCACGTGCTCGCGCAAGGCCGCGACCACGGCCGCGGTCGCAGCCGCCGGGGCGATGCCGCGCAAGTCGAGACCCCGTGCGGCCGTGAGCAGCTCGATCGCCACGACTCGCGTCAGCCCGTCGATCGAGCGCCGCAGTTTGCGGGCGGCCGACCAGCCCATGGCCACGTGGTCTTCTTGCATTGCGCTCGACGGAATCGAGTCGACGCTCGCGGGTACCGCGAGGCGCTTGAGTTCGCTCACGATGCCGGCTTGCGTGTATTGCGCGATCATGTGCCCCGAGTCGACCCCGGGGTCGTGCGCGAGAAACGGTGGAAGGCCTTGGTTGCGGCTCGCGTCGAGGAAGCGGTCGGTTCGGCGCTCGCTCATGCTCGCGAGGTCGGCCACGGCGATCGCGAGAAAGTCGAGCACGTACCCGATCGGGGCGCCGTGGAATGAGCCGTTCGAGACCACGCGGCCGTCGGGCGTCACGACGGGGTTGTCGACCGAACTCGCCAACTCGCGGTTCGCGACCATGGCCGCGTGCGCCATGGTGTCGCGCACGGCGCCGTGCACCTGCGGCGCGCAGCGCAGCGAGTAGGCGTCTTGCACGCGCTGGCAGTCGTCGTGCCCGTCGGTCACCGTGCGGTGGCTCGCGACGATGGGCGAGCCACTGAGTACGCGGCGCAGGTTTCCGGCACTGGTCGCGATGCCGGGGTGGGGGCGCAAGTTCTGCAGATCCTCAGCGAACGGGCGATCGGAGCCGAGCAGACCCTCGACGCTCATCGCGGCGGCGAGGTCGGCCGTGGCGACGAGACGGTCGAGGTCGGTGAGAGCGAGAGCGAGCATCCCGAGCATTCCGTCGGTGCCATTGATGAGGGCGAGGCCCTCCTTCTCGCGAAGCTCAACCGGCTCGATGCTGGCGGCGGCAAGCGCCTGGGCCGCGGGCATAAGGGTGCCGCTCGCGTCGCGCACGGTGCCCTCGCCCATGATCGCGAGCGCGCAGTGCGCGAGGGGGGCGAGGTCTCCTGAACAGCCGAGGCTGCCGTACTCGCCGACAACAGGCGTTAGCCCTGCGTTGAGCACGGCCGCGTAGGTTTCGGCGACGATCGGGCGCGCACCCGTGCGCGCCGTCGTGAGGGTCTGCAGGCGCAGCAGCATGGTGCCGCGCACGACCTCGCGCTCGACCTCGGGGCCGCTGCTCGCGGCGTGCGAGCGCACGAGCGATCGCTGCAGCTCGGCCCGCTTCGCCGGCGGAATGTGCGTTGTGGCGAGCGCACCAAACCCCGTCGAAACGCCGTAGTGCGGCTCAACGTCATCAGCAAGGCCGTCGATAATCGCGCGCGTCGCAGCCATGGCGCCGAGCGCATCGGGGTCGATGAGCACGCGCGCGTCGTGCCGCGCAACGGCGACGACCTCGTCGATCGTGAGGGGGCGAGTGCCGAGCGTGATCTGCATGACCCTAGTGAACGCGCCGCTCGCCTCGACCGCATCGGCCTGCCGCGATAATCTGTCTGAAATCACAGACAAGGGGGTGGATGCGCGTGCCCGACGTTCCCGCCGCTCGCGCCGCCCTGCGCATCGTCACGCACCTCGCGCACCACAACGACCCGGTGCCGGCCTCGACTCTCGCGCGCGAGTTGGAGCTGCCGCGGTCAACCGTCTACCAATTGCTGCGCGTGCTGCAAGACGAGGGGTTTGTCGTGCACTACCCCGAGGCGCGGGCCTACGGCTTGGGCGCTCTCGTCGCTGAGATCGGCGGCTCTGTGTTGAGCGCGAGCCGACTCGCTCGGCTCGGCGGGCCCCTGCTCGAGCGCCTCGTACGCGCGGCACCCGTTCCGGTCGTCGCGCAGTTGGCCGTGCTCGCGGGCAGCGACGTCTCATATGTCGGCCAGACCTCGGCGCCGCGCGCCCCCACCACTGTCGTGCGCGTGGGCGTTCGCCTGCCTGCCCACCTCACGGCGACGGGTCGCGCGATGCTCGCTGCCCTCCCCGCTGCTCAAGTGCGCGCGCTCTTTCCGCATCGCGACGCTCTCATCACGCGCCGCGGGGTGGGGCCACGCACTCTGCCCGAGCTCGACCGCATTCTCACGCGCACGCGCGAGGCTGGCGTCGCGACCGAAGACGGTGACATCACGGCGGGCTACGCCTCGGTTGCGGCGACGGGAATCGACCGAACGGGCTACCCGGCCGCCGCCCTCGGGCTCACGTACCGGGCTGAAGCAGTCAGCGCCGACCAGGTAACCTCCCTGGCCGGCGCTGTGCGTGAAGCGGCAGCTTCCCTTACGGCGCGGCTGCAGGGTCGGTCGTAGCCGCGGGAGCCTCGGGCTCGTCGCCGTCGAAGCGGTCTTTGATGTCTTCCGCAGCGGCCTTGGCCTTCTCGGCCGCGTCGCCCGCGAACTCCTTCACGTCGCCCGCAAACTCCTTCGCGTTCTCCGCAACGTCGCCCGCGAACTCTTTGGCGTTATCGGCCACGTCTCCCGCGACATCCTTCGCCTTCTCGGCAACGTCGCCCGCGATGTCTTTGGCCTTGTCGACGATGTCTTCGATACCCACGCTTGGTCCTTCCTGACGGTCGGGAGCATCCCGACGCTCGCCCCATTGTGGCGAATTGCGAGCGAATGCAGAAGGGGGCGTTGACGACACCCAGCAACAGCGAAGCGGGGCCGCACCAGAAGGTGCGACCCCGCTTGACAGTGAGTCAGAAGACTACTTGAGGATCTTCGTGACCGTGCCGGCGCCAACGGTGCGGCCACCCTCACGGATGGCGAAGCCGAGGCCCTCTTCCATGGCGATGGGCTGGATCAGCTCAACGACCATGTCGGTGGTGTCGCCGGGCATGACCATCTCGGTGCCCTCGGGCAGCGAGATGACGCCGGTGACGTCGGTGGTGCGGAAGTAGAACTGCGGACGGTAGTTCGTGTAGAACGGGTTGTGACGGCCACCCTCGTCCTTCGAGAGGATGTACGCGGTGCCCTCGAAGTTGGTGTGAGGGGTAACCGAACCCGGCTTGACGACAACCTGGCCACGCTCGACGTCTTCGCGCTTGGTACCGCGGAGGAGCAGACCACAGTTCTCGCCGGCCCAGGCCTCGTCGAGCTGCTTGTGGAACATCTCGATACCCGTGACGATCGTCTTCTGCGTCGGGCGGATGCCGACGATCTCGACCTCAGAGTTGATCGCGAGGGTGCCGCGCTCGGCGCGACCCGTCACGACCGTGCCACGGCCGGTGATGGTGAAGACGTCTTCGATGGGCATGAGGAACGGCTTGTCCTTGTCGCGCACCGGGTCGGGCACCGAAGCGTCAACGGCGTCCATGAGGTCGAGGATGGACTGGGTCCACTTCTCGTCACCCTCGAGAGCCTTGAGGCCCGAGACGCGCACAACGGGAGCGTTGTCGCCGTCGAAGCCCTGGCTCGAGAGCAGCTCGCGAACCTCGATCTCGACGAGCTCGAGGATCTCCTCGTCGTCGACCATGTCGCTCTTGTTGAGGGCGACGAGCAGGTAGGGCACGCCAACCTGCTTGGCGAGGAGCACGTGCTCACGCGTCTGAGCCATCGGGCCGTCGGTCGCCGCAACCACGAGGATCGCGCCGTCCATCTGAGCAGCACCGGTGATCATGTTCTTGATGTAGTCAGCGTGGCCCGGGGCGTCGACGTGCGCGTAGTGGCGCTTCGGCGTCTCGTACTCAACGTGCGAGATGTTGATGGTGATACCGCGCTGACGCTCTTCGGGAGCCGAGTCGATCGACGCGAAGTCGCGCTGAACGTTGGTCGCCGACGGGAACTTGTCGGCGAGCACCTTCGAGATGGCAGCGGTGAGCGTGGTCTTGCCGTGGTCGACGTGACCGATGGTTCCGATGTTGACGTGCGGCTTGCTCCGCTCGAACTTGGCCTTAGCCACTGTGGGTCCTCCTCAGGACTTGGTGCTCAGCATCCGGTGAGACGCCGCGCGGTTTGGTGTGTATGTATCGTACTCAGGCTCGGCGAGCCCTCGCAGGTCGGGCGATTACTCGCCCTTGTTCTTCTGGACGATCTCGTCGGCGACGGCCTTCGGGACCTCCGCGTAGCTGTCGAACGACATCGAGTAGACGGCGCGCCCGGAGGTCTTCGACCGAAGGTCTCCGACGTACCCGAACATTTCAGACAGCGGCACGAGGGCGCGGACAACCTTCACACCCGTCGCGTCGTCCATCGACTGGATCTGACCACGACGAGAGTTCAGGTCGCCGATGACGTCGCCCATGTACTCCTCGGGGGTGCGCACCTCGACCGCCATGAGCGGCTCGAGAAGCACGGGGTTCGCCTTGCGCGCGGCCTCCTTGAAGGCCATCGAGCCAGCGATCTTGAACGCCATTTCTGACGAGTCAACGTCGTGCGAGGCGCCATCGATGAGCGTCGCCTTGACGCCCACCGTCGGGAAGCCCGCGAGCACGCCCACCTGCATGGCATCTTGGATGCCCGCATCGACCGACGGGATGTACTCGCGCGGAACGCGACCACCCGTGACAGCGTTGACGAACTCGTAGCTCGTCTCGGGAGTCACCTCAAGCGGCTCGAGGCTGATCTGGATCTTGGCGAACTGACCCGAACCACCCGTCTGCTTCTTGTGGGTGTAGTCGTACTTCTCGATCGTCTTCTTGATCGTCTCGCGGTAGGCCACCTGGGGCTTGCCGACGTTGGCCTCGACGTTGAACTCGCGCTTCATGCGGTCAACCAAGATGTCGAGGTGCAACTCGCCCATGCCCTTGATGACGGTCTGGCCGGTTTCGATGTTCTGCTCGGTGCGGAACGTCGGGTCTTCTTCGGCAAGCTTCTGGATGGCCGTTCCGAGCTTCTCCTGGTCGGCCTTGGTCTTCGGCTCGATGGCCACCTCGATCACGGGCTCGGGGAAGGTCATCGACTCGAGCACGACCGGGTTGTTCGGGTCGCACAGCGTGTCACCCGTGGTCGTGTCTTTCAGACCGATGACCGCGTAGATGTGGCCAGCGGTGACCGAGTCGACCGGGTTCTCCTTGTTGGCGTGCATCTGGAAGATCTTGCCGATGCGCTCTTTCTTGCCCTTCGTCGAGTTGACGATCTGGGCGCCCGACTCGATCGAACCCGAGTAGACACGCACGTAGGTCAGTCGACCAAAGAAGGGGTGCACCGCAACCTTGAACGCGAGCGCCGCGAAGGGCTCTTTCGCGTCAGGCTTGCGAATGATCTCTTTCTCTTCGTCACGCGGGTCGTGCGCAACCGTGGCCGGAACATCCAGCGGGCTCGGCAGGTAGTCGACGACCGCGTCGAGCATGGGCTGCACGCCGCGGTTCTTGAACGCCGAGCCGCACAGCACCGGGTAGATCTCGCTGTTGACGGTGAGCTTGCGAATCGCGGCCTTGATCTCGGCAACGGTCAGCTCTTCGCCACCGAAGTACTTCTCCATAAGCGCGTCGTCGGTCTCAGCGACCGTCTCGAGCAACGTGGTGCGGTACTCGTTGGCCTTGTCGACGAGGTCGGCCGGGATGGGCTCGATGTCGTACTTGGCACCCATCTCGACGTCACCCTTGGCGTCGCCGCGCCACGTGAGGGCACGCATCTCGACGAGGTCGACAACACCCTCGAAGGTGTTCTCGAAACCAATGGGCAGCTGAATGACGAGCGGCTTGGCGCCGAGGCGCTTCACGATCGTGTCAACGGTGAAGTAGAAGTCAGCGCCGAGCTTGTCCATCTTGTTGACGAAGCAAATGCGCGGCACGTCGTACTTGTCGGCCTGACGCCACACGGTCTCTGACTGGGGCTCAACGCCCTCTTTGCCATCGAACACCGCAACGGCGCCATCGAGCACGCGAAGCGAGCGCTCGACCTCGACCGTGAAGTCGACGTGGCCGGGAGTGTCGATGATGTTGATCTGGTGCTTGTTCCAGAAGCACGTGGTGGCAGCCGACGTGATCGTGATGCCGCGCTCTTGCTCCTGCGCCATCCAGTCCATCGTGGCGGCGCCGTCGTGAACCTCACCGATCTTGTGCGTGATGCCCGTGTAGAACAGGATGCGCTCGGTCGTGGTGGTCTTGCCGGCGTCGATGTGCGCCATGATGCCGATGTTGCGGACCTTGTTGAGGTCGGTGAGCACGTCCTGTGCCACAGCGGTGTCCTTACGTTAGGGAGCGAAATGTGTGTCTTGGCTGCCGGATGGTGTCGGCCCGGGACGGGCCGCCACCGGCCTGCGCAGCGGGGGCCAGAAATGGCCCCCGCCTTCAGCGAACCTCGGCGCACTACCCAGCTGCTAAACCTGCGGTTTACCAGCGGTAGTGCGCGAACGCCTTGTTGCTCTCGGCCATCTTGTGCGTGTCTTCACGACGCTTCACCGCGGCACCCAGGCCGTTGGACGCGTCGAGAATCTCGTTCATGAGGCGCTCGGTCATGGTCTTCTCGCGACGCGCCTTGGCGTAGCTCGTCAGCCAGCGCAGCGCGAGAGTGTTCGCACGGTGCGGCTTGACCTCAACCGGAACCTGGTAGGTCGAGCCACCGACACGACGCGACCGCACCTCGAGGGTGGGGCGCACGTTGTCAAGGGCCTTCTTGAGCGTGGCAACAGCGTCTTGACCGTTCTTGGCAGCGACGCCTTCGAGGGCACCGTAGACGATGCGCTCGGCGAGGCCCTTTTTGCCATCGAGCAAGATCTTGTTGACGAGCTGGCTCACGATCGGAGCGCCGTAGACCGGGTCGGCTACGACGGGGCGCTTGGGTGCTGGTCCTTTACGAGGCATTACTTCTTGTCCATCTTCGCTCCGTAGCGGCTACGCGCTTGCTTCCGGTTCTTGACCGCCTGGGTGTCGAGCGCGCCGCGCACGATCTTGTAGCGAACGCCGGGCAGGTC
>CALRWH020000081.1:0-10783 GCA_943371805.1 Pseudomonas synxantha | reverse complement strand
GCGCGCGAGACGAAGTTCTCGCTCGCGATCATCTCGAGCGTTCCGCGCTGGCGGCCGAGCTCTTGCTCGAGCACCGCGGCGATCTCAGGGTCGACGTCGATGAGGGCGTCGTTGAACGACGAGGGCAGTTTGTCAGACACGGGAGGTCTCCTTCGAGGGTCTGCCGGCCGCAGCCAGCGGGGTTCTGCTGGGGGCCCAGGCGTACGGCCCCACACCGTGTCGGTCGCTCCCTGATGGTGACCCATCCGAACGCCAGTCGCGACGCCGGTCAGTCTATCGCGCGGCGTCTGCCGATGCGCGGTACACGGCGCGGTTCAGGGCGCGGTTCGGGATGCTCGCCAAACGCTCACGATGCCGCGAGATCGAGCGGCCGCACGCGCGCGAGGTCAATCGTCTGGCGGGCGACCCACAGGTCGTGGGCATCCTGCATCGACAACCAGCTTTCAGCGCTGCGGCCGACCGCCTTCGAGAGTCGAAGCGCCATCTCGGGTGTGACCCGGCTCGAACCGGCCAGCACGCGACTGAGCGTCGAGGGAGCAACGTCGAGTCGGGCGGCCAGCTCGCGGCCGCTCACGCCGAATGGCTCTAGGTACACGGCAGAGAGGAACTCGCCGGGGTGCGGGGGGTTGTGCATGAGTGTTGGGTCATCCATCAGTGGTAGTCCTCATAGTCGAGCACGTACGCGTTTCCCTCTCGAAACTCGAACGTCATTCTCCAGTTGCCGCTGACCGTTATTGACCATCGTCCGACCTTGTCGCCCTTGAGCGGGTGAAGCCGGAACCCGGGAAGGTTCATGTCGTCAATCACGTGAGCGGTGTCGAGCGCCGCCAACTGCATGCGCAACCTCGCCGCGTGGTTTGGGTGCACCCCTGCCGAGCTCCCGCTCTCGAACAACGCTTTCAGGCCCTTGTGTCGGAAGGACGCGATCACGAGTTTAGCGTAGCGCGTTGCGCATCACGCAACACGTGTTCTGAATGTGTCATGGGTTTTCAGTGCTCCCTGCTTCGACGTCAACGACCGGGGAGCATGCCAGAGCCCGATCGGCAAAGGCCTTCGCCTTCAACAGCTCATCAGCATGACCGAAGGGGTGCTCGGACTAGCGGCGATGCCGGGCGACGGGCGACGGGCGACGGCGCCCGCACCATCGTTGGACGTCACGCCCAACAGATGACCGAAAGGACACCGCGGCTCCGTGCACGCGATCCTGTCAGAGACCATCCGTTCGTCGATATCCCGAACGGTCATACTCCGCCGACTCCACCGGGGGGCCCATTGGATCGATCTCCATGAGATAGATCGAGAGAAGGCTCGCGATTCCGGCCGACGTTGGGCGGCTCGGCCAGATGGAGGTGGCGCTTTCGATGTATCCATCCCAGTGTTCAGCGAGAAGCGCAGTGTCGATGACGACGAGCGGGCAGTCGATGGCTCCGCGCATAGTCGCGACGCCATCAGAAAGCTCAAGCGAAGCGCCCTCGATGCGCGCGAGGATCGACAAGACCTCGTCGATGGCAGGCACAAGCGTCATGCCGACAGTTTGCCGGTGATGACGTCGCGAGCACCAGTTCCCAGCCGTCGCTCTCACAGTGCCGTGAGAGCCCAACTGCTACGGCGACTCGGCCTCAACAACCGTGATCGGCCGGGTCGTGAGGGGCACGCCACGCGCGCGGCGCCGCGACTCCATGATGAGCAACGCGATGATGCCGAGCCCGAGGGCTCCGGCCTCGACCCAGGGCAACCAGGTCGTACCTGAGATCGAGTACAACAGCGCTCCGATTGCTGCCCCACCGCCGATGCCGATGTTGAACGACGTGGTCAAGAGTGCCGCGCCGACGTCGCGCACGTTGGGCGAGGCGACGCGCAGCAAGCGTGTCTGTAGCAGCGCAGGGATTCCGCCGAAGGCCGTGCCCCAGACCACGAACGCGATGACGACGACCACGGGCACTCCGGCGAAGAGCGCCAGGGTGCTGACGGCGAGCATGACGCCGGCGAACATCCCGTAGAGGCCACCCCGGGGGTAGCGGCCGCCCAGCACGCCCGCGAGCACGAGGCCGATGGCTCCCGCGCCGCCATAAAGGAACAACAGGATGCTGAGCGACTCGGGCGCAAACCCTGCGGTATCGAGAACGAAGGGAGCGATGTACGTGTAGAACACGTTGTGGCCCGTGATGATGATGACCACGAGCGCGCAAATGAAGAGCACCGAGGGCATCGTGGGGTCGCGGCGCACGGGCAGGCGAATCTCGCCCGTGGCGAGCGAGACGCGATGGTTGACCGTCGGCAGAAAGACGATGACGGCCACGACGAGCACGACCACGGTCGCGGCAATGACGCCAAACGCCGCACGCCAGCCGAACGCGAGGCCGAGGGCCGTGCCGAGCGGAACGCCGAGCACGAACGCAATCGTGCCGCCCGCGCTCGTGACGGCCACGGCGCGCGCGAGTTGGTGCCGCGGCACGAGGTGGGCCGAGTAGGCACCGGCGACGGCCCAGAAGAGCCCGTGGGCAAGACCGCCGAGCACGCGCGCACCCACGAGCACTTCATAGCTCGGCGCGATCGCCGCGAGCACGTTGGCGAGCGCGAAGACCCCGAGCACCACGAGCAGCAGACTCTTGCGCGAATAGTGCCGCGTGAGGGCGGCGAGGGGCGCGGCCGTGAGCACAACGGTGCCCGCGAAAATCGTGATGAGCAGGCCGATTTGAGGCTCGGTGACCCCTAAGTCGCTCGCCATGATGGGCAAGAGGCCCGTGGGCAAGAACTCACTCGTGACGAGCACGAAGATGGCGGCGGCCAGGGTGATGAGGCCCACCCACGGAAACGGGCGGTCAGAGCTAGTCATGAGACGAAGAAAGCTTTCGCGGTCAGCGCAACGCCGCTGACGAGCACGGGGACCCCAAGACGGGCATCCGCATCTAGGCTAACGCCACCACCACCCGACAGGAGCGCCCGTGACCGCCTACCTGCCCATCGCCCGCCTCTTTCGAAGCCGCGCCCCGGGCGCCGACCGCGTTGCCTTCATCGAGCTCTTCTTCGACCTCGTGTTCGTCTTCGCCGTCACGCAACTGTCGCACCACGTCATCGAGCACTTAACCCCGCGCGGCGTGCTCGAGGGCGTGCTCATGCTCGTCGCCGTGTGGTGGGTGTGGATCTATACGACGTGGGTCACCAACTGGATGAACCCCGAAAAAACGCCGGTGCGGTGGATGCTCATCGCGATGATGCTCGCGGGCCTCGTACTCAGCACGGCCATCCCTTACGCGTTCGCCGACCGCGCGTGGCCGTTCGCGATCGCGTACATCGTCATGCAGTTGGGCCGCACGATCTTCGTGGTGGTGAGCTACCGCCGCGTCGGCGAGCACGTCAACGCCGTGAACCTCACGCGCATCGGCATCTGGTTCGTCTTCTCGGCGCCGTTCTGGATCGCCGGCGCCGTCGTCGGCGGTGACCTGCAGTTCGTCTTCTGGGCGCTCGCGCTCGGCATCGAGCTGTTTGCCCCCACCGTGCGCTACTGGGTGCCCGGGCTGGGCAACGCCAACATCGACTCGTGGGCCGTCGCGGGCGGCCACATGGCCGAGCGCGCGGGGCTCTTCATGATCGTCGCCCTGGGCGAGTCGATCATCGTCACGGGCACGGTGTTTAGCCGCAGCGACTTCACGCCATCGACGATCTTCGCGTTTCTCGCGGCCTTCGTCGGCACGATTCTGTTCTGGCTGCTCTACTTCAGCCACGGGGCTGAGCACGGGCACCGGTTCATCTCGGCGTCCGAGCAATCCGGTGCCATCGCGCGCCTGACCTACACCTACCTGCACATGATCTTGGTGGGCGGGGTCGTGCTCGTGGCGGTCGGCGATGAGCTCGTGCTCGCGCATCCGGATGACCCGCTCGATGCCGCGACGCTCGCAGTCGTGGTGGCGGCACCCGCCCTCTACTTGCTCGGCAACCTGCTCTTCAAGCGGTCGATCGGCCGGCCGTGGCTGCGGTCACACCTTCTCGGCATGGCGGCCCTCACGTCGCTATGGCTCGCGGCGCCGCTTATCCCGGGCATCACGCCGCTCGCTCTCACGTGGATGGTCAACGGCATCGTCGCCCTCGTGGTCATCATCGATGAGTTCGTGTGGCCGAGCGACGAAGACGACGAGGCCGAGAGCGAGAACGAGGCAGCCGAGCGTCACGAGGGGTAGAGCTGCCACCGACCACGTGCCGATGACGATGCCGCCGAGCAGCGCTCCGCCGCCGATGCCGATGTTGAACGCCACCGTCAGCCAGGCGGCCGCGATGTCGCGCAGGGCGAGGGATGCCGTCTGCAGCAGGCGCGCCTGAGCGATCACCGGCACGCCGCCCAAGAACGCGCTCCACAGGGTGAGCAGCACCACGACCGCGAGTGCTGAGCCGGATGCCGCGGCAAGCCCCGCCACCGACGCCGTGACGCCGACCAGCAGAACGGGCAGCAGGGTGCGAGGCAACCGATCACCGAGCACTCCCGCCACGACCACGCCCAGCGCTCCGGCGGCGCCGAACAGCAGCAGGATGCCCGCGACGTCAGCCACGGCGAACCCCGCAACCTCGATGACCCACGCGGCGATGTAGGTATAGAACGTCGCGTGGCCGAGCGTGACGAGCACGATTGTGGCGCACAGCACCATGACGGGCGCAAACGTGGCGTCGCGCACGGCTGCGAAGCGCGCACGGGATGGCGCATCCGTCGACCGATGCTCGACCGGCGGCAGCACGATCACGACAAGCACGGCGATGACGACCACGAGCGCCGCGATGACCGCGAACGAAACGCGCCAGCCGACGGCCGCGCCCAGCAGTGTGCCAAGCGGCAAGCCCGCCACGCTCGCGACCGTTGCGCCGGCGGTGGCAACCGCGACCGCACTCGCGAGCCGCTGCGGGGCGACGAGCCGAGCCGCGTAGGGGGTGACGACGGCCCAGAAGACGCCGTGCGCGGCACCGCCGATGATGCGAGCGATGAGAAGCACCGCATAGCTCGGTGCAAGTGCTGCGACGAGATTGGCCACGGCAAACACGGCGAGCAAAGCAATGAGCAACGACTTGCGCGGCACCGAGCGCGTGAGATGCGTGAGCGGCGCCGTAGCGATGACAACAGAAGCGGCGAAGACCGTGATGAGCAAGCCCACGTGGGCCTCGGTGATGCCGAGCTCGGCGGTCAGTTGCGGCAGCAGCCCGATCGGCAGAAACTCGCTCGTCACAGCCACGAAGATGCCCGCCGACAGCAGCAGCAGCGATGACCAGGGCAGGCGCACGGCCACAGCGTAGCCGCGCAATCACGCCTCGCGGCCCGAATAGGCTAAGAGGGTGAGCACTCCCCACCACTGGATCGTGACACTCGTGTGCGACGACCGCCCCGGCATTGTGCATGCCGTCACGGGCGGCATTGTCGAGGCCGAGGGCAACATCACCGAACTGCAGCAGTTCTCGAGCCTCGGCTCGGGTCGCTTTTTCTTGCGCCTGCAGACCGAGACCCATGCCGATCACGACGAGCTTCGTGCCGCCCTGCAGCCCGTCATCGACCGCTATGGCATGGAGTGCCGCATCGACGCCGTGGGCCGACCATTGCGCACGCTCGTGCTCGTGTCGAAAGCGGCCCACTGCCTTAACGACCTCTTGTTCCGTCAACGCAGCGGGCACCTCCCCATCGAGATTCCTCTCGTGCTCGGCAACCACCCCGACCTCGCCGAGCTCGCGTCGTTCTACGACGTGCCGTTCGAATCACGCGCTGTGACGTCGCCCGAGGAGAAGGCCGCGATGGAAGCGCGCATTCTCGAGGCCGTCGAACAGCACGACATCGAGCTCGTCGTGCTCGCGCGCTACATGCAGATCTTCTCGCCCGAACTGTGCGCGGCGCTCGCGGGGCGGGCCATCAACATTCACCACTCGTTCTTGCCGGGCTTCAAGGGCGCCAACCCCTACGCGCGTGCGCACGCCCGCGGCGTCAAGCTCATCGGGGCGACGGCGCACTTCGTCACGAGCGACCTCGACGAGGGCCCGATCATCGAGCAAAACGTCACGCGCGTTGACCACTCGCGCTCGGCCGACGAACTCGTCGTCATCGGGCGCGACATCGAGAGCCGCACCCTCAGCCAGGCCGTGCGCTGGTTTGCCGAAGACCGCGTGCTGCTCGACGGCCAGCGCACCATCATTTTCACGTGAGCGAGCAGCCGGCCACCATCGGCCCGATCGCCTTCGACGAGGGCACGTGGAGCCGCGAGCCGGTAGTCGCGACGCTCGACGCCACCGGCGCGCTCACCGTGGTCGCCGCCGAAGGCAGCGACTGGTGGCGCGATACCGCGTATGGCTTTCGTCACGAGAATGGCCACGCGCTGCTGCGCCGGTGGGATGCGGGCACCGCGATCGAGGTCGACTTCGAGCTGAGCGGCTTCACCGGTGACTTCGACCAAGCCGGGCTCGCCGTCATGGTGGACGCCGAGAACTGGATCAAGGCTGGCGTCGAGTTCAGCGACGGGCACATGCAGCTCGGTGCTGTCGTCACCACCGGTGCGAGCGACTGGTCGACGGGGCGCGCCGATGAGTGGGTGGGCAGCGTGGTGACCGTGCGAGCATCCCGCATGGCCGACGCCGTCGTGATTCGCGCGTGCAGTTCGATCGACCCCGAGTGGCGACTCGTGCGCGTCGCTCGCTTTGCCCACGAGTCGGCCCTCATCGGCCCCATGGTGTGTGCGCCAACGCGATCAGGCCTGACCGTGCGTTTTCTCGGCTGGCGCGCGACCGAGGCCGACACCGAATTGCACCCTGAATCGTCAGAGCAAACACCCGACTGAGTCTCAGCGAATACCGACGGTCTCTCGCCAGGCTGAAAGCTCGTTGATGGTGGGCTGAGCGCGGCACAGCGGCCCGATCGAGTGAGCGTCAGGAGACTGTGTGACTCGTCAGTTGACCGCACCCTCTCGCACGCGCACCGCGCGGCGAGCCGTGCCCGTAGTGGCGAGCGCCGCCCTCATCGCAGCCGTGAGCGGATGCGCGGCCGCTGTCGACGCCACGGTCGTAGTCGAGCCAGAGCCGAAGCCCACGACGGAGCCCGAGATCGTCGTCGAGCCCCGCTACCGCGACGGCAGTTATCGGGCCGATGGTGCGTACCAGTCCCCTGCCGGAGACGAGAGCATCATCGTCGTGATGCAACTCGACGGCGGCATCGTGACCGACGTCGAGATTGGGCTCTACCCCACGAGTGCTACGAGCTCGACCTATCAAGATCTCTTCGCCGGAGGCATCGCCGAGAAGGTCATCGGTACCGACATTGACGACCTCGATGTCACCGTGGTGGCAGGGTCATCGTTGACCTCGACCGGTTTTCGCGCGGCCGTCGAAACGATCAAGGCAGAAGCGCGCGTCGAGTAAAGCGCGACCGCCCACGAACCCGGCAAATGCTTGACGCAGGCTCAGCGAATCCCCACCGAAGCCCGACAGGCTGGTGACCGTCGGCTGAGCGCAGCCGACACTCTCACGCGAGCCCAGGAGACACGATGACCCGCATGATGACCACCAACGCCCGCACGACCGCGGGGCGCGTTGCGGCCCCGGTTGGCGTCGCTGCAGCCCTGATCGGCACCCTGACGGGGTGCTCGGCCGCTGCGACCGCCGAGCCTCCTGCCGAACCGGTCAACGCGAGCTATCGCGATGGAACTTATGAGGCTGTCGGGCCCTACGAGTCGCCCAACGGTAGCGAGACCATCACCGTCTCGATCGAGCTCGCGAGCGACATCGTCACCGACGTCGTGATCACCACCAACCCCACGAACCCCACGACCGCCAACTACCAGAGCAAGTTCGCCGACGGCATTGGCGACATCGTGATCGGCCAAGACATCGACAGTCTCAACGTCACTGTCGTGGCTGGCTCGTCGCTCACGGGCAACGGGTTTCGCGAAGCGCTGACAACCATCAAGGCAGAAGCCCTCGACGGCTGAGGTCATTGCGACCGTGCTCGAGCCATCGAGCTTTGAGGCGATCGGCACGCCGTGGCGCATCGGCCACGGCGGCGCCGAAACCCCGGTGGGCTCTCTCGGAGCAGCCCTGAGCTCCGACGACCTCTCGGCGGTACTCGACCGCATCGAGCAGTTCGACCGCGATTGGTCGCGCTTTCGCGACGATTCGCTCGTGTCACGCATCGCCCGCGAGGCCGGGTCGTGGCGCCTGCCCGCCGATGCCGCGCCGTTGCTCGCGCTCTACGAGCAGCTTCACGCGCTGACGGATGCCCGCCTCACGCCCCTCGTCGGAGCCTCACTCGAGCGCCTCGGCTACGACGCCGCCTACCGACTGACTCCGTCGGGAGCGCCGCTGCCCGCCCCGAGCTGGGCCGACACCATCGCGCTGCGGCACACCGTCGAGGGGATCACTCTCGACACGGTTGCTCCCGTCGTGCTCGATGTGGGTGCCGCCGGCAAGGGCTACCTCGTCGACCTCGTCGGCGACCTGCTCGCGGCCCGCGGCGTAGGCGACACCGTGGTCGATGCGAGTGGCGACGTGCGCGTGCGGGGTGAGCGCCGCATCCGTGTCGCGCTCGAGAACCCGGCCGACCCCACGAAGGCGGTCGGCGTCGTCGAGCTGCACAACGCCGCACTGTGTGCCTCGGCAATCAATCGCCGCGCGTGGGGCGCGGGGCTGCACCACATCATCGATGCGGTGACGGGCCTGCCGGTCGACCAGGGGGTGATTGCCACGTGGGTGGTTGCCGACACCGCACTGCTGGCCGACGGACTCGCGACGGCACTATTCTTCGCTGAACCGGTGCGATTGGCCGACGCCTTCTCGTTCGAGTGGGTTCGATTGACGAGTGACGGGCGGCTCGACGCGAGCCCCGGTCTTCGAGGGGAGCTGTTTGCATGAGAGCACGCATCGACGCCATCACGGGCCGGGTCAGCATGTACCGCCTGGCCACGATCACTCTCGCCATCGTGCTCGCGCAAGCGGTGCTCTTCGCGTTTCTTGACGTGATCGGGCCCGACCCCTTTGCGATTCTCGGCACCCTCGGGGTTGTCATCGTGGCCACCCTCGGCGCTAACGAGATCGCCGCTCGCCTCGCTCGCGTCGTGCCGCATCGCGAATCGAGCGTCATCACGGCGCTCATCATCGCGTGCATCGCGCAGCCAAGCCTGTCGACCCCGGCGCTCATCGCGGCGGCCGGGGCTGGCGTGATTGCCGCGCTCTCGAAGTACCTCATCGTGTGGCGCGGGCGGCACCTGCTGAACCCCGCAGCAACGGGCGTGCTCCTCGCGGGCATCATCGGCTACTACGCGGGTCAAGGCGTGGGCTTCTGGTGGGTTGCCACTCCGGCCCTCTTGCCGGCCGTGGCGATCGGCGCCCTGCTGCTGCTCGACCGCACGCGCCGGCTCGACGTTGGCCTCATCTTCATCGTGCTCGCCGTCGTGCTGAGCGGTAGCCGCTTAGTGGCGACGGGCAGCGATCCGCTCACCGCGGTGACGACCGTGCTCCAGCTCTTTCCCATCGTTTTTCTTGCCGGCTTCATGCTCAGCGAACCGCTCACGCTGCCGCCCCGGCGCTGGCAACAGTGGGTCACGGCGGCCGCAGTTGCGGTGGCGTTCTCGGCACCCTTCAGTTTCGGACCGATCTACCGCTCGCCCGAGCTCGCTCTCGTGCTCGGCAATATCGTGGCCTTCGCGATCTCGCGCCGCAGCGGCTTCTCGCTGCGCCTGGTCGAGCGCGTGACGCTCTCGCCGTTTGCGACCGAGTACCGCTTTGAACCCTCGCGCCGCATTCCGTTCATCGCGGGGCAGTACCTCGAACTGCACCTGCCGCACGCCGCCGACATTCGCGGACTGCGTCGCACGTTCACGATCGCGTCACCCCCCGAGCAGGCCGTGGCGGTCGAGGCTCCGCGCATTGCGATCGGTATGCGCACTCCCGACGGCGGCAGCTCGTTCAAGAAGGCGCTTGGCGCTCTCGAGCCGGGCAGCCGCGTTGCGGTGACGCAGACGGCCGGTGACTTTGTACTGCCGCGTGATGCGAGCATCCCGTTGCTCATGGTCGCCGGCGGAATCGGCATGACCCCGTTCGCGAGCCAGCTCGCGAGCCTCGCCGAGCGCGGCGAACAGCGCGACATCGTCGTGGTCGTCGTGTCGTCGAACCCCGGCGAAGTGCTCTACCGCGACGTGCTCGAGCGTGCCTCGGCCCGCATCGTTGAGCTGACTCCCGATCAGTTGACGACGGATGCCCTGCGCGAGCTCGTGCCCGACCTCGCCTCGCGGCGCGGGTACGTCTCCGGCGCACCGGGGATCGTGTCGGCAGCCCGCACGGCTCTGCGCCGGGGTGGAGTGCGGCGCGTGCACACCGACTACTTCGCGGGCTACTGAGTCAGCACGGGCTGCTGTTCACGCGCGGGTTGCCGCAGCGGAGCATCCAGCCCCGGTACAGGAGCGGCCCCGGCACGCACCGCGCGCAGTGCCCCGACGATCGCGATGAGGTCGACGACCTCTTGCAGCGCGGCACCGGCGATCGCCGGCAGCAAACCCACCGCAGCCACCAGCATGAGCGCGATCGAAATAGCGATGCCGAGCCAGATGCTCTGCAGCGCGATGCGCACCGTGCGCTGCCCGATGGCGACGGCGCGTGCCACGCGCGCGAGGTCATCGATAAGAATCACGACGTCGGCCGATTCGCTCGCGGCGGTGGAGCCCTTGGCCCCCATGGCGATGCCCACATCGGCCACGGCGAGCACGGGTGCGTCGTTGACCCCGTCTCCCACCATGACGACGGGGCGCGGTTGCGCCTCGCGAATGATGCGCAC